>JAIYDP010000453.1 GCA_027487435.1 Verrucomicrobiaceae bacterium | reverse complement strand
GGTTGCCGTTGTTTGCGCGAATAGCGCACCGGGAGCCATTAGGGCTGCCAGTAGAATTGTTTTCATTGATTTTGGTTTCATATTGTTTTTTGATTTTTGAGGATCGATTGGGACTTTTTAGGAACTAGCGTTTTAATGCTTGGCTGTGGTTGCGAGAACGTCAGCTAAGAACAAAAACGACAAAGCGTTTCAAAAGACAGCCGAAGAAAACACCAAAGACGGCGGGACGGCAAGAAAAATTATCGATTTGCTGAAAAAAAGTTTTCGCGCGACGATTTGCTTTGTAAATCAAAGGAAAATTGAGATACACGCGACGTTATTCCCTGCTCGCTGAAAGGTAGAAATCTCGTTTTTAAAAAAAATTCGCGTTGAAGCGTCAGCGTTTCTGGCTTACCAACTTGGCGCAACGTATGAAACACTTTGGGAAGATGATTTTTGGCCTTCAGGTGCTAGTTATCGGCATGGCGCATGGACAATTGTTTGCGGATTTCCGCACGACCCATGGCGATTTCACTGTGGAACTGGACTACGTTCAGACTCCTACAACGGTGGCGAATTTTGTATCGCTGGCAGAAGGTTCACGGGCTTTTTTGGATTTACAAAATGGTTCGGTGCGCAAAGGGAAATTTTACGATGGCATGCGGGTACATCGCACGGAGACTTCGCCGAGTTTTCGCTTACTGCAAACCGGCTCGCCGAAGGGCGATGGCTCGGATGGACCGGGCTATGAGATCCGCGATGAGATCCGCCCGACTTTGACGCACGTGCCGTATGTGATTTCGATGGCGCATAGTGGGCCGAATACGAATGGCAGTCAGTTTTTCGTAACGGGGAATTCGGTGATGTCGCATCTGGATGGCTTGCATACCGTGTTTGGAGCTGTAACTGGCGAAGCGAGTCGGACGGCGGTAGATGCGATCATCGATGCTGGAGCCACCCAGACAGTGATCGAATCGGTATCGATTCGCAGAGTGGGTGAGGATGCGGCAGGTTTTGATGTTCTAGCGCAGGGGCTGCCCGAGGTGAAGCCGTCTGTAGGAAACTTGGCCGTGACACGCGATGGGCCGATCGTATGGAACGTCACACAGCCAGCGACGGGGCTTCCGCCATCGACAATCTATTCGCTACATTTCTCGCAAAATTTGCAATCTTGGACGTTTTATCGTAGGCTGTATCGAAGTCAGGACAATACCAGTCCCGCCATTTCCCTTGCGCTAGGTCAAGCCACGGTGCCGAAGCTTTTTTTTCAGATGTCGGAGGTGCATTACTTCCCGGCTTATGCACCGTCTTCCTTGGCGAACCGCACGTTTCTGCTGGGACTGGATCATGGCATCATCGAGTTTACGTTTTCAGCCAATGGTATTGGGGGAATCGCACAATTTACGGAAGATTCGACGGGAACTGTGACGAGCACGGTGTTTTCCACCTACACGAACTTAACGAATATCAACCCTTATAGTATGACCTTTGCAGTCGATGCGATTCCAACTGGCGTTTTTGGGGTATCTGTGCCCTATCAAGTGAAATGCGGCTGTGATCGTTCGACGTCGATTCAGGTGGATGGGCGTTTTCAGTCGTTCTATTGGTTCAACGGCTGGCAGCAACACACCTTGGGCGAGATGGCAATTTCGCGCTGAAAATTTTTCGAATTTGGCACAAAAACTGCGTCATGTGTGTCGCGTATGCCGAATTCCCTGTTTTCTAAATACCGTCCGTGGTCGGGTTATGATGAGATGTTTACCCCAGAAGGGGAAATCCGCCCCGAGTGCAAGGGCCTGTTAGAAGTTTTTCAGCAGCTTGAGGGCGATGAGTTTGAAAGTCGTAAATCGGCCTGCGACGCGTATTTTTTGCGCCAAGGTATTACCTTTAACGTCTATCATGATCAGCAGGGCACGGAGCGGATTTTCCCCTTTGATCCAGTGCCACGAGTGTTGACCTCTGCGGAATGGGAGCACTTGGAAGCGGGGCTTACGCAACGGATCATAGCGTTGAATTTATTTTTGCATGACATTTATCATGATCAGCATATCCTCAACGATGGGACCATTCCGCGGCATTACGTGGAAAATGCGCAGTATTACCGGAAAGAGTTTCGCGGAGTGGAAGTGCCGAAGGATATCTACATTCACATTTGTGGATCGGACCTAGTACGTGGGAGCGATGGGGTGTATTATGTTTTAGAGGACAATGGTCGCTGTCCTTCTGGAGCATCGTATTTGTTAGAGAATCGCAAGGCATTGAAGCGAGCTTTTCCGGCGTTGTTTGAGCAATGTGACGTTCGTCCGCTAGATGAATATCCGCGCGAGTTATTGCGGATGCTGCGGCATATTTCCCCGACACGGGAGACCGAACCGACGTGTGTCTTGCTGACTCCAGGGTGCTACAATAGCGCGTACTTTGAGCATTGTTATTTGGCTCGTGAAATGGGCATTCAAATCGTGGAAGGAAGCGACTTGGTGGTGATGGATTCGTTTGTTTTCATGCGGACGACGAAGGGCCTGCAGCGCGTGGATGTGATCTATCGACGAATCGATGACGACTTCATCGATCCGGTAATTTTCCGCAAAGACTCGGTGCTCGGCGTGCCAGGATTGATGCAGGCGTATCGGGCAGGAAATGTTGCACTGGCCAATGCAGTAGGCACCGGCGTAGCAGATGACAAATTGATTTACACGTTTGTGCCGAAAATGATCGAATACTACTTGGGACAAGAGGCGATTTTGCCGAATGTGGAGACGTATTTGGCATCCGAGGAAGCGGATTTGAGCCATATTTTATCGAATTTGCCCAATCTTGTTGTGAAAGCGGCGAATGAATCAGGTGGCTACGGAATGTTAATGGGACCAGCAGCGACGAAAAAAGAGATTGTATCGTTTCGCGAAAAACTCATCGCTGATCCGCGCAACTACATCGCGCAACCGGTGGTGTCACTATCACAGTGCCCGACATGGGTTGATGGTTCGATGGGAGGGAGGCATGTGGATTTACGACCTTATATCATTTACGGAGAAGATGTAACAATCGTGCCAGGAGGACTGACGCGGGTGGCCTTGAAAGAAGGATCCTTGGTGGTCAATTCCTCCCAAGGCGGGGGCAGCAAGGACACATGGGTGCTGCGCTAGGATGTAAAACGTATTAGGAAACGAGAAGATGTTATCACGAGTAGCAAATACACTGTATTGGATGGTACGAATGGTCGAGCGCGCGGACAATCTCGCGCGGTTGGTGGATGTCAATGAGCAATCGCTGCTCGATGCGGGCTACCATGAAAGAACCACGGAGACAGCGTTTTGGATGGCGATCATCCGCAGCACTGGCGACGATGCTCTTTTTAGTGATCTTTATGGAAGCGGCGAAGCGACCGAAATTATTTCCTTTCTCACAGAAGAAGAACGTAATCCGAACAGCATTTGTTCCTGCATTTCGCAAGCTCGCGAAAACGCCCGCATGGTGCGGGATCAGCTATCTGATGAATTGTGGGAGGAAATCAATGACTTGTATCATTTCATCCGCTCCAGCGCAGGCAAAACCATGCTTAAAATGGATGCGCCGCGCTATTACGCACACATCCGGCGCTCGGTGTTTACGTTTCAGGGCGTTGCGGCATCGACGATCGATCGTAACATGGGCTGGGACTTCATGGATTTGGGGAGACATTTGGAGCGAGCTGATAAAACAACGCGTTTCTTGGACATAGCAACCTACTTGCCGGAAGGGTCACCGTGGACGCTGCATTGGAATTCGATTTTGCGATCCTGCGGGGCTACGGGGGCGTATCGGTCTCTTTATGCCAATGCCGTAGAGGTCGAAAAAGTCATCGAACTGCTGGTTTTTTCCGGCAGCTTTCCGCGTTCCGTGCGCTACTGCATCCAGCGAGTGAATCAATGCTTGCACAGCATTTCCGGGAGCAGCGAGTACGATTACGCCGATGGCGCCGAAAAAGCCACGGGGCGACTTTTGGCTGATTTGCATTTTTCTGAGGTAGTTGACTTGATGAAACCTGGGCTACATGAGTCTTTGGATCTTTTACAAACACGGTTCAATCTCATTGGCGACGGTGTCTTCGAAACCTACGTTTTGATGCCACAGGTCGTCAATCATCTCCCGATAACAACCACGCCGATCGCGCATTCTCGTATTTTGAAGCATCAACAGGAGCAGCAACAGCAATGACACAAGTGACGCATGGTTCGTCTTGCTCTCGTCTTCCTCGCTTCCTACAATCCCCTTAGTTATGGAGGGTATGAAATTGCAGGTCCTGCACCGAACCGTTTTCGAGTATGGCGGAGCGGTGCGCGACAGCGTCAACACGCTTCATTTGGAAGCGCGGCGCTTCCCCTTTCAGCGAACGATTTCCTCGTTGATTCGGGTTTTGCCAGCGACGAGAATGAGGCGCTTTGAAGATCTATTTCAAAACATCTGCCACCATTTTGAGATACCTAGCGAGCACTCCCGATTGGAAATCGAAAGCCGCTTAAAAGTGCAAAACCTGCCCCTATTGATCCCGGATCAGAGCATCGAAGCGGAAATCAAAGATCTGCAAGATTCTGCCACACGCGAGAGAACTTGGCAGTATTTGCAAGATAGTACCTACGTAATGCACCATACTGAATTGTGGAGAACCGCTGTCGATTTAACGATTGAAGAACCTTCGATTCACGGCAAAGCTCTCTCGATCATGCGATGGATATATGAGACATTTCGCTATCAACCTGGAGTCACACAAGTCAGCACTACAATCGCTCAGGCATACGAATTGCAGGCTGGGGTGTGCCAAGACTTTTCCCACGTGATGCTGGGAATGTGTCGCTCGCTAGGAATTCCGGCACGTTATGCCAGTGGCTATCTCTACAATGGCCCCAGCGATCAATTGGTCGGCGCACAAGCCTCACACGCATGGTGTGAGGTGTATTTGCCGCATATCGGCTGGATTGGCTACGATCCCACAAACAACACGCTGGCGGATGACCGCTATGTAAAAGCTGCTGTGGGGCGAGATTATGAAGATGTTGCGCCCATCAAAGGAGCCTACCGCGGCACAGCACAATGCCATCTCAGCGTGCATGTCCAGGTAGATCGTATGGATGCGCCATGACGCAATACCTCGCGACATTCTCATTGCGTTAAGAAAAAAATGGTGTTTGCTGCGCCATGCACATTGAGGTCATCAATACTGGTTCAGAACTACTCCTCGGCACCACGCAAAATACCCATGGCGGCTGGCTGGGACGCGAGTTGTTTCGTCTCGGCCTACGCATTGCCCGACAAATGACCGTTCCCGATGGAGATGCCATTGAAGAAGCACTCGCCGAATCCGTGAAACGAAGTGATGTTGTGATTGTCACCGGAGGACTCGGCCCGACAAGTGACGACGTTACCCGCGAGGCATGCTCCCGTGTGGCTGGCGTGGATTTGATCGAAGACGAGGCCGCTCTGCGCTCCTTGGAAGAATTTTTTGCCGTCCGCAACAAAGTCATGGCTCCCGACAATCGCAAACAAGCACAAGTCCCCGCAGGTGCTGATGTCCTGCCGAATCACAATGGCACAGCGCCGGGCATTTACCTGCCTCCGCGGATGAATCATTTGAAATCATGCGCCATCTTTCTGCTCCCGGGACCTCCAAGGGAACTCTATCCTTTGTTTTTTGAGGAAGTGGAACCTCGTTTGCGTTCCTTGGCGGATGTCAGTAGCGCGAGAATGATGCGTGAAATGAAATTTACTGGAATCGGCGAAAGCGATTTCCACCAAGCTATCGATGCACGGTTGGCGGAGGTAGCAGGTCTTGAAGTCGGCTATTGCGCGCGAATTGCCGAAGTCGATCTCCGACTCATCGGCGATGAAAATGCCTGCCAACAAGGAAGAGAGATCGCCCTTTCAGCATTTTCCGAGTATCTGATCAACGAAAACGGCGAAACGCTGGAAGCAACAGTTGTTCATCTCCTTCGCGATGCTGGCTTGACCTTGGCACTTGCAGAAAGCTGCACGGGCGGACTGATTTCTTCTCGAATCACCGACGTAGCAGGATCCAGCGAGGTATTTTTGCAAGGATTTGTCACCTACTCAAACGCCGCAAAAATGCAAGCATTAGGAGTGCAAGAAAGCACGCTCGTCCAACATGGAGCAGTAAGCGCAGAAGTCGCCAAAGAAATGGCCGAGGGTGCCCTGCGAGTCAGCGGAGCAGATCTGGCAGCATCCGTGACTGGTATCGCAGGCCCAGGTGGAGGATCGGCGGAAAAACCCGTCGGCACGGCATGGCTTGCCGTGGCAAGAAAAAATGCGCCCACATTGGTAGCTCATACTTTCCAAAGGCGCGACCGCAATGGTTTCAAAAAATCTGTCAGCCAAGCCGTTTTGGATCAAATTCGGCGCGTCATCGCAGCAGCGGTTTCCAACTGCCATACCCAAAACGAACAAGAAGCAGAAACCCGAGAGCCCAAGGACAACGCCGCCATTCGTCGCCACGTTGAGTCTGCGACATTACACTGAAATCACTTTCTATTTCAAACTAAAGTAGAGGGTAGAGGCATCACCAAAATCCCTACTCATGCACTCGGCAATGCATCAATCAGCAGGCAAAGCCTTCACAAAATGCAACAAGCCCGGCATCGCTTCTTCGATGGCAATCGCCACTTGTTCGTAGGATTTTCGCCCCATACCAAAAGGATCAGGCACATTGGAGCCAGGATGTTTCGCGGAAAAATCCCCCACCAAATAGCACTTATCTGCGCAATCAGGAAACTCTTCCAATAATTGATCGCGATGTCCCTGCGTCATACAAAACACCACACTGGCTTGTTTCATCATACCCGCGCTGACCTGACGACTACGAAATCCTTGCAACGATGCCCCGCGTTCTAGCAATACCTCAGAAGTATGCCGACTTTCACTGGAACCCACGCTTGCAGCAACTCCCGCAGACCTTACTTCCCAACCATCTTCATCGGCGAGAGCTTTCGCCACCAAACCCTGCGCCATCGGACTACGACACGTATTGCCCGTGCAAATAAATAACATCAGTTTTGGCTCATTTTGCTGCGCAGACACAGGGCATGGCATAGCGAGATACTCCGTCAAGGTCAAGCACCGAAGTCCAACAGCAAAAAAGTGAAAAAAATATCACTTTTTTCTTTACTGAGAATGAATCTCATTAACAATACCGCCGCCATGAACCAACGTAACAACATCTCGGTGCGTAAGATTTCTCTACTGCGAACTGCATTGATCGCCGGCATAACGCCATGTTTCCCCGCCATTTCTTGGGGCCAAACCAACAATCCTCCCATTCCTAGCGCCTCTCAAGCCGTGCCTGAGCAAGCCGCCAATCTTGCAGAAGTGGTGGTGACAGCAGAAACCATGAGCGATTCGGTCATTCAGGGTCCCTTTCTTCCCGATGTCGTCGGCACAAGTATTTTCAAAGGGAAAAAAACCTCGGTCATCGACTTCGATGCCATGCCGCAAATCCAGAACGACAACTATCGTCAGGCGTTCTCGAAAACTCCCGGTCTTCTCACCAGTGAGCTGAGTAACTCATCCCTGCTCTCCCTGAGCTATCGTGGCATCGGCGATCCTCATGAATCGCAAAACATGATGGTGCTAAAAAATGGCATTCCCTTTGTCCTCGACCCGCTTGGCTACTCGACCGTCTATTTCGCGCCGCCATTTGAGAGTGTCGATCGCCTCGAGTTCGTCTCTGGCGGCGCGGCTCTTCTCTACGGATCGCAACCCTCCGGCGCGCTCAATTACATCACCCACGTGCCCGACCGCTCCACGCCTTTCAAAGCCACCACCCAGCACATTGTCGGCAGCGAAAACCTATATTCCACCTTCAGCACGCTGGAGGGCGGCAATGACAAATTCGGCTACCTGCTGAATTTGGATCATCGCTCGGGCGATTCCTTCCGCCGTCGCAATAGCGACTTCGAACTGTATGGCGCGGAACTCTCTCTGTTTTACGACATCAATGATCGACAAAAACTCACCGCTAGCTTCGAACGCTACGACTCCGACCACGGCGAACCTGGCGGGCGCAGTGAGGCCACCTACGCCAGTGATCCTAACGGCAACCTTTTAAATCACGACCGTGTCCGCCTCGATCGCCTGTTTGGATCCATCGGCTACGAAGTTGGAGACGATCATGCCAAGTGGATCACCAAGGCTTGGGCATCCGATGTAGTGCGCTACAGCAAACGTCAAACGGGGCAAGGCTTCGGCACCGTAACGGGCAATCAGCTTGATATCAATCAGCACACCTATTACACCCTCGGATTGGATAGTCGAGCACGCATCGACTACCAACTTGGCGAAAACGAATCCACTTTCACCGCAGGTGTGACCGCCATGAATATCAATGCGCCAATCTTCCTTGAGCGCACAGCGGCTAACGACCTCACATCTGACCGCGGAGACACATTACGCAATAAATCAGAACGGGATTCCGTCTATGCCGCCTTCTTTGCCGAAAACCTCTTCCGCTTGGGTCGTTTCACTTTCACTCCCTCGGTGCGTTTGGAATACAATGAACAATCGATCGATGAGCAAGTTAACGTCAACAGACCACTTGATTTATTAGACCAAGTCCGCAATGAAGTAGTGCCCCTTGGCGGCATCGGCGCTACGTTCGATACTGGCAAAGACACGGAAATTTATGCCAACGTCTCTAGTTCTTACAAACCACCGACGTATGCAGATGCCTTTCCTCTCGGCGGCAACGAAACCTTTAGCGAAAATCTTGAAGCGGGACATCTCGTCAACAGCGAAATCGGCTATCGTGGTCGCCCCACTTCATGGTCGATGTTTGACGCGAGCCTTTTCCACATCAACTACAAAAATCGCTTTGGCCGTGTGCAAGACACAACCACAGGAAACTTTAATTTCCAAAATGTTGGCGAATCAGTCAATCAAGGCTTCAGTTTTACCAGCGAAATCGACTTCTACGATTACTTCCGCGGTGAATCCGAGCTTTCGATCATTTGGTATTCCGCGTATCAGTATCTCGATGCCGAATTCACGGAAGGCCCAGTCAAAGGAAATACACCACAATACGCGCCAGAACACATGTTGCGCACTGGCCTGATTGTTCAACGCGATGGCAAATGGAAAGTCGCGGGCATGTTCACCCATCTTTCCGATCATTCGGCCATCGACACGAACAACGCAAACTGGGCTATCCCCAGCTACACCGTGCTCGACATTACTGCCGAGGCGCAGATTTGGTCTGGCCAATTCGCTGGAGTCAATTCCACTCTCTGGGCGCTCTGCGGCATCAACAACGCCCTCGATGAAGAGTATTTCAGCCGTGTTCGCGCCAATGGCATTGATCCTGCCAACGACCGAAATTACTACATCGGAATGCGCGCCGAATTCTAAGTTCTAAGCCCGAGATCCGCAGCAGAGCGCCAGCAAATGATGGCAATGAATGGCGGCGTTACACTTCGGATTTCGGGATTATTTGAGTTTTTTCAACTCCACTTTGCGAAACTCTACCTCCACGCCCTCGGCCTGCAGCGCGATTTTGCCCTCTTTGGCTGTACATTTGCTGCCATGGTTCACAAGAGCGCCATTCACGTGAACAATGACTTCATCGCCCTTGCATTCAATTTCCATGGTATTCCAGTCGCCTAAGGGCTTTTCGGATCCATCGGTAAGATTGATGATTCGGCGAGCGTCGCTTTTTTTGCCACCAAATGCTTGGGCTGGATTTTGCTTGGGCCGGCGTTTTTCCATATCTGGCACGTGGATATCTTCATGAATGCACCAGAAGTCGCCGGCTTGTTGATGCATCATCTGAACCTCGATCGATTGCGGAAACATTTGGTACAACACGCGAGGCGTAGAGGCATGAACAAGCACACCACAATTGCCTGCCTCATTAGCGAAGCGATATTCAACAATCAGTTTGTAGTCAGAAAATGAATCCTTGGTAATCAAATGCCCCCCAGGTTTACCCAAACTCACCAGCTTGCCCTCGCGCACAATAAAAACTGGCGGATGCGAGGGGTCGCCATCGGCATTGGGAACATCCACAGTCCATCCTGATAAGTCTTTGCCATTGAAAAGCGCAATCCTCTCCTCGCCAAACGCTAGCGAGATCGAGGTAAGAAAGAAAATACTTAGGAGTGGTTTCATCAATCCGATTACGCGAAGATAGCGAAAATCTATCGAAATTCTTCCTGGCACGTAAAATTTGATTCTGACTTACGCATAGCCTTACAAAGGTCGAGATGGCATGCAATGGCATAAAAAAACGTGGGTTGTAACGCCCACGTTTTTTCTTTGCCAACCGTCTCGAAAACGGGTCTAGCAGCTAGGCATGTGAAAACAACGCCATGCTATTTGGCTTGTAGGAGCTTATTCATCGCTTCGCCCATAGCGAGTCCGACATCCATGTAGGTTTTGGCATTGCCACTGTAATGGCCATTGCCGCTACCGCCGTTGGACATAGGATTGGTGTAAACAGTGGCTACACTGCCTTTGAATTCAGGGTACTTGCCTGAATCACCATCGACAGCGAACATGGCATCGAGAATTTGACCACTTGTACCAGTGCTTCCTTTTGTCACTTCGCCGATTGTCCCCATCACAAACTTGGCATTCGGCGAGTCGAAATCCTTGCGCAATTGCTTGATGAGCTGGACAAGGTTTTTCTCGTAGCGACCAGCGTGCGCAGCACTGCCTGCGTCCTTTTCGCCCTGCCACCAAAAAATACCAGCGACTTCAAATTTTGTAGCCTCAGGATAATATTTCGCTAAATCAGCAAGAATTTTTTTGGCATTGGAAGTGTCGTCATCATACTGTTTGCCGGCATACCAATTGATAGGCTTGCCATTTTTGTCCAGCCATACGGGTGGCTCGGTAGCCACACCTTTTGCTGGATCGGCATCCCACATATCAGGCTTTTCCTTGTAGCCAGCAACCACTTTGGTGGTAGTTTTTTTGTTCTTATCGACGATTTCCGCGAGATACCGCTCACTACCTGGAGGAAGCAGATCCCAACCAAGGCCGCGATTGCCGATGGAGCTTTTAAGCAACATCACAGGTTCGCTGATAGTATTGCCAAGCTGGTGACCAATACCGATTTCAATACCAATTTTGTTACCGCTGATGGTCAACCAATCGTTGCGATAAACATTCATGCTATCACCTTTTTGCATGACAGAGACGTTGCGCACGTCTTGACGAATGGTCCACTTCCCTGCTTCATCGACTAGAAAAGGATAAAGATTTTTCTGTTTTACCGCACTTTCGAGGGTGTCTTCTTTATCGAGTCCTTGGACCTTGCCCATTTCTAGAGTATTGGATTGCCCCATGATGAGGAAAACCTTAACAGGCTTGGTCATATCCGCAGGCTTTCCATCCGGATCTGGTAAATCAGCGGCTTTCAGCAGCGAAGTGGCGAGTAGTGCGATACCGCACACAGAGGTTAACGATTGAGCAAATGTTCTCATAGAAATACCAATTACTCAGAAAAATTGAATTTCTTTCAGTTGTCTCGATGCTAGGTGCCAGAAAGTCGCTACTCGGCTTTGATGTGCAAGGCGTTTCATGACTGCAGCGGGCTGTATCATAAGATACTGCCCCAAGGTCTGAAATGTCTTGCGCGGCAAATGATGGCAGCAAATGGCGGCGCTATACTTCGGATTTCGGGATAAATGGCTGTGCCAGGTGGAAGAACCAGCAAATCAGTAATCTGAGTGATCCAATATTCGGATATGGAACGAAAATCGAGAGCTACTTTAAAACTAGGGAGTGCAAAACAGACTGCTCGAAGAATTTCCACGCCTTCTCGGGATCATGAATGGAGCGCACAGCTCCCTGAACCACGCGCGCATGCTTAGGACGAAAACGAGACAATGCCGCAGTAGTCCTTTGTTCACGCCAATGATCATTTTGACTTATGCCAGTGACGAACGACTGGGTTTTCCCAGCAAACCATGTTGCTTTGAATGAATGAACTGTAATGCCTTCCTGATCACGAAATGCGGAATGATTGAAATGCAATTCTTGGTCTTCTACCTGAAAGATTTTTGCGGGGTAGTGCTGCAATAGCTTCATCCCGATCGAGCCTAGGCAATCTTCGGGGTGGTGACGAAACGCCTCGATCGCAGTTACTGAAGAAGAATTGTCCCAAGAGAACAAAGCCGCATGCAGCGTTGCGCCATTGTCTCTCTTGATCTCGCAGATGGAACCATTGGAGCAATTTAGACTGTCGCGATACTTTTGAACCATCTCTGGTTGCCAAGTGATGGTCGATGTTGGCCCAGTAGATGGTTTGGGAGGAGCATCAATCCCGAGATTTACAGGATTCCAATCCAGAAGACGCACTTCTTTTTGATCTTCACGTGGATTCATCCACCACCAAGCCAGCAATTCTGTGGTCAATAGTCCAATTAGGATTGTTGCAAGACGGAGTTTCCACATAGGCAGTGATTCGTTTTCAACATTGAGCCGATTCTCTAGGATAGAAAAATAGCATGAAAGTTTCTTCTCGATGAGTCATCCACATTCCTCTGATAGTCTGCAAGAAATCTCCGTAAAGGAATTAGGAAACATGCTGCTCTTTCGAGCAAAACAGCACAATTATTTCCGCTTTTTCTTGTTCTTCGAAGGCGTATCAAGATCATCGTCGTCATCCTCAGCGCCGTATGAGCCATAGGAACCATAGGATCCATAACCATATTGATACGCCTTACCAAAGCGGCTGATACGGTAGCTTCCGTAAGAGTAATTTTGATTGATCCTTTTGCGCGTTTCAGCATGTCCGTTGAAAATCAAACCAGATGGGCGTGTTCCATAGGATTCCAGTAAATCAAGTGACCGCAAAACCGCCCCCTTAGGAACCCAGTTCGAGCGAACTACCAAGCAAAGATTGTCAACAACAGGAGCGATGAGACGAGTGTCAGGAACTGCAAGAAGGGGAGCAGAGTCAATGATGACAGAATCATATTTGTCACGAACATCATCAAGGAGCTCGCGGATGCGCTCTGGATCGAGAAGCTCGCCTGGATCTGCGGCTCGTTTCCCAGAAAAAACAACATGCAGGTTCTCGGCTCCAACATCTTTCGTTATACACTCTTCTAATGTAGCTGTTCCAGCACACCATTCTGAAGCACCAAGGGAATCATGAGGTTTTTCCGAAATACCAAAAACTTGATGCAGGCGTGGTTTACGCAAGTCGAAATCGATTAATAGCGTCCTCCGTCCTTGCGCAGCTGTAGCAAGTGCCAAATTGGTTGAAACAGTTGACTTACCTTCGCCAGGAAGAGAACTAGTAATCAGCGTCACACGTCTACGATTTTCATCACCGAGAAGCGTTACTGAAGCGCGCAAAATCCGGAATGATTCGCAGTAGTTGGTCTTTTTCAATGCAGGACGGAACATCAAACGCGGTTCCCATTTTTTCTGATGCTCATTTTCGTCCACTGATTTCCCTTTCTTCGCGGCATGAGCGACGACTGCCTCGATGTGATTGAGGGGGATGGAAGGAATTGCAGCAAGCACAGCACATTCTGTGTCACCTTCTAGCTCAGCTACGCTGTGGAATGTGTTGTCAAGTTTTGCAAAAAGAAATGCCACGATCAGACCCAACACAAGACCAGCACCACATCCAATCGCTAATATTTTAGCTCTTACAGGCTGTGTTTGTATATCTGGCATTGAGGCAAGCTCGTTTACTTTTATTGTTGCAGAAGCTGCACTAGGGTCACTCGTTCTACTTCCCGAAAGCATCGATTGAATCATCGCTTGGAGACTGTTGGCATTCGCTTCCAAAACGGCAATGCGTGATGTCAACGCCTGCCGCACGGCATTCAAATATTCTGCAGCATTACCACGACTGGACTCAAGGGTTGGTGAAGTAGCTTTCCAGTAATCGGCATCTACCGGCGAAGACATGGCGGAATTGAGTTCAGAAATAAACCTTTTCTGAGCGTTTTCCAAGTTTCCGCGCGCTTCGACCATGTCGGGATACTTTGGTTTGTAGCGAAGCGCAAGGGTAGCGTGCACTCTTTCGGCTTGCTCGAGTTCTTTTTGAATCAGAATGGCTTGCGCATAGTTCGCCAAAGCACCATGAACTTCAGAAAGTTTTTTGCTATCATTTTCCGCCTTAATTTGCATGGCATTACCCTGATTCTTTGCAGTCTCTCGAATGGCTTGGGTAGCCTCCGCGACATATTCCACAGCTAGCGCGTTAGCCAATACTTCGGCGCATTTAGCATTTTGATGATTGATCCCAATTTGAAGAAGGCGTGTTTTTGGAACAACGCTTACAGACATGCTATCAGCGACAATGGACATGATCGCATTTTGTTGCATATCCTTGGCATCTGCACCCTTTACAGCTTCGGATGAAAAACTTCCTGTCCACTTTTTCCACCAGTCTGGCCGCCAATCTGCGGGAGGTGAACCAAGTTCTTGAAGCTCAATAACATCCTTTCTTGCCGCAACACGAGAAAGCAAACCCTTTCTACCCATACGATTGACGATCGTATTCAAACCTTCAACAGTAGAGGTGTCGAACTCTTGAGCATTTGTGACAGTGCCTGTGATACTTCGCTCTGGCAGAATGACAATCAATTCTGCTGCCGCCGAGTAGTATTTGGGAGACTTAGCATAGTAATACAGGCCACCGAAAAAACCTAAAATAGCCAGTAATACGACCCAATACCATCGGGACATTAATGCCATAATCAGGTAATTCTGTGTAGGGGGGCGTCGAGAGCCAGCTTGCACGTAGCCATCTTCACTACCATCGAATTCTTCTTCAGCAGCTTGATTGTGAGTCTTTTTGTTATTCATAGTGGAAATCTAATAATTGATCGGAAGTAATGTGTTAAAAATGGCGCGGTTTCGCAAAAATGTTGTCTCCCGGCTCCAACAGTGGAGATTGAGTCCCCTTCTCCAAGATTTTATTATAATCAACGGTAAGGGGTTTCCCGTTTCTTGTTATGATAATTTTACCGTCAGCCAAAGAGGAAAGACCACCAACGATAGCAAGAGCGCTCACTAAATCAAAATTTTCGTCAATAGGAAAAGGAATAACACCAGGCTTTGTGACACATCCTCCGAATGTAACAAAATTGCCTACAAGCTCCTTAGACACAAGTATACGATCTCCGTCAAGTAGCTTGATTTTCCCTGAGTCACCGTGATTGATGTCATGCTCGACATGCAATGTTTTCTGGCCATCTGCACGAATGAGTTGAATTTTTGCAGCATCAGCATTTTGATTCAAGCCACCTGCAGTAGAAAGAGCCGTAGAAAAATTCAACCCACCAGGAGGTATTCGCATCTGACCGGGGCGATGAACGCATCCAAGAACAAAGATCGATTCTTCAGAGTGCTTCAAAATCGTAACGGTTACTTTTGGTGCCGTAAGCCAGTCCTTCTGATAAAGTGCTTGAACTTTATCTGACGCTGTCGCTAATGTGAGGTTTTTAAGGTTGACTTGTCCAAGCAAAGGCAAAACTACATCTCCGTTTTTTGAGACAACTGATTGTGGCGTGCTGACGCGTGGCTCATTCATAACATCCACACGGATGATGTCATCTATTTTGATAGTTGCTTCCACACCATATACGAACGCATGAGTCATAAAAGACATGAATACTAGTATGAGAACTGCGACATCCTTCATTCGCGCTTCTAGAACATTCATGGTTTTAATAATTAATTGCATGTATGAGATGTAATGGAAACTGTAATAACGAACTCCTCAACAGTGAGTGGATAAAACGGATAACTTGCTAGGCAGACTCAACGAATTGCTTTTATTTTAGTATTTGCATGAGTATTCACTTAGAGTCTACGTATTTTCGCAAATATATTATCCCCTGGCTGAAGCATGGGAGGCTCCGCTCCTTTCTCGATAATATCATTGAAATCAACTTCCATTGTCTTTCCATCGCGCGTTATAACAATTTTACCGTTAGCCAAGTTGGTGAGGCCACCGACGAAGGCAATAGCACTTACCAAATCAAGTTTTCCGGTAAGAGGAAAAGGAACGACACCTTGCTTCCCGACATTTCCACCAATGGTGACAAATTTTCCTACGAATGGATTCTGACCGACAAGAATGCGATCCCCTGTTTTCAACTTAATTTTTCCTGCTGAACCGTTATTGACTTCATTATAGGAGTGAATGGATCTTGAGCCATCTGCTCGATTGAGTTCAATTTTCGAAGCATCAGCCTCCAGAGATAAACCGCCTGCCGTAGCGAGAGCTGCTGAAAAATCGAGGCCGCTGGGGGGGATGACCAATTGACCTGGGCTACGAACGAAACCCAAAATGGAGATTGATTCTTCGGCTTGCTTCAATATGGTGATAGTAACTTTCGGTGCAACTAGCCAATCCTGCTCATAGAGCGCTCGAACTTTCTCTGATGCTTCGCCTAGATTGAGATTCAACAAATTGACTTGACCAAGCAAAGGTAAACCAACTTCTCCGCTTTTGGAGACAACTGCCTGAGGTGTGCTTACACGAGGTTCGTTGAAAACTTCGACTCGGATGATGTCGTTGGCTTTTACAATCGTGGTGTTGTCTTGAGCAAATGAATGAGTCGCACTGCTGATACATAGAATTGCCATGGTAACAAAATTTAGTATCCGTTTTTGTAGAGTATGTATGCTTTTCATATAGTTATTACTGATAAGGCTGGTTGAAGTGATTTTACTGTATGAGACTAAAAAACGTGCGTAAATCCAAGACCATACTGTGTGGCTTCGAAGAGCTGCGGGAAATTCCCTGTCTGTTCGGAATATCGAACAAACAAAGTTCCGAAGAGACGATCCAAATAGACTGCTCTTGTGTAGGTCGCATCCAATGTCAAAAATTTTCTTTCGAATGTACTCGTCACTCCAGCAGCACCATAGTTATCCATATCCGCAAACTCGTAACCGACACTAGAACTAATTGTAGAAGACATAGTTTGTCTCGTGCAGGCGAGTTTCAATCCTGTAAGCGATTGAAATGTTGCAACAGATCCAGGCAATGGTTGGTTACTGCGACGTAGATCCAAGGTAAGTTTCCATTGCGATGCTGGCACATATTCAACCCCAATTGATGTATCTACTCCTAATTTGCTAATTTCTAGATTATTCGCGGTATTAATCGTGGCAAATTCTAACGAGGCTTGGCTACGTAAACTTAGCCTTTGGGAGTAGCGGTAATTCACAGAAAAGCTTGGACCTAGAGAAGTTCGTTCGGATCTACTCGAAATTGTTTGAACTGTCCTACGCAAGCCAAAGCCAAAATCTGTGATAGGGGAATAATGCCAAATTCCCGAAACTTTCGCAACATGATCTTCGAAAACATCAGAAACAGTTCCAGAAAATTCGTTTCTCGCTAAAGAGAGCAATGCATCAACTGAGGTCTTTGGGCTGATGGAGTATCGAGTATTATTCGATAAACCGAAGTTGAATTGTTCAATCATTTGTCCCAGTCCAATGTCACGGTTTGCCCCTTCTGACATGGTGAAATTACCGCGAAAAACTGAGCTTAGGCGCGCCCCATTATAAGTCAAACTTCCGCCACCATTCTGAAATACCGAGTTGGATTCTTTATTATCTAGGAACCAGTTGTAACCACCACTGTAGGAAGCAGTAACTGACCATAGGCTAGGATTCAAGGGACGATACGCTGCCGACATCGATGCTAAAGTAATCCAATCACCCCCAGGATTAACCTCTTCTGGCACGCGAAAGGGATTCGTGTCATACATTTGCGTGACACCAGCAGTGAAAGCTAGGCCCTTGTTGGAATAGGCAGCGGGCAATTCAGGATTAATCAAAGCAGCCATCTCGGAAATCGAACTATTGCTCGAACCGAGGTCGGGGGTTGGTGCTAGAGTTGATGAGAAAGAATTTCCCGAAGGGGCAAAAAATAATTCTTCAGAGAACGAGGAAACAATCTGTTCTTGTTCAGAACTGGAATCTGCATCTTCCTCGGTCTCGCCTTCTGCCGGTTTTTCTTCGGTATTTTCCGGATTAGCGGGGTCGGGCAATTGACCATCGCTACCAGGCACGACTTGTCCATCGACAATCTGCGGCGCACCATCGACAGGAGGCAGAGCGTTTGGAGCAATGGGGGTAATCAGCGGCTTTATCCCGCCATTGTTCGGCTGACCACCCTTAGGCTGACCTTCTAAAGGAGTAACCAGATCGAAAGTATTATCTGGATTGAAAGGCTTAGCCTCGTCAGCCTTTGGCTGATTCTCCTTCGCTTCACCGGAGGCACCCTCATTTTGCTGGGGTGATTGCAAGCCATTGTTTGCTGGTTCTTGAGCCTGGGCGAAAGCACCGAAAACAATGTGGGCGCAAATTACAATCGGCAGATAATTACCCAAATCAGCACGATTCTGCGTTAGTAGAGAATTGTTTCGTTCAATCGTTTTCACTTTTTCGTGTGGATGTTCTGACAATGCAGTCTTTATTCTTTGCGCCACCTTTTACTTCTACGCGCTAGGTTATGTCAACGATTTTCTTTGCAGCAAATCAAAGTTTTATTGTTCGGCTTCTCAAGATCCTTACCGTGGAGCACATCTGAAGCTCTCGCTGATTCAGGAAAAATTGCGCCCAAACCCCGACAATCGATTCATTGGCAACGTTCTGCAAAAAAATGAGAAATCTGAAAAAATTCTTTCATAAATCGATGCTCTTCGATGCTTAGCGCTACGAATTTCAACCTAGTGCGATGGCTTCGAGAGTTCATCCCGAAATCCTCAGTATATCGGCGTTTTCTGCCGCTCCACTTCGGATCTCGGGTTAACGACCCGTCACGCATTTGATACGAATCCAGACTCGATGCAACTTTGATTTCCAAGGACGCGGCAGACGAATGATCTCCCATTTCTTTTCTGCAGCAATCCGCGCGAGGCGTTTGCCAGGGTTGATGCAGGTATTTGTCGCGCACAATGCCAGCATCGGTAAATCCGCACAGCTATCGGTATAGCCGTGAGCATCGCGCAACGTGCCATCAGCGAGAAAGCAGTCTTCCTCAAACAAGGCTCGGATCCGCGCAACTTTGTTCTCTCCTTTGTTGTTCATCAAACTAGGATAGAGCGGATAGGTTTTGCCCTCGGGCGTATCAAGATTTGTTCCCAGACCATGGGTAAATCCCAACGCCCGAGCAAACGCTTTGACGTAGGGTTCGGGACTTGCGGAAATCAGCACGGTCGTATCGCCACGTTGCTGGTGCATCTCGACAACCTGCCGCATTTCTGGCCAAACCTGTTGAGATAGCCATTGGTGAGCAAATTCATTCGCAAGTTCATTGACTTCTTCTTCCGTGAGCCCGCAAAGAAAGGATAGAAATCCACGCTTTAAGCCCTCGGATCCCAGAATGCCTGCAAAGGGCAATAAGGGCAAATAAGCCAACAAAAAAGCCCGACGCATGGGGTAGCGGCGCAAGACATGACGACAGAAAAATTTCTGCGAATCCCACGGCAACAAAGTTCCATCCATGTCAAAGAGAGCGATCACCTCCGCGACACTAGCGACAACCCGCTTGGCACAAAAGAGATTTTATCATCCATCTTATGAATTTTTCCGCTTTGCGGAATGGGGAAATGAGGCAATATTCCCGCGCCATGCGCTATCCTACCTCATCGAAGTTATTTCAAACGGCCAAACAACTCATTCCTGGTGGGGTGAATTCTCCAGTGCGGGCTTTTCGCAACGTCGGTGGTGAGCCGTTTTTTGTACGTCGCGCGAAAGGCAGTCGCATCGAGGATATCGATGGGAATAGCTACATTGACTACATCGGCACCTGGGGGCCCGCCATTCTTGGTCATGCGCCCATGTCGGTGATCAATGCCGTACATGAGGCGGCAAAAAATGGACTCTCTTTCGGTATTCCGAATGTGTTAGAAGTGGAGATGGCGCAGATGATCACCTCGTGGGTGCCATCGGTGGAAAAAGTTCGCATGACCAATTCTGGCACCGAGGCGACGATGTCGGCAATTCGCTTGGCCCGCGGTTACACAAAGCGCGATAAGATCATCAAGTTCGATGGCTGTTACCATGGCCACAGCGATTCACTGTTAGTGGCTGCGGGATCTGGCGCCTTAACGCATGGAGAACCAGACAGTGCGGGTGTTCCAGCAGTTTTTGCGGCTCAGACGATCGTCTTGCCGTTCAATGATCGAGAGGCTGTGTCGCAGGCTTTTGCCACCTGTGGCGATGAAATTGCGGCATTGATTTTGGAGCCGTATCCGGCTAATGCGGGATTGATTTTGCCGCAGCCAGGATTTTTAGCATTTTTACGAGAAATCACTGCACAGTACGGCACGGTGTTGATTTTCGACGAAGTAATGACGGGGTTCCGTCTCGGCAAAGCGGGCGTTCAAGGACTGGAAGGAATCACTCCGGATCTATCGTGCTTTGGCAAGGTAATTGGTGGCGGATTGCCCGTTGGAGCCTTCGGCGGCAAGGCTGAGATTATGGACTATTTGGCTCCGCTTGGCCCTGTGTATCAGGCTGGCACACTGAGCGGAAATCCTTTGGCGATGGTGGCGGGTATCACCCAGTTGCACGAACTAGAAAAGTCGGGTGCTTACGAAACGCTAGACGCCATCGGCGCACGTTTGCAGTCAGGCGTGGAAGCCCTTTTTTTAAAAAAAGGCATCCCCTTCCGCTTCAATCGCGTTGGTTCATTGTTTTGCCTCTTTTTCACCGATCAGGAAATCATCAACCTTGAATCGGTCAAAACCCAAGACATGGAAATGTTCCGCAAACTCTTTTGGGCGCTGCTCGATAAAGGAATCTACATCGCTCCTAGCCCTTATGAAACAGGATTTCTTTCTCTGGCGCACAGCAATGATGACATCGATTTCACCGTTGACGCGATGGAGTCCGCTCTTGGTGAAATCTAGCTCGTTGAGACGTTTTTTGACTTCTTTCACGAAATGACTGGATTTTCCCGTTTGAAACGAAAGACTATTGTGGTCAGAGCGTTATTGTAAGAATATGCTAGAGCTTCAGGATGTTTGTTTTTCCATAAAAAAGGATGGAGAAAATGTGAATCTGGTGGATCACGTTTCCATTCGTGTGCCGCGCGGGCATTTTATGGCCATCGTGGGACCCTCTGGCTGCGGGAAAACAACGTTGTTGAAAACCATTGCTGGGATGAATTCCGAGAATGAAGGAGCTTTGCTATGGAATGGCAGAAATTTATCAGAGAACGACTTTGATCCCGCCGAACTCGGCTACGTTCCGCAATTCTCCATCGCCTATGATCCTCTAACAGTGGACGAAAGCATCGAGGCGGCGACTCGATTGCGATGCAAGACTCGTGGCACCGCAGAACTCGACGCGCGTATTGATAAGGCGCTGGAAGAAACAGGTCTAACGGCCATCGCTGATCGCCCCGTAAAAGTGCTTTCCGGAGGACAAAAGCGCCGACTTGGCCTCGCCATGGAAATGGTTAGTGATCCAAAAATTCTACTCTGCGATGAAGTCACCTCGGGGCTTGATCCTCGTTCGGAGCGGGAGATTGTGAAGCTTTTGCATCAGCTATCACGCAAAGAAGGCCGCATCGTGCTTTCTGTAACCCACTCTCTAGCGCACCTCGAACTTTACGATTCCATTCTTGTCTTACATGAAGGCAAGGTTGCTTTTCATGGCCCTCCCGACATGCTAACGCACTATTTCACCGTCAAGGACACTGAGGAAATTTATCCTCGTCTTGCCACACAATCCTCCGAGCGCTGGCAAAGCTCGTGGTTGAAACATCGTAGTGCGTATGAAGAGAAGATCAATAACCTCCGCCAACGATTCATGAAAGAAGGGGAATTGCATATTCCCGAGCCGACTTCCGATCAAGACGAGGATACCCATATTGGTTCCACGCCCGGTGCGTTTAGCCAATTCATGACTCTACTCTCGCGGCGTTGGCGTATTTTTTTCCGCGATCGTGGTCAAGTCTTCTTGCAGGTCGCCATTATGCTCTGCTTCCCCATTCTCGTGGCTCTTTTTAGCGATAAGGCGAATCAACCAATTCGCTCTCTCTCGGATGTACGACAAGCAAACATGGAAATCGAGATCCAAGAACAACAGAGCGTGCGCCAAGACACCATGAAAGCTGGCTCGGCAATATCTGGCATCATCATGTTCCAAGTTGTTCTACTCGGACTCATGGGATCGAACAACTCTGCCCGCGAAATTGCTGGTGAAAGGCAAATTTACGAAAAAGAGAAATTTGGCGGCTTAAGTCCCACGGCATATCTCGCCAGCAAGGTGGCATTTCTTTCCTGCCTCGTCGTGGCGCAATCTCTGTGGATGGCGGTGTTTGTCAATCTGCCGTTCTTTTCCCCATTCGATGGATTTTTTGGTCAGCATGCGTTATTCCTACTTCTCTGCAATGCCTCGATGACTGCGGTATGCCTAGGGATTTCCGCGATGATGAAAACGGCCGAACAAGCCTCTCTTCTTTCGATTTATCTCGTCGGCTTTCAGTTGCCACTTTCTGGCGCCGTGCTTGCGCTGCCAGAGAAAATTGAGTGGATTACGCGTCCATTCATTTCGGCTTACTGGGCATGGTCTGGCTCCGTCGAAGCTCTCGCGACATCACGTAATGCAGCCGTAGAAATGGTCATTTCCACGACATTATCTCAACAAGAAATGTGCATCTATCTCCTATCTCTCCATGTCGCCGTTGGCCTATTCCTCGCCTGGATTGGTGCCAAGCGTCACCAATGGGACTAATCCGTTATTTCCTATTTAAAAATCATCTTCAACTTCTACCTCATGTTCCGCCTCACCACTCATCTCGCCGCTACACTCACCGCAGTTCTCTGTGTTTCGCAAGCCAGTGCCAAAGAAAAAATCCTCTTCCTCGCCGGTAGCCCTAGCCACGGCCCTGGCGAGCACGAATTCTTCGCCGGTTGCAACATTCTCGCCGATCAACTCAACAATAGCGGCCTCGACCTGTCTGCCTCCGTCATTTCTGGTTGGCCAAAAGACGAATCCGTGCTCAACGACATCGACTGCCTCGTCATTTATGCCGATGGCACGAGCGTCGTCGGCAAAGGCTGGAAAAAAGTTGATGAACTCTCCAAAAAAGGTGTCGGCCTGATGTTCATGCACTACGCCGTGCACCCAGATGCCGCTCAAGGCGAAACCTACTACCGCCCCTGGATCGGCGGTGCCTTCGAGACCGGCTTCTCGGTCAACCCTCATTGGGTCGCCAATCTCAAGTGCCTACCGAACCACCCCGTCTCCTATGGCGTACCGCCAGTCGTCGAAGCCTTCGATGAGTTTTATTACAATATGCGCTTCAGACCTGATCGCTCCAGCGTTCTCGATCTCGTTACCGCGACTCCCACCCGCGATCGTATCATTCGTTACATCAACCTCTGGAACGAGCATGGCGTCGCTGGCATCGGTCAACCTCAGACCCTGCTGTGGGGAGTAGAACGTCCCGATGGCGGGCGTGGCGTCGGCTTCACTGGTGGCCACTACCACCGCAACTGGGCCATCGATGGCTTCCGCAAAATCGCCCTCAATGCCATCGTCTGGTGCGCAGGCGCTACCGTACCTGCAGAAGGCGTCAAGCTCTCCCCCATATCTGAGGAATTGCTCAATGCCAACCTAGACGATAAAGGGAAAAAAATCCGACTTAAGCTTCCCGTTGAAAAGGAATTCTCTTCCATGCCTGCCTCGCCCATCGATGTAAAACGCGAAGCTACATTTCCTTCCGTAAGTGCAAAGTCTTTCAAAAACGGCGGTCGCCAAAATATCGCCACCCAAAGCATCGCTCGCCCCATCGCTGCGAGTCCGATCATGACCCCTCGCTCGCAACGTCTCGTCAAACTTACCGCCGACATCCGTAACGCCAAGCAACTCTACCTCGTCGTCGATGACCAAGGTTCCAACAATTGCGATTGGGCAAACTGGATCGAACCACGCATCACTCTCAAGGGTGGCTTTATTAAGAACCTCACTGAGATGAAATGGACATCCCAACAAGCTGGTTGGGGCGAATCACGCATCAACACCAACATCTCAGGGCAACCTCTCACCATCGATCAAAAAACCTACCCTAACGGCATAGGAACTCACGGTCGCTCCGTCATTGTCTATTCACTCCCCGAAGGATCAGAAACATTCACCTGTATGGTTGGCCTCGACAATGGCGGCGCCATACAAAATGGAACAAAGTCTGATGCCAATGTCGTCTTCCAAGTTTTCACACAAGCCCCGCCAAATCCTGCCCCACCTAGCTCAGGCCTTGTTTCAGAAGACAAATTTCACCTCGCTGATGACAACCTCGAAGTCACCGTCTGGGCCACTACCCCCATGCTTCAAAACCCCACCAATATCGACTTTGATGCCGAGGGTCGCCTCTACGTTGCGGAAGGTGTCAACTACCGCCATGCTGGCAGTCGCCGCCCTGCGGGAGACCGCGTTGTCATCCTCAGCGATACCGACAAAGACGGCATGGCCGACCTCCAAGAAATTTTTACCCAAGAGAAAAATCTCGAATCCCCGCTCGGCCTCACCGTCCTCGAAAATCAAATCATCGTCGCCCAGCCACCGGATCTCCTCGTCTATACCGACACCAATCGCGACCGCAAGTTTGATCCCACGATCGACAAACGCGAAGTCCTCCTCACCGGCTTCAACGCCCGTCAACACGACCACTCTCTCCATTCCGTCACCGTCGGACCCGATGGCTTCTGGAACTTCAATAACGGCAACTGTGGCGGCATTTTCACTGATAAATCAGGCAAAACCTTCCGCATTGGCTCCTCTTACTACAATAGCGGCGGCGGCAAATGGTATTCAGACACCCGAGCTATCGCAGGAATGCCCTCCGACGACGGCAATGTCTGGGTAGGCGGCTTCTCCGTGCGCATGAACCCCGATGGCACAAACGCCCGCATCGTCGGCCACAACTACCGCAACTCCTACGAACAAGCCCTCACTTCCTTCGGCGATATGTTCCAGTCAGACAACGATGACCCACCCGCCTGCCGCGTCGCAGAAATCATCGAAGGCGGTAACGCAGGATTCTCCTCCGCCGATGGCAAACGCTCTTGGGGTGCTGACAAACGCCCTGGACAAGACACCCCCACGGCCGAATGGCGCCAAGAAGATCCCGGCACCATGCCCGCTGGCGACATCTACGGCGGCGGATCGCCCACTGGCGTAGCTTACTATGAAAACGGCGCTCTCGGGAAAAAATGGGAAGGACTTCTCCTCGCCTGTGAGGCAGGAAAGAACGTTGTCTTCGGCTACCTCCCCGTTCCTGATGGCGCAGGCTTTACCCTCAAACGCATCGACTTCATCGACACCAACAAAGAGAAAAAATTCGCCGGTTCTGATTTTGTCGGCGGAGGTTCCGCCCAGCAACCCAACACCCTCTTTCGTCCGGCAGACATCGCTGTAGGCCCCGATGGTGCGCTCTATCTTGCCGACTGGTATGACCCCCGCGTCGGTGGTCACGCTACACTCGATAACTCCGGTTCGGGTACCATCTACCGCATCGCTCCGAAGGGTTTCAAATCCGTCGTGCCAAAGTTCGATCTCAACACCACCGACGGCCAAATCACCGCCCTGAAAAGCCCCGCCGTCAACCTCCGCAATAGCGGTTTCACCCGCCTCAAAGCCCAAGGAGAAAAAGCCATCCCCGCCGTAGCCGCTTTGCTCGATGACACCAACCCCTATATCGCGGCTCGCGCCGTCTGGCTACTTGCACAAATGGGCGAAAAAGCCCAAGCCCTGGCCATCAAACAACTCCAATCCGCCCAGCCACGCATGCGCCTCGTTGCCTGCCGTGCCCTCCGCTCCGCTGGTTACGATGTCCTTAAACTCGCCGCCACCATGGCCGCAGACCCTTCCCCCATGGTTCGCCGCGAGATCGCCCTTAGCTTGCGCAATGTCCCTGCGCAGCAATCGCTTCCCTACCTCGTCACCATCGGCAAAATGTTCGATGGCACAGACCGTGCCTACCTCGAAGCCTTCGGCCTTGGCTGCACTGGCAAAGAGGCTCTGGTGTATGATGTCCTGAAAGACACCATGCAACAAACCAGCGGCGAAACCTGGTCGGACACCTTTGCTTGGCTCGCCTGGCGTCTGCACCCTGCCCAAGCCGTGGCTGACCAAAAAGCCCGTGCCCTTTCGGCAAAAACAAGTCCATCCCAGATCAAACTCAGCCTTACTGCGATAGGCTTCACCCCCACCGCCGCTGCCGCAACTGCGATGATCCAAATCGCCGGCAATGCCAGCTTCTCGGAAAATGCTCTAGCCAAATGGTGGGTGAACAACCGCAAAGGCAACCTCTGGAAACCCTACAACGTCGATGCCATCCTTGCGGCTATGGGGCAAAATCCCACCACAGCAACCATCACTGCCGCACCTATGCCACCGCCAAATCCTGCCGCACCCGCTCTACCAGCCCTCGCAGAAATCGTCAAACTTCCGGGCGATCCCGCAAAAGGTAAAGCTGCTATCGCCGCCTGTTACATGTGCCACAAAGTCGGCGAACAAGGCATCAACTTCGGCCCCGATCTCACCACCTACGGCAAACAGCAGCCGACAGAAGTTATCGTCAAAGGTATCGCACAACCCAGTGCTGATATCTCCCACGGCTACGAAGGCACAGAAATCATTACCAACGATGGACTTACCATTACCGGCATGCTTCTCAGCAATGACGACCCCGTCATCATCAAAACCATGGGTGACCAAAACCAAACCATTCCCCGCTCTCGCATCAAATCTCTAGCCCCGATGAAGCGCAGCTTGATGTACGACCCAGGCAACCTTAACCTCACCGCTCAACAAATCGCCGACATCACCGCCTACCTCAAGAGCCTGTAAGGCAACCAATTTCCCGATCTGCCAATCAAAAATCATCATTTACCAGCCCCTCTCGACAAATATCCACAGAAAAAATGCCGTCCCCTGCCTATCACCCTTCGCGAAAGGATCATCGGCAAGTGGGTCAGAACCAAGAAACCGACATCGATCCTGAGAAATCGCCACAGACTCGTTTCCCGCATTTCCCTGCTCTCGATGGCGTTCGCGGCCTAGCGATTCTTTTGGTCATGTTCAGCCACTTTATCCTCATCGGTGGCAACCTCGTCGATACCAAACCACTTGATCGACTTTTACTAAGTGGACACCTCGGCGTTGATCTTTTTTTTGTTCTCAGCGGCTTTCTTATCTCCAGCATACTTCTTGCCTCACGCGGCCAGCCCTATTATTTTGCCAGCTTTTACTGGCGGCGCTCGCTACGCATTTTCCCTCTCTACTATTTCACACTCACGATTGCCGCGCTTTCCGTCGCCTTCATCACCCCCGGAGACAGACTTGCGCTTACCGGACAAGACTCTCCTGCTTGGTATTGGTTCTATGCCTCCAATATTGGCGTCATGCTCAAAGGCGAATGGCTTAATTCTCCTACTTGGGTAGGTTTAGGGCATTTTTGGTCTTTGGCTGTTGAGGAGCAATTCTACTTGTTTTGGCCCTTGATCGTTCTTTGGGCGAAACCTCAAGAACTCGCAAAACTATGCTGGGTATTGGTTCTTTCCTCTCCCATCATTCTCCTTATCGTTTACTATTTTTTCGGCCCGCTCGCAATCTACGTTTCCACTCCTGGGCGACTCGGCGAACTCGGCGGAGGAGCTGGTCTCGCACTCCTCTGGCGTAACCCAACGGCATGGCAAAAGCTCGTCCGATGGATCAAACCCAGCTTGATTCTCTTCGGCACGATACTCTTGCTCGAACGCAGCTGGCTCACCTCCTTGGTGATTTTCGAACCCATGCTCGCCTTGATCCTCGGTTGCGCCTTGGTCGCCGCTGCCATCACCCATGGATTTCCCCGCTGCCGTTTGATCTTTGAATCGGGCATCCTTCGGTGGCTCGGAAAATACAGTTACGGCATTTATGTTTACCACCACGCCTTTGCTCCTGTTTGGAAGCATTTTTTCTGGAACAAACTCATCCATCCCACTATCGATCATCTCTCTCTTGCCACTCTTTGCTATGTGGCTCTCGCTACGACAGCATCACTTGCCCTCGCATGGATCAGTTGGCACATCATTGAAGCACCGATCCTGTCATGGAAAAATCGATTTTTCCAAAGCCCTAGCGCAGCTCGCGACTGATTCCGAGTCGATCCCATTGCTCAATGATCTGCCGAGCAATCTTCTCATGTGTCTCCTCATGCGGATGCTCATTGGCCACATACCCACCCGGGAAATAATCAAACTTCACAAAGTCGATCCGCTTTACGCCCTCGTGCCTAGCCCGCACCATGCAGAGCATCGCTTGCTCGCGCACCCACTTCACATGAGGAGCTACGATCACGATTCTAGCGTCGGGAGCTTGCTTACGCAGCCGGTGAATGATCGCTAGATACGCCTGCCGAAACGTTGCAGAATCCTCCTCACTCACTGATCCGTCAGCTCTGCTCATACCAGAATAATCATTCAGCCCTAAGCATACTGCAATCACCTTCGGCGAGCGCTCATAGCCCGACCAAGCATTAGCCCCCGACTCCATCAGCGACCATCCATAACGCTCCGGAATCGCCTTCGCACGGCTTCCTCGATGATTGCAAACCAAGCCACTTCCTGAACGACATACTGGCAGAATTTCCGCCCGATAATGATCTGCTACGAACGCCGCAAAACTTTTGCTGAAATTCGTTACTGCCTGCGTTTCTCCCCAAGAAATCTCTTGTTGCATCGCCTCATTGCCTTCACCCAAACTGAAAGAATCGCCGATCCATTCCACAACCGGCGCCGCACGCTTTTGGGGAGCCAACAAGACTTGATGCGGTTCGAGCAAAAAACCATGCAACTGCGTCGCTCGTCCCAACGAAATGTTCCGCCGCTGCATCCGCAAATGGTGCTTTCCTGGCTTCAACCCATCAGCAACGTGGAGCACCATATTGGATCCGCTGCGACCGCCCACGACCTTATGAAAAGCTCCATCAATCCAAACATTGTAATAATTTTTGCCATCGGACATCACAACCTTGCACGACGCCCCCGTAAACGAAGTTTCCCAAGCAAAACCAGGCCATGAAGCTAATGGTCCATCTGCATCAGAAAAATCCCACCGTCCATGATAGACTACAGGAGCACTTTGGATTTTCACCATCACATTCCCTTGCTTGTTCGCAGAGCTAAGATCCAAACAAGCAGAAAGCACTAAACACAAGCTAACACCGATCACTCGCATTCTCCACCCCCAGAGTCCCAAGCAAAAATCAATCACCTCGCACCCCTATGGATCCAGAGAGCCTAAGTCAAGACATCCAGCAAAGTCACACTGCAAAAACTCCCTTCCCCGCTCCCCTACCCTACTCCGCAAACTGCCACACTTCACCATTTACCCGATCGCCGAAATACTCTTACACTGCGGGCATGCCGCAAAAACCCATCCGCTCCATCAAAAAAATTCTCGTCGCCAATCGCTCTGAAATCGCCATCCGCGTGATGCGCGCCGCTTCGGAACTCGGCATTCGCACCGTTGCCATCTATGCCCACGAAGACCGATTTTGCCCCCATCGCTTCAAAGCCGACGAAGCCTACCAACTCAATAAAGACAAAGGCCCTCTCGGTGCCTATCTGGACATCGAAGGTATCGTCTCACTCGCCGTGGCCAAAGGCGTTGACGCCATCCACCCGGGCTACGGCTTCCTTTCGGAGAACCCCGACTTCGCTCGCGCCTGCGAAAAAAATGGCATCATCTTTATTGGGCCAGATGCCGATGTCCTAGACCGGATGGGCGACAAAACCGCCGCCCGTGCCGTTGCAGAAAAACTCAAAGTCCCCACCCTTCAAGGCACCCCCGAGCCCATCTCCGATCGCAAAAAAGCCCTGAAAGCCGCACAAAACATTGGCTTCCCTCTCATCATCAAAGCTGCCTTTGGCGGCGGTGGCCGCGGCATGCGCGTCGTCCGCGAGGAAAAAGACCTCGCCTCCCTGCTTGACGAAGCTCAGACCGAAGCCCAACGCGCATTCGGCAACGGCGCCGTCTTCCTCGAAAAATTCGTCGGTCGAGCCAAGCACATCGAAGTCCAAATCCTCGCCGACAAGCACGGCAATGTGCTCCATCTCCATGAACGCGATTGCTCCGTTCAGCGACGCCACCAAAAGGTCATCGAAATGGCTCCCAGCTACGGCATCGACCCCACCATCATCGACGGCCTCTGCAACGCCTCCCTCGCCCTTGCACGCGAAGTCAATTACACCCACGCTGGCACCGTAGAATTCCTCGTCGATATCGAATCGGGACAATGGTATTTCATCGAAATGAACCCCCGCATCCAGGTCGAACACACCGTCACCGAGGAAATCACGGCCATCGACATCGTCCAATCGCAAATCCAAATCGCGATGGGACACCCACTGCATGGCGAGGTGATGGCTCTCCCGGCTCAGGAAAAAGTCGAAAAATCCGGCTTCGCGATCCAATGCCGCATCACCACCGAAGACCCCGAAAATAACTTCACCCCTGACTTCGGCAAAATCCTCACCTACCGCAGCGCAGGCGGCTTCGGCATCCGCCTCGACGGTGCCCTCGGCACGCAAAACGCCGTGATCACGCCCTACTACGACTCCATGCTCGTCAAAGTCACCGTCTTTGGCCGCAGCTACACCATCGCCCTCGACCGCATGGATCGCGCCCTCCGCGAATTCCGCATCCGCGGAGTCAAGACCAACATCCCTTTCCTCGAAAACGTCATCGCCCACCCCATTTTCCGCGCCGGCGATGCCACCACCCGTTTCATCGATAACAACCCCGCGCTCTTCACCTTCGCCTCCAAGAAAGACCGCGCCACCAAGCTCCTCAACTACATCGCCGACGTCACGGTCAACGGCAACCCCAACGCCAAAGGCTACCTCCCACCCCAACCGCTACTTCCCGCACGGCCAGTTCACTACGATCCCACCATCCCGCCCGCCCCTGGCACCAAACAACTCCTCACCGAACTCGGCCCGGAAAAATTCGCGCAATGGATCGGCAAACAAAAGCGCCTGCTGCTTACCGACACCACCATGCGCGATGCCCACCAATCGCTGCTCGCCACCCGCGTTCGCACCGCTGATATGCTCGCCGTCGCCTCCGCCGTAGCCCAGCGCACACCCGATCTTTTCTCGCTAGAAATGTGGGGTGGCGCCACCTTCGATACCGCCATGCGTTTCCTCAAGGAGTGCCCGTGGGAACGCCTCCGCGCCATTCGCGCTCGCGTGCCCAATATTCTCCTGCAAATGCTCTTCCGCGGCTCCAACGCCGTCGGCTACACCAACTACCCCGACAATGTCGTCCGCGGTTTTATCAAACATTCCGCCGCCAACGGCATGGACATTTTCCGCATATTCGATAGCCTCAACTACCTCCCCAACCTCACCCAAGCCATGGCCGCTGTTCGTGAGGAGACCACCTCCCTCTGCGAAGGCACCATCTGCTACACCGGAAATATCCTCGACCCGAAACGCGACAAGTACGACCTCAATTACTACGTCAACCTCGCCAAAGAGCTTGAAAAAATGGGCGCCCACCTGCTTTGCATCAAGGACATGGCCGGGCTTTGCCGCCCCTCTGCCGCCAAGAAACTCGTCAAAGCCCTCAAGGACAACGTCGGCCTACCGATCCATTTCCACACTCACGATACCTCAGGCATCAACGCCACCTCCATCCTCATGGCCGCAGAAGCCGGTGTCGATATCTGCGATGCTGCCATCTCTTCCATGAGCGGCTGCACTTCCCAGCCCAACCTCAACTCCATCGTCGCGGCTCTGCAAAATACCCCGCGCGATACCCGCCTCGACCTCGATGCGCTTAACGAAACCAGCGACTACTGGGCTCACGTCCGGACGTACTACAAACCCTTCGATACCGCAGAGCCGCACGGCACCGCCGAAGTCTATCTTCACGAAATGCCCGGCGGCCAATACACCAACCTCAAGGAGCAAGCCGAATCCATGGGCATCGGGCACCGCTGGCCAGAAATCGCCCGCATGTATGCCGAAGTCAACATGCTCTTTGGCGACATCGTCAAAGTCACCCCGTCCTCCAAAGTCGTCGGCGACATGTGCATGTTCCTCATCTCCCGTGGCGTCAAACCCGGTGACGCTCACAATTACCTGCACTCCCTGCCCTCCGGCACCAACTTCCCCGAAAGTGTCATCGATATGCTGCAAGGAGGCCTAGGCCAACCCCTTGGCGGCTGGCCCAAGGACATCCAAAAAATCATCCTCGGCAGCAAAAAGCCCTTCACCAATCGCCCCGGCGAGCGCGCTGAAAAAATCAACATCGAGACGACACGCACCGAAGTCGCAAAAATCACCGGCCACAAAACCGCCGATGACGACGAACTCTATTCGTATTTGATGTATCCCCAAGTCTTCAAAGACTTCGTCAAATCTCGCAAAGCTCACAGCGATCTCTCCGTCCTGCCCACCCCCGCTTATTTCTACGGGCTGAAGGACAAAGAGGAAATCACCATCGACCTCGAAGCTGGTAAAACCCTCTTCATCCGCCTCCACAACATCACCGAAGTCGATGCCGCAGGCCAGCGCACCGCCATCTTCGAACTCAATGGCTACCCCCGTCACGTCCAAGTCGCCGACAAACACGCCAGCAAGACCGTCAACGTCCGCGAAAAAGCTGATGTCGCCGATCCCCTGCAGATCGGTGCCCCCATGCCTGGCATGGTCGCCAGCCTCGCGGTTAGCGTTGGACATAAAGTCAAAGAAGGCGACGCGCTCTTGACATTAGAAGCCATGAAAATGTTCACCACCGTCACCGCCCCCTGTGACGGCACCGTGCAACAACTCCTCGTGGAAGTCGGCAACACTCTGGAAAGCAAAGACCTCATGATCAAACTCGTCCCGTAAGGTAAGGAGTCGCAGCATCCTGCTGCGTCCATCTCAAGTCGCAGCAACATGCTGCGACTCCCCACCGTGGCAGCGCTTTCCAAGCGCCATGCCCCGTAAGAATCAAGAAGGCATGGAGTCGAGACGACTCCGCCACGATAGCTCTCTCTTCCCAAACGTTTCCCCGGCACCATCCGAAATCGGGAATGGCCATCCAAACGTTTCCCCGACACCTTTAAAAATGCAAAGCACCCATCCAAACGCTTTTCTGATACCTTTGAAAATGCAAAGTGCCCTCCCAAACGTTTTTTCAGTGCCATTGAAAATGCAAAGTATCCTCTGAAACGATTTTCCCACGCCTTTGAAAATCCAAAGCAATCTTCCAAGCGTTTCCCCGGCGCGTTTGAAAAACCAAAGTGCCTTCCCCAACGTTTCCTCGGCACTACCCGACGTGCCTCCCACCGCCTAAACGGGGGATATTTCATCGAAAACCCACTTCTTGATCGTCCCTTGCAGGCTGCAAGGATGGCAAAGGAAAATGGTTATCGTCCCTTGCAGCCTGCAAAGACAGCAAATGAAAATGGTTATTGCCCCTCACAACCTGCAAGGATGGCAAAACGAAAATGGGTAACGCCCCTCGCAAACTGCAAGGACGGTAAATGAAAATGGTTATCGCCCCTTGCTGCTTGCAAGGACAGCAAATGAAAATGGTTATTGCCCCTCACAGCCTGCAAGGATGGCAAAGGAAAATGGTTATCGCCCCTTGCTGCCTGCAAGGATAGCAAAGGAAAATGGATAACGCCCCTTGCAGCCTGCAAGGACGGCAAAACGAAAATGGGTAACGCTCCTTGCAGGCTGCAAGGACGGCAAAGGAAAATGGTTATCGCCCCTTGCAGCCTGCTGCCAGCCCCAAAGCCCAGAGGGCTGCAACGATATTAGCCGGTGGTGTCAACCACCGGACGCGTGCCAACCAACACCCCATCCGCCCAAGCGGGGCGGTGGATATGTGGGGGATGTTGAACCCACGGCTCCATCGTGGGAAAATATACTTCCGTGCATGAAGTATTGTGGTTTTCGACGAGAAAAATAGATGGGGATTTTGTGGGGAGAAACTGCTAGAAAGAAGGAAACAGGCGGGACGCACTGTCTTCCCGTCCCCGCCCCCACGGGCATACGCGTCAAGTTAAGCAATCACGCATCAGATTTTTGTTAAGTTTTCTTTATTATTAAAGTAGTTTTGCTATTTTCTTGATATGTCAAATACCAGCAAACCCAGTAACATCTCG
>JAIYDP010000296.1 GCA_027487435.1 Verrucomicrobiaceae bacterium | reverse complement strand
GTTACGGCGTCACAGTAACTCCAAATTCATGCTGACTACCACATCTTGGTCCCCAAACCGTGAAGCCCGTCGGCAACACTGTTGACAAGCGTCGCAAGGCGCACGCCGGCTTGGGCGAGACGCTCCTCAATCAGTGGGTACGCGGCGTTGTAGTAGGAGGTGGTAAGGGCATCGTTGTCGGCCACCCAGCTGCCCGACGGAGTCTTGTAAGCAGTTGAACATGCGTAGCCAATGGACTCGACAGCCCACTGGCTGGTGCAAGTGGTGGAGCCGGTCTTACAGCGAGTCCACGTCGACTTCTCGCTGGACCACTTGCCATTGATCATGGACACGAGGTCGTTGGTCAGCTTCGTTGCAGAGCCGCTGTACGAGTCCGTCGTGAGCTTATCGATGACGCCGTCGTCCCAGACGGAGTGCAGGTTGTCCGACGTCGTGAAGAACTTGACGTGAATGGAGTTGCCGCCACGGTCGGACGTGAAGCCAACTGACGCGTCAACACATAAGCCTGCGCGCCTCTGCTGCGTCTGCAAAAATGCCAATGCGAAGGGCAGTACCGTGGAGGGGCTGGTGGATGTCGCCGACGAAGTGGACAATGAACTTGAGCGCCTCAGCGCGCTGCGCCTTGGGCAACGACGTGTCCTTGAGGCGGTCGGTGTAGTTCGCTATGGCGCCGGCAACGCAAGCGTCGTCAACGCAGTCACGGGTGTAGACGAACGTGCATGCCTTGTCGGGGGTGTCGATGTAGTGGAGCTGAGCCGACCTGAGCGAGTGTGAGACGTGGTTCAGCGTGCCGTTGCGGCATCCAAGCGCAAGAACGGCGGTAAGACGATTCCGAAATGAAAAAGTAATGCACGCAAGGCTTACCACAAGAAGTCTTTGTTACGCTTGACGTCGTCAGCCCAATCGGCGACGTCTTGGAGGGAAGAACCACCCAACAGGTCGTTCACAAGGGACGATGCGGTGGAGCTCAACATTGTGTCAGCAATCGCACCGACGGTGGCGTGGCCCTGCGCACCCCACCCATACGCAGCAGCGGCGCAAGTCAGCACAAGAAGGAAACGGAGCATTCGTTTGACTTGTGTGGAAAATTTACTCTCCACAAAATTGCGCCCATTCGTTCTCATTACATCCATGTGCAAAAATTGAAGTGTTTTGTTGGTTCGAGCGGCCATGGAGGGGCTGCCTTTCTTTGACAGCTGGCATGATCTCTTAGGAATGCCAGTGTTTCACTCTGCCTCTGTGCGAATCACCCACCGAATGGGCCGGAACGACTTGAGGTGTTACGCTGCCGTCCACTTTCAATGCTGACCTCCAGCTTCTCTCGGCAAGGAGCACTCATGAAAGGCCCGAACTCGTCCATGACAGTGTCGAACTCTTGCAAGCAATCTGCATTGTCACAATGTGCTACAGTGCCTCCACCAGCGAACAATTTGTCCAATTTGGGCTGCGCGCTTGAGACAATGTCTTGCGTGTTCTTGAAGTACTTCTCGCAAGTACCCGCCATGGACTGCTGCGCCCAATCAGAAAAAGTCACAAACGTCGAACAAATCTCTTGAACGCTGCCATCTGGTCCCCAAACCTAGATCCCCGTCAGATACCCCCCCCCCCCCCAAACATCTTCTCCATCGCGTCCGCTTTGTCGAAGAGGACGGAGAGTGCCCAAAGGTCAGCATCAAACCTCTTCTGCGCGCGTGAGCTCATGCGGCCGCGCATTGCGGGCCTCATAGTCCCCGTACTCCGCCATCGCCCGCTTGACAACTTGCCCGACTTTGACAAATTGATGATGGCTCTGCCGCAGCTCCGACAGCTGCGCGTCAACCTGCGCTGTCGCCGCGACAATCGCCTGACGTTGCAACTCGATGCGCACGACGCTGTGCTCAAGCTCCCGCATCGTCGTCGCGCACGCAATCGACATCGCGTGCAGATCTGCGCGCGTCAGATCGTGTGGCCAGCAGTTGGCGCACGCTCGATCACGCCATCGCGCAGAGGCTGCCGCATCCTGCGCAGCGTCAGCCCGACAATCACCTTGTCAAACTCAATCGCCTCTGAATGTCGAAGGTCAAGCAAATCCTTCACCCCGAGGATCTTCGCGACGGCAAATTTGATTTTGTCGAGCTCGCCGGTGCTGCTCTCGAGCTGCTGGATGTCGGCGGGGGCGAGCCGGCTCGGTTTCGGACTTGCGACGACAGCAGCCTTCGCCTCCTCGTGGAGGTCTGTAATATTGGCCAACATCTCCTTGCGCATGAGGGCCCTTGGGGTGTGTTCGAACCTTCAGGCGGGAGAAGATGGGCTCGCATTGCTGAGCGATGGAACGGTACTCCTCCAAGCCAACGCAATCGCGGAACGCAAAGGTGCAGCCGTCAATCACCGCATGGACGTCTGCGTTGAGCGTCCACTGTTCAACCATGTTCCGGAGCTGCCATTTTAGTGCCACTCAATCGGGAATGAACTCGCTCAATCGTGTTGGATACAATCTCAGTCTTCTCAACAAACTCGTCCTTCTCTTCGCTCACAGAGTCCATGACGTAACGGAGAAGCTTTGGGATTAACATCGAAGGGGAGAGTAACTTGATCTTGGTACGACAGCTGATCATGAACGCCACAGAGGACATGCGCAAGCTGGACGTAGGTTTCGCAACCGATCCGGTCCACTTCGAGAAGATTCTTAATGTATTCATACCGCTCATGTGCTGAGCTTGCGTAGGGTCCAATCACCTCTAGCATGGCGCGCAGTCGCTCAATTCGAACATTCTGATCCATCTAACTCTAATTCCCAAAACTTCATTCGTTTATTCTTTACATAGTCTACATTCCGTCAAACACCCTCCAGTTCTCCTCAATCCTCTCCATGATCAGACGGATCTTCACTCGAAGCCCGCCGCCTGCGTTTCCGCTTCGTTGCGTCTTCTTCATCCTCGTCGATCTCACCGTCGTCTTCCTCCGCATCGCCAATGTCCTGCTCTAAATCTTCCGCATAATTCTTCCGAGGCCTTTGCCTCAGAGCCCGCTGGGACAAAATGACATGATCCATGTCTTCCTTGAATGGTCAACTCATTGCAGGTGCTTGGCCTCAGCAGATGACGACAGCAAACGAATAGTGGATACAAGAAAAGAGGGAAACCACGTCAGCCAAGAGGCATCATATCAAACAAAGAGGCATCAGACAAAGAAAGGATATGCATCGAACGATCTGCAGCCGCAAAGGGTACCTTTCTCTTTCTTCTCAGGACATCCTACTCCATCAAAACAATGAAACAATCACGTACTGCTTTAGGAATTTGGGGGGTAAAGAGCATCGAAGGAACGTTTGCTGCGCAAGTTCAGAGGGATGGCGCGAAATAACTACTTGGGTTCGTCTTTTCTCCTGTTTTGCACCATTTGTAGGCCATAATGTTTCCATACGACGTCCATTTCTTTTCCCATTTGCAAATTCCGGAAGAGTACTGGAGGAGACACTTTTTCCATGGGGTCTCGCTGTTGTTCCTTGTGGCCATGTGAAACAAAGGAATCTAGGGTAACTCTTCAAATATAATGAGCTCAAATTTTCTTCTTTTTTATTTTCAATTTCAGTTTTTCATGGCTCTTATTTACTTGGATTACCGACCCAGTTTTCCGACTAGGGCCGCAATTACAGCAGCTCAATGGAGTACAAGTGATAAAGAACTCGTCCTAGCAGTTTCGTCCACAGATTCTCAGGTCCATTTGTTTACGGATGAAGTAATTTCATCCGAACCTAAATAACTCTCAAGGGTGTCAAGATCGATGCAACTATCCGTCGCTCCAATAATGCACCTGCAAGAACACTCGCCTGGAGACCTAATCCAGCCGGGAAGAGCCCTATTCTTGCAATAGGATGGGAAGACGGTTTTTGAAAATCCTTCGATTGCCGCTGACGAAAAAGGAGTCATAAGCACGTGGGACGAGTCCTCGGGGCTGAAAGACTGCGGCAGCGCGCACGGATCCACCATCACGACGCTTCTGTGGAGCGCTGAAGGCGATCGACTATTCTCCGCCGACGCCGTTGCCCTGACTCTATTTTCCCAATGTCATAACCTTTTAGACTGGCACAGTCGTCGTCTGGAAATACGACGCCAAGAAGCTCATCTCAAAATGCTGCGACTTCCGCAAGAACGGCGCAGCCTCCCAGTTCGTCCTCCGCCCCCCCCAAGTCCAAGGGCCCACTGGGTCTGCTCTAACTTCTCTCATTTTTAATATTTAAAGTGCAAGCACCCACAGGTTTTTCTTCGCGGCCGAGGGCTCCTTCATCTTCGCGGCGGATGACGCCGGCGCGTGCGAAGTCGTCGAAGACGTCAAGTCCTCCGTGACCCCCCCCCCCCCTCGCTGCGAC
>JAIYDP010000273.1 GCA_027487435.1 Verrucomicrobiaceae bacterium | reverse complement strand
TCGCTCCAAAGGGAAGCAAACGAAACGAAAAGCCAATCACCTAAGAACGAGCTAACATCACACCCTATAAAAAAAACTTATGCCACGCACATAAAAAACTTGAACAACTACATGCCAGTAATCAGTTGTGAAAAACTTTGGATTGGTGACATCAATTGCGGATTCTAGGTTGATGGAAACCGAGAGCCGAAGTAGAGCATCACGAAAGTCACTGTCAGGCCTTTCATGATCGTAGTGTTCTGCTTCGGGTATCGTGCCCGAACCTGTAGAGGTCACTTACCACTAGGTGACCTCTACGCGCGTTCGTTCACCGTCCCATCGATGTTCTGGAGCGTCTTGGCACTGCATGGCATGACTTTTTGGAAACAACTGCCACGAGATGCTCCACAAGCCATGAGGTTTTCCCGTAAAAAAATCACTGCGTGGCGGGTTTGGCTTCTACTGCTTTGATGGGCGGGAAACGATCCGTTTTGCGTAAGGTTTCTTGGTGCGGGATGTAGAGGGCTTGCAGATGCGGCTGTTGGTTTGCTAGGGCAAGAGACTCTTCTGCGGGGAGGATGCGCAGAGCGGTGGCCCAGGCATCTGCCTCCATGGCGCTGGGGGCGATGGTGGTGACATTGAGGCGATTGGTTTTGCTTTTTTTTGTCGCTGGATCAATGAGATGGGACAGGCGTTGGCCATTTTGCTCGAAGAATTGGTAGCTATCGCCAGATGTGGAGAGACAGGTATTTTCGAGGGAGAGCGTGCCAATAATCTTGCGTTCGGTGTCCTCAATGCCGATACGCCAACCGTCTTTTCCCGGAGGGGCGGAAGCAAGGACGGTCTCGCCGCCGATGATGACGGCAGAGTGGATGAGGCCGGCTTCTTTGAGTAGGAGCATGAGCTGGTCGGCGATGTAGCCTTTGGCAATGCCACCGAGATCAAGCTTGAGGGGCTTGAGCAGGGTGATAGTGCGTTGCTGGGCATCGAGCTTGATGTTTTGGTAGTTGATCGTTTCGTCGTGGCTTTCTGGTTCAGTTATTTCAGGGGCGCGGCGCCGCCAACGCTGGGTGATTTGGCCGACGGTAATATCGAAGGCACCATGGGTATTTGCGGAAATTTCTTGGGCTTGGGCGATGACGGTGAAGAGTGGTTCGCTGACGTGGTGCGCTTGGTTGATCGGTTGATTGCATAGCTTGCTGAGTTCGCTATCATCAAGGTAATCCGAGAAGACGGCGTTAAGCTCTTGCACCCGCTCGAAACATTTCTGGGACAGACGGGAGGCGAGACTGTCGTCTTGGGTGTAGAAAACGATTTGCACGGTAGTGCCGAGATGGGCTTGGGCGTATTGGAATTTTTTGAGATCTACTGGTGCAGTGGGCACGGTGCGATTTTCCGTTTTTTCCGAAAAACTGATTTTTGAATTACACCCTTTGATTGCCCCCTTAAACAAAATCATAAAGCAAAAAGCCGCAAGTGTGATCGCTGCGGCTTTGAGTTTAGAAGGGAATGTTGTGCGTCTTTTTCTCAATAGCTGGATCTCGTTTATTTGGGAGGATAGACTGCGAAATCCCCATCTGCGGCGACTCCTGAGTTCCAGTAGTGGTACATTTCCTCGGCAGAAGGGATTTTTTCGGGGCGCACAATTCGCATCCCTACGAAGGTAATATTCGTCAAGTACCAGAGGCTTTTCGGATTTTGGGGGTCGATCATTTTCCATTCCGGTTGTGAGGCGAGGCTCTTTTCTGGAGCTAGTCCTTCAAGGGCGAGTTTCCAGTGCCCGCCTTTGGTGACGTGAGGGTAGGGCTTGGTAGCTTTGATCCATGGATCGAGAACTTTTTCTTTGCCAAAGTAGGCGCGACGGTCGGGCACGTATTGATCGAGCGTCCATTCGATCGCGTTGCCTTGCATATCGAGAAAACCCCACGCATTTGGTTTTTTCAGACCTGGTTTTTGGTAGTGCGATGCTTCATCGCCGCCGAAGTAGGCATATTGGTTTGCGTCATCTGCTTTATCGCCCCAAGGGTGTTTGGTCGTGCTGCCGGCGCGGCAGGCGTATTCCCACTCGGCTTCGGTGGGCAGGCGGTAGAAATGCCCGGTTTGGTAGCTGATCCATTGGCAATATTTGTTTGCTGCGTGTTGGGTCATGCTGATGGCGGGAAATCCTTGCCGCCCCATGCCGAATGTCATCGGGTGATAAGGATCGGTGGGGCGAGAAATGAAATCGATATCATTATTGATCTGCTCGCGGGCAAAATCTACGACTTGGCCATCTTTTTCACGTGGGATTTCATCGTACATGAAGGGATCGTATTCATCCCAAGTGACTTCGGTTTTTCCCATCCAGAACGGAGACAGGGTGACTTCTAGCGTGTCGCCTTCTTTCTCGCCCTTCCAAGTGAATGAGCCGCCCTTGACGGGAAGCATCTCGAAAATGGCACCAGAATTGAGCTTTTCTTGGTATGCTGCGAATGGTTGTGGCTTTTGCGCGTTGGTTTGATTTTTGATGTCTTGGTAGTCGGTGATGCGCTTGTGAATGACGCGTGCGAGACGCATTTGCTCTTCGTCTAAGGCCTCATTGCTAAGAGGTGGCTTGACATCGGCAACCGTGCTTTCTTTGCTAGCGGCGGGCGTTGGTGGCTGTGCATGGCCAGCAAAATGAGCCATGGCCGCGATGCCAAGGAGAGCGAATTTTTTTGCGTGATAGGATCGCTTTTTCATGAAACATTACTGGAACGCGGTTTTGCCAGGTTCTGCGGTGGGGCGTGGTGTGAATGGTGTTTTGAAGTCGAGACCTACCGTGTTGATAAGACTGTTGGTGGAGGCCATGAGTTGTTTATCGGTGATCAACTGGCCAGAATAAGCAGCTTCTCGTCCCATGATGCAGATGGCGTGCGTGTTATCAAATTTCCCGATGATGTCGTTGAAGACTTTTCCGCTGCGGATGTGCTGCGTGAAGATTTTATGCTCATTGACATAATCGAGATCACCCGTGGTTTCCCAGATGGTTTTGCCGCCAACGACGATGGAGGCCTTGCTGCCATCACAGAAGGCGCGACCTTTGGTGCCGATGATGTCGTCGCTTCCGGCCGCGTAGGTGCGCGGGATTTGGCGGCCAAAGAAATTGGCGGAGCGACCATTGGCATATTCGTAGCGGATATTGAAATTGTCCCACGTGTTCCCGCCAACAACGGGAAAAACATTTCCGCCATTGGCGAAACATGATACGGGCATTTCATCGCTCATGGCCCAAGACATGCGGTCGATGCCGTGAATCATGAATTCGAGCGCGCCATCGCCGCTTAGTTCCAAGAAATTTTGCCAGTATCTCTGCGCCCACTCCATGTCGGACATGGTGGGGGGCTTGTATTTGATATCGGGCATTTTATTGGGTCTGCCGCCTGAGCAATAAATGGATGAAGTCGAGAGAATGTCTCCAAGGGCGCCGTCTTGGATACGCTTGTGCATTTCCATGAGATGAGGGCTATAGCGCCAAACCAATCCGGTAAGGACGGACTGGTTGTTGGCTTGGGCTTTTTTGGCAGTATCGACGATGCTTTTCAGCCCAGGGATATCGAGCGCAAAGGGTTTTTCTAAGAAGACATGCTTGCCAGCAGCGACAGCAGCAGCGAAATGCTGCGGGCGGAATGCAGGTGTGGAGGTCAGTAAAATGATGTCTGCACCGCTATCGATGACCTTCTGGAAAGAGTCGAAACCGATGAACTCGCGCTTGCCGCCGTCTGTATCGACGCGGCCTGAGAATGATTTTTCTAGTGAGCGGACTTGCTTCAGGGGTTTTTCAAAAATGTCACCTACAGCCCAGAGAATGGTGTCTGGATCAGCCTTGAGAATGTCAACGACAGCGCCAGAGCCGCGACCACCAAGACCGACGATGCCTACTTTGAGTTTCTTCTGCTCGGCCTTGGTCTGTGCAGAAAGGAGGGCAGGAAATGCAAGAGGGGCAAGACCCATAGCGGCTTGCTTCACGAAGGATCGACGAGAGAGCGCAGTTATCGATTCAAGACTATCTAGGGATGTAATGTTATCTGTCATAGTATTTATGCTAGCACCACAGTTTCCTACGTAGGCTTAGGTGTCAAGGTTTCAAATATTTTTGAATGAACCCGAAATCCGAAGTATAACGCCGCCATTCGTCGTAATCATTTGCTGCGCAAGGCATTTTCAGACCTTGGGGCAGCATCTTTGGATGCAGCCCACTGCGGTCGTGAAACGCAGCGGGGATATGAAATCGCATTTGTACTAAGAGCCACCGCCCAGCGCATCATTGGTGGATTTTTTGAAAGCAAAGGGCTGGTAGAGATGTAAAAAGAAGATGATTCGATATCTGATTACCATTTTCGCGATGACGGTGTGCATGCAGGCGGCTGAGCCCCTATCCATCTTCGATGGTAAAACGCTTGCTGGGTGGAAAGTTTCTGCGGCGCCTGAGTGCTGGTCGATCATGGACGGTGTGCTCGTTGGCAAAAATAATCCAAAGAAAAGCGGATCCATTTTGTGGACAGAAAAATCTCATGCCGACTTTGTAGTCGAAGCCGAATTTCGCTACCAGGGCAAGATCGACTCCGGAGTATTTCTCCGCAATGAGAGCGAGCAAATCCAAATCGGGATCTCTGGCTCGCTGAAGCGCGACATGACCTGTTCGCCGTACATTGGGAAGAAAAAATCCTATCCCGTCCAGGCGGTTGGCGTGGATCTTTTGCTGAAAGAAGGTGCATGGAATCAGATAAAAATCGAAGTCCGTGGAAAAAAATATCTCGTTACGCTGAATGGCAAGCAGGTGCTGGATTACACCACGGATGCTGAGCCCATAGCAGGTCCGATTGGACTACAAGTTCACCCTGGCGTGGAAATGGAAGTCCATTTCCGCAACTTCCGGCTCAAGGAATTGCCATGAGAACGGTTTCTTTTCCGAGACAAATGTAAGGCGAACCTGCGATTGGAGGAAAATGTGAAAATCGCCTTGGTCGTCAGGCTGTCCTGCGTATAAATGGGCGCCGCCGATGCCTCTAATCAAAATCATGCCAGATCAACTCGCTAGCCAGGTGGCGGCGGGAGAGGTGGTGGAACGTCCTGCGAGTGTGGTAAAGGAATTGGTGGAAAATGCTCTCGATGCTCAAGCTCACGAGATCACGGTGGAGATTGAGCGCGGCGGCGTGGCCCTCATTCGGGTGACAGATGATGGCAAGGGAATGGATCGTGAGGATGCGTTGTTGTGTTTGGAACGGCATGCGACGAGTAAATTGCGTATTTCGAGCGATTTAGGCTCGATCTTGACCTTGGGATTTCGCGGTGAGGCATTGCCGAGCATTGCAAGTGTGTCGCGGTTTCGACTGCTGACGAGGGATCGCGAATCTGTGGCCGCGAGCGAGATTCAAGTAGAGGGCGGTGTTTTGCGCGATGTGCGCGATGCTGGATGCGCGCCAGGCACGTGCATGGAGGTGCGGCAGTTGTTTTACAATATGCCGGCGCGGCGGAAATTTCTCAAAACTCCGGTGACCGAGAGCGCGCATGTGGAGCACGAGATTCGTTTGCATGCGATGGCCTATCATGAAGTGCGTTTCCGCTTTGTGCGCGATGGCGCGGAGGTGTTTGATTTGCCATCGGTGCAGCGTCGATCTGATCGCTTGCGGCACATGTTGGGGACGGAAACGGCGGGGGATTTGATCGAGATTCCGACGTTTCGTGGACGAGGGTTTACGTTGTCGGGATTCTTGCTATCGGCATCCCATGCACGTAAGGGGCGGAAGCATCAATGCTTGTTTCTGAATGGTCGCCCTATCGAAGATCCTGCGGTGTCGCGCGGAATATCTGAAGGATTTAAGGGTGGCTTGAGCGATGGGCAAAATCCTGCGGCGTGGCTGTGGATCGAAATGGATCCGAGTTTGGTGGATGTGAATGTCCACCCCGCCAAGCGTGAAGTGAGGTTTCAAAATGCGGTCGATTTGCGCGAGGGCTGCGCGCATGCGGTGAGCCAAGCTTTGCAGGCTTGGCATGATGCTCGCTCATTGCCAGTGCGCTTGGTAGAGGCGAAATCGTTTGCGCCGATGTTGCCGAGAGAAGTCGTGGTGGCAGCGCCCGCTTCGGTGACGCCGCGAGCGTGGGTATCACCCGCAAAGCAGACGGCTCTGCCTTTGGTGGATGTACCTATCGAGGCAGTCGTGGCGCCAAAAGAGGCTACGTTGGTGACAAGCTCGGCGGCGGTTCCGGTCCGAGAGCGATTTCGATTTTTAGAGATTTTGCTAGGTCGCTTTGTTTTGTTAGAAAGCGCAGACGGATTGGTGTTATTTGATCCACGAGCAGCGCGAGAACGCATCGTTTATGAAGAGTTGCGCAGTTCACTCGAAATGGAAAGCCAAGCGTTGTTGGTGCCGTTGTTGGTGAATGTGGAGCCGCGTGAGCATGAGTTGGCGATGCGCCATGCGGCGACTCTGCATGGGGTGGGGTGGGACATTGGCGACTTTGGCTCGGGGACGATTCAGATTCGTTCGGTGCCAGCATTTTTGGAGATTGCAGATCCGTTAGAATTTTTCCGTGAGATGTTAGATGACTTGCTCGCGGGCGGTGCGGCGGTAGCACATCAACCGCGGGAGAAGCTGGCGCGGATCATCGCGCGACGTGCAGGCCTTTTGCAGGTGGCGGAATCGCGCAGTTGCATGGAGTTACTGCAACGCTTGTTTGCCTGCGATTTACCCTATTGCGCGGCGGACGGTCGCCCGACCTTGACGGAGTTCTCACTGCGAGAGTTGGAGCGACGATTTGGCAAGTGAAGAATAAGGGGGGCGATTTTTTCCAGTAGGCTATATGAGTGTTGCAGAAATGGATGAATCATTCATTGTCGCTGTGAGGAGTGAATCCTATAAAAATCCAACTTCGCCCTCGCTTTGATTTATGAATGTGTCACCGCAGGATCTTTTTGTATTTGTTGCATTTTTTGGCGTTGTGCTTGGGTTGAGCTACTGGAAGAGCCGCAAGCAGTCCCATGTCGATGAAGGGAGTTCGGATTTCTTTTTGGCGGGTCGTGGATTGACGTGGCCATTGATCGGGATCTCGATTGTGGCTGCCAATATTTCCACGGAACAAATGGTCGGCATGGCTGGGCAAGCTGCGGGATCTGTGGGACTGGCAGTTAGTTCGTGGCAGTTGTTAGGTTCGGTATTCATTGTGATCATTTCGATGACCTTATTGCCGAAGTTTTTGCGGGCGGGAATTTATACGATGCCCGAGTATTTGGAGTATCGGTATAACCCAGCGGCGCGGGGTTTGATGGCGGGGCTGACGGTGATCATTTATGCGGTGGTGATGTTGCCGGCGGTGTTGTATTCGGGAGGGGTGACGCTGCGTGCGATCACCGGCATGGAGCTGACGCGAGCGGTTTGGTTGATCGGATTCATCGGAGCAGGGTATTCGGCAGTGGGTGGGCTCAAGGCGATTGCGTGGGCGGATTTGGTGCAAGGATTGGCGTTGTTAGCGGGAGGTATGGTGATATTTTTCTTGGGCCTCAATGCTGTCGGTGGTTGGTCGGTTTTTGCGGAATACAATGCGAGTAAGTTGCACATGGTGATGCCGACGAACCATCCGGATTTGCCATGGACGGGTGTAGTGGGAGGGATGTGGATTGTGATGATTTATTACTGCGGCCTGAATCAGTTTATCGTGCAGCGGAACTTGGCGGCGAAGTCCTTGAAGCATGGGCAGCTCGGGATGATCTTTGCCGGTGGGTTGTGGCTATTGGTGCCATTTGCGATGGTGATGCCCGGCTTGATGGCGCAGCAATTGTATGGAGCAGAGCTTGGTTCGAACACAGATGCAGCATTTCCGACGATGGTAACAAAATTGGTCCAGCCTGGGGTGCGTGGTTTCATTTATGCGGCGATTGCTGGTGCGGTAACGAGCACGTTGGCATCGTTGCTGAATTCGGCTTCGACAATTTCGACGATGGATTTGTATCGGCGGATGATTCATCCAGAGGCATCGCAGCGGAAGCTCGTATGGCTGGGAAGAATCCTAACTTTGGCATTTGTGGTGGCGGGATGTGTGATCGCGCCTGCATTGGATCATCCGGCATTTGGTGGAGTTTTTCAATACATCCAACAGTTCCAAGGCTACATTTGGCCGGGGGTGGTAGCGGCATTTGTGATGCCCTTTGTTTTGCCACGCGTGCCTGCTGTGGCGGGGGTGGCGGCGTTGCTAACGGGGCCGATAGTGTATGCGGCGTTTCAATTTACTGCGATTACCAAGGATAGTCCAGGTGGCATTCATGATGTTCACTATTTGATGCAAGTGCTTTATTCGTTCGGTATCGTGGCAGCGGTGATGGTGTTCCTAACCTTGGTGATGCCGCGCAAGCAGGCGAGTGTGCTGCCGGTGCGTGAGGAGTTGGATTTGCGGACGGAGCCGATTGTGAAGATCGCGGGGGCGGCGGTGATTTTTGGAGTCGCTTTGTTCTTTTATTTCTTTTGGTAATTTTTGATGTTTTGCGTATGAAAGTGAATGCGTTTCTAGAGCCTTTAACAATACCGACATATCCCATCGGGCTGCCGGAAAAAAATCCGCTCTTTTTCGAGAAGCGCGTCTATCAGGGCTCGAACGGGAAGGTGTATCCAGTGCCGTTCATTGATAAGGTTTATGACCAGGCGGTGCCAGTGGTCTATCAATCGGCGCGGTTGGAAAATGAATTTGTGCGATTGGTGATGCTTCCAGAAATCGGTGGCAGAATTTTTTTGGGACAGGATAAGATGAATCACAACTACGATTTTTTCTATCGGCAGGATGTGATCAAGCCTGCGTTGGTGGGGCTTGCGGGGCCGTGGATTTCGGGTGGTGTGGAGTTCAATTGGCCGCAGCATCATCGGCCTGGAACCTTCATGCCGACAGATGTTTTCATCGAGGAGGAAGATGACGGCGCGCGGACAGTGTGGATGAGTGAGCATGATCCGCTGAACCGTTTGAAGGGGATGCACGGTATTCGGCTACGGCCTGGATCATCGTTGATCGAGTTGCGGGCGCGCCTCTACAATCGAACAGCTTTCACGCAGACGTTTTTGTGGTGGGCGAATGTTGCGGCGATGGTACACGAGCAATACCAATCGTTTTTCCCACCAGATGTGCATTACGTAGCAGATCATGCGGTGCGGGCGATGTCATCATTTCCGCAAGCGAACAATCGGTATTACGGAATCGATTACCAACATCGTCAGGGAGCCAATGATTTGAGTTGGTATAAAAATATTCCTGTGCCGACGAGTTATATGGTTTGCCAGACGATGGCGAATTTTTTTGGCGGATATGATTTCAAGCATGGTGGTGGTTTTGTCCATGTGGCTGATCGTCATGTGGCACCAGGGAAGAAACAGTGGACGTGGGGGAATCATCAATTCGGCTGGGGCTGGGATCGTGAGCTTACCGATAACAACGGTGCCTACATCGAGCTAATGGCGGGGGTTTATACAGATAACCAACCGGATTTTTCTTATCTTGCACCTTACGAGACGAAGACTTTTTCGCAGTATTGGTGGCCCATTCAGGGGATAGGCCCTGTGCAACAGGCCACGGAACAAGCGGCGTTACGTATGGTGGTGCGCCCAGATCGCGTGATCGAGCTTGGGTTGTGTGTGTCGTCGCGCATGGATGAGGCCTGCTTGAGGCTCACGACGATTGGCGAAGTTTTGTTAGAGGAAAGAATTTCGTTAGATGTTGGGCACTTGTGGCAGAGGGAAGTTGTGGGATTCAGCGGTGAAAATGCTGCGGAAATTTTCGTAAGCTTGGTTGATGCGAATGGCAGACTGTTGTTAGACTATCGTCCTGTTGATGAATCGGCTCTGAGGAGGACGCGCGAGTTGGCCAGCGAGCCGCCGCCGCCTGACGATATTTCCTCGACTGATGAACTGTATCTGACAGGCGAGCATTTGGAGCAATATCGGCATCCCACGCGTGCGCCAGAACTGTATTGGCAAGAGGCATTGCGCCGAGACGAGGGGGATTGTCGTTGCAATTTGGCTATGGGGCGTAGGGCATTGAAATCGGGACGACTTTCGGATGCGGAGCCATATTTCCGAAAATCAATTGCTCGGCTAACCCATCGGCATCCCAATCCGGAAACGGGTGAGGCGCATTATTTCATGGGGCTGTGTTTGTTTTTCCAAGAGCGTCTTGAGGAATCGTATGGATACTTTGCAAAGGCGACATGGAATCAGGCGTGGCGTTGTGCTGCGCATTACCATCTCGCTTGCTTGGATTGTCGCAAGGGTGATTATGACTCGGCACAAGGTCATCTGCAAGAATCGCTCGCGCACAATTCCCAACACCACAAGGCACAGGTTTTGCTTGCTACGATCTATCGGAAATTGCAGAGACCCGAGGCGATCATGATATTGCAAGAAGTGCTGAAAGTCGATCCGTTAGATCATTGGGCTCGTCATGAAATGAGACGCTGTGGGGCGATTTCGACAGAAGAATTTCTTGGAGCTTGTCGTAATGATGCGCAAACGATATTGGATCTTGTGTTTGACTATGCAGAGGCGGGCTTCGTGGATGATGCAGCTGAGTTGTTAGAGTGTCATCTAGCGAATCCCGTCACTCCGGTTGCTGTGCCGAATCCACTTTCGCGCGCAGTAGCGACGCGTTACGTAATGGCATGGCTGCGCAAAGATCAGCGGTTGCTCGAAGAGGCGCGAACACAGTCGGCGGATTATTTTTTCCCGTCACGTTTGCATGAACAAGTGGTATTGGAATGGGCGTTGCAGCAACCTGGATCGGATGCTCTAGCGGCGTATGGTTTGGGGAACTTGTATTATGATCAACGCCGGCACGCCGATGCGATTTTCGAATGGAAGCGTTCGATCCAAGATGGTGCTTCGTTTGCAACAGTCTTCCGCAATATCGGCATTGGAATGTGGAATCTTCATCGAGATGGTGAAGCGGCTCGTCAATCTTACTTGAATGCGATTTCCTTAGACCCTAACGATTCGCGATTGATTTCAGAGTATGACCAATTGTGCAGCAAGCTGAACGATCCTTTGCTTGCACGACTTGAATTCCTCGAAAATCATCGAGATCTCGTCCTTCTGCGTGATGATTGTGCAGTAGCTCTGTGTTCACTATACAACCTCACAAACCAACCTGCAAAGGCGCTACATTTGCTTAGCGCACGTCGATTTCATCCTTGGGAGGGAGGCGAGGGAGGTGTGTTGCGTCAATTTACCACAGCTCATTTATTGCTAGGAAGAATGGCGATGAATGCGGGTGATCCATCTACAGCACTTGTGCATTTTGAGTCTGCGATGGATACACCTGATTCGCTAGGAGAAGCGTATCATTTGCTACAAGCAAAGGCCGATGTGAATTATGCTAAAGCTAGCGCGCTTCAAGCTTTAGGGCGTGAAGATGAGGCTCTAGCTTGCTACGAATCTTCTGCAAATGAAGCTGGCGATTTTTCGGAAATGGCGGTCACGGAGCACAGTCCATTGAGTTATTATCGTGGTCTTTCACTGGTTGCCTTGGGCCGCCATGAAGAAGCGGTCCAGCTATTTCAAGAGTTAAAAGCATTCGGGTATGCAAAGCTAAATGAAACGGCAAAGATTGATTATTTCGCGACGTCATTACCCAACCTGTTGGTTTTTGAAGAGGATTTGCAAGCGCGACGCGATGCCGAGTCGTGGTTGCTCATCGCTCTCGCTTGCCATGGTTTGGGCGATATCGATTGCGCAGCGTCAGCGCTTGCGAACGTCGAGACTTTTACCAATGCTGATCAACGTTCTGCGGATCTTGCTCTTGCGATGCGATGAAAGTTTTTCATATAGAAAACGACCATTTGCATCTGTCGTTCGTTCCCGAAATCGGAGGCAAAATCACTTCCATTCGGCATAAACATGGTGGTCGTGAATGGCTTTGGTCGAATCCTCATCTTCCTCACCGAAAGCCGATTTATGGAGATTCTTATATTGCAAAACTTGATAGCGGCGGATGGGATGAAATTTTTCCCTCGGTTAGTCCCGATGCTTATATGGGGAAGTCAATACCAGATCATGGTGATCTTGTTGGTATCGCTTGGGAGGTGGAGAGCCTAACCACATCGCATGTTGCGATGTCCGCTAGAACACGTTTTGCCGATTGCCACTTCCAGCGCACCATACGTTTGGCAGAGAATGCCATACATGTCTCCTATCGCTTGCGGAATCATGGCACTCACAACGTACCATACCTCTGGTGCGCCCATCCGCTTATCGTGATCGAGCCGGGAATGCGCCTCTTGATGCCCACCGCTACTGCGATGATCAATGGTGGCGGCAGCGGGGTAGGATTTAAGGATTTTCTCTGGCCTATGATGTCCGATGGAAAAATGTTAGATCTGATTCCTGATCCTAGCTCTTTCGGTTTCCAGCCTTATGCGATCAAAATGTTTACTGCCGATCAGAGCATAAATGAAGTTACTCTCATTTCTGCTGATGGCAGAGAATCGCTTCAATTCCAATGGGATCCTGTGAAAATTCCGCACCTAGGACTATGGCTTAATGTGATGGGTTGGAGTGGCTGCGGATCACCCCCATATTTCAATCTAGGCATAGAGCCAACAACGGCAGCGCATGACTCCCTGAGCGATGCGCAAGACTCGTTTTCTGCTCGTCATTTGCTGCCTGGCCAAACGCATGAGTGGGAGTTTACAACGCGCATCACTAGCAAGTCAAATACCGCGTGATTTGTCTATTATAAAAGGGGCGATAGCAGCTTCGCGCCACGGCAAGCAGCACGGAAATACCACGGTTTCCCCGCATAGTCTTGGGGTCCAGCTTGATAAGAAGTAGAAAAATCTGCTTTCAAGACAGCATACACTTCGCTGACAAACTCCTCGTCATTGGTAAAGCCAGCAATTTCAAAATTAAGGCGAAAGGATCGATGATCCAAATTCCCCGTGCCCACGCAGGCATGATCATCACTTAACAAAACCTTCTGGTGGAGGAATCCCTCCGTGTATCGATAGACCGAAACACCGGCATCCATGATCTGTTGGTAATACGAATACGTTGCAAAATTCACCAATCGATTATCGCTGCAATCTGGTATCAAAATACGCACATCCACACCGCGCAATGCGGCCGATTGCAGTGCAGAAATCACACCGCCATCTGGCACAAAATACGGCGAAGCGATCCACAGTCGCTCCCGTGCATGATTGCATGCTGCCACCACAAAAAGTTGCCATGAATCTAACAAGTCAGCGGGTCCCGTCGGTAAAATTAACAAGTTCTGCTTCCCCGCTGCCTTAGTGGTGTAAATTAAATCTGGCACCTCCCCGCAGGCCCAGAACCAGTCCTCAATAAATACCAACTGCACCGCCAAAACCGCAGGGCCGCAAATTTTCATGTGCGTATCGCGCCAATACCCGAACTTAGGATGTGAGCCGAGATATTCATCCGCCACATTCAATCCACCAATGAATGCAACATCGCCATCACAAACCACGATCTTCCGGTGATTGCGGAAATTGTATTGTAAGCGCGACCACCAAAATCGATTCGTGCCAAAATGGTGAAATACCACACCAGCCTCGCGCATTTCACGCAGAAATGCACGCGGTAATTTATTTGAACCGATCTCATCAAATAAGAACAACACCATGACACCTTCCCGCGCTTTGCGCACCAAGGCTTGCTGCATCGCATCGCCCACGGTATCATTTTTGAAGATGTAATAGTTGATCAAAATGTAGCGCTGCGCCTTCGCAATCTCAGAAAAAAGCGCGTCAAACGTTTCCACCCCGTCCGTGTAAAGCTTCAACGAGTTGCCTTTCAAATGCGGCAATCCACCAAGTGTCACCGCCGATTCCATTAATGGATTGTCATCGCGTATTTCATACGCCTTCATTGCGTCGATGACATCTTGCGCTTTCTCTGCCAAGTTCTGCACTCGAGCTCGCCTTGCTCGCACATACCCTGCAAACCTATCGCTACCAAAAAAACAATACATCGGCACCGCGACATACGGAAATGTCAGCAAGGAAAGAATCCAGGCAATGCTCCCTTGTGACGTCCTGCTCTTCATCAATGCATGTAACGCCTGCATTGCGCCGGCCGAATGCATCGCCACAACTAAGACATTTTTGACATCGACGATCCATTCCACGCGATCAATCTGCCCAAACAGCTTTACAAAATCAACATGCAATCGCCGTAACTATAAAATCGATACTTCTCCCGTACCGCCTCTTCATACGCAGCTAAGACAAACTCTCGGCCAGCCATCGCGCTGATCAACATCATCAGCGTGCTTTGCGGTAAGTGGAAATTCGTTAGCAGCGCATCCACGGCGCGACACGTATATGGTGGATAAATAAAAATACTCGTCTCCCCTTTATGCTCGCCCTCGGGCAGTCTTTGTCCACTCGGCGCATTCTTCGCTAAATGCTCCAGCACCCGCGTTACCGTAGTTCCGACTGCAATCAATCGCCCTGCTTGGTTCACTCGCTCCACCACATCGCTTGCGATATGATATTTTTCCGAGTGCATATCGTGCTCTTCAGGACGTTCCGCTTTCACTGGCCGAAATGTCCCCACCCCCACATGCAATGTCAAAAAATCATGGGGAATTGTCTCTAACATCTCAGGAGTGAAATGCAATCCCGCTGTCGGCGCCGCGATCGCACCTTCTTCTTTCGCATACACTGTTTGGTATCGCTCGCGATCGCTCTCCTCGTCGGCTCGATTCATGTAATGCGGCAACGCCAAATGCCCGTGCTTTTGCATGTCTGGCACTTCATTCCAGTGTATCGCGCGATCCCCATTCTCATACACTTCCACTACCTCACCACGACAGCCACCCACGTAAATCTCCCCACCTACCCGCAATTTTTTTCCGGGCTTCGCCAAACATCTCCATGTTTTCTCACCAATCGCCTCCAGATACAACAACTCCATCGCTCCATCATCAGAAAACATCCTCGCAGGAATCACGCGGGTATTGTTCAGCATCAGCAAATCTCCCGCTCCTACATATTCGGGAAAATCACGAAACATTCGGTGCTCTACCCGCTGTTCCAGCCGATGCAAAACCATCATCCGCGATGCTGAGCGCTCTGCCAAGGGACGTGATGCGATCAATTCTTCCGGCAAATGGTAATCAAAATCTATCGTTTTCAAGCTCACAACGCCCAGCAAAATCACAAGCCCCGATCTTGCCAAGGGAAAAGTGCCAAGAGAAAAATCTTTCCCCACCTTCTTCTTGTCCACATGCTTCCAATCCACTAGTATCACTCGACACATGAACGCAGACACCGCCGCACTCCGCTCCATTCTTCTCGCCAAATCCGTACGCACAGGCACTTTTGTTCTCGCTTCTGGAAAAATCAGCGACCTCTACATCGACTGCCGCGTCTCAACGCTCGATCCACTAGGCGCGATTCTCGTCGGTCGCTGCGGCCTGGCTGCTGTCAAAGAATTTTGCCAAACCAACAACTTGCATCCTGCTGCCATTGGCGGCATGACCATGGGCGCAGATCCTATTTCCCTCGCTGTCGGCATGACCAGTGCCATGAACCATGAGTCCAACCCACTGCAAGTTTTCACCGTTCGCAAAGAACCCAAAGGCCATGGTCGTGGCAAGCAAATCGAAGGCAACTTCCAAGAAGGCGACTCTGTCATCGTCGTCGATGATGTCATTACTACGGGCGGTTCCACAATCAAGGCCATCGATGCCATCGAAGCGGCAGGCGGGAAAATCCTCTTTGCCCTCGTTCTCGTCGATCGTCAAGAAGGTGGGCGCGAGGCCATCGAAGCGCGCGGCATTCCCGTCGTTAGTCTTTTCACCCGCGCTACCCTGCTCCAGCCTTGAGCTGCCTCACTCGATGATCAGCCGCTGCAAAGTCAAATACTCTCCCTCGACGCTCCTCCGGCAATACCTTCACCGCTTTGGGCGCCAAATCGAGATCCCTACGGTCTATGACGATCTCACACGTTTTGATGGCGCCATCCCTTACGATGACCCTCGCGGACGCGAAACTCTCTGGCTCACCGTCATGTACCCCCATGAACTGCGCCATTCCCTTTACGCCCAGCTCATCCGCATTTACACCCAACTCAAAATCGGCACTGATACCAGTAGCCTGCACCAGCACCTTTGTGTCGATCGCATCGACTTCGGCGACTTCGGCAACTCCCGCCCCTTCCGTATCCGCATCACCAATCTCTACAACGACAACTCGGACTACTTCTACGTAAAACAAGCCGATGCCTCTCGCATCTACGGACTCGAACTCGAGCACATTCTCTCGCCCAATCGCATCAACTACCTCGTCAACGGCAACACCCTCATCGAGGAGCACATTGCCGGCGTTCCAGGAAACGTATTTCAAGACGAATACCTTCCCCAGCCCGAACTCAACCGCGTGCGTATCGCCAAAGAATTTACCAAATTCAACGAGCGATGCTTCATTCGCCTTCTCGGCGATATGCGCAGCGTGAACTATGTTGTCGATATCACTCCCGACTTCGAGGAAGTGCAGTATCGTGTTCGTCCCATCGACTTCGATCAACAATCCTACGAAGCCCGAGGCCGCGTTTACCTCGCCTACCACTTCGATTCGAATCGCGATGTCACCCGCCTCGCCTTCAAAGAGCTCAACCGCCGCACCATCGACCAATACGTCGAAGAAGAGCGTTCGCAAATGGCTCGCCGCGCCAAAGTCGAAAACGCCCGCCTCAAAGCCTTGCTTGGCATCATGAGTCGCGACCTCATCGCCCCCGATGTACACGTCCAACGCCTCGCACGCGACCTAGAAAAATACCACCGCTTCTCTGCCTTTCGCGACTGCCAGACCATGGGCGAGCTGACCGCGATGCACATCTCCGAAATGCTCCGCGTCTAGCCTCTTTCTCACTCTCTTTTCCTCCCTCAACCCCCTCTTTCTTCAAAATGCCGACAAATTCCCTCTTGCGCATCATTTTGTTCTGTGGTATTTCCGTTCAGAGACATTACTATATTTATCAACTCACTAAAGAATATGCTTCCCGCCAACGCACCTCTTCCTGAATTTGCCCGCCTCGTCCTTGATGCTGCGCTAGCGCAGCTCGATGCCAGCCAAAAATCTTGGCTCGCCCAATTCCTCCAAAGTAGCAACACCACCACTGCCACAAAAGCCCTTATCCTCTATGGCTCGGAATCCGGTAACTCCGAGAAACTCGCCGATCTCTCTGCCAAAGAAGCCAAAAAACGCGGCATTCAAGCATCCGTGAAAAACATGGCAGATCTCACTCCCGCAGACCTCGCCAAACACGAAAACCTTCTCGTCATTATTTCCACTTGGGGTGACGGCGAACCACCCGACACTGCCACCACGTTCTACAACGCGCTCATGGCTCGCACCGAGCCCTACTCGAATCTTTCTTTCTCCGTCTGTGCCCTCGGCGATACCTCGTATGAAAAATTTTGCCAAACAGGCAAAGACATTGATGCAAAACTCGAATCCCTAGGCGCAAAGCGCATCGCCACGCGCCAAGACTGCGATGTGGACTATGAAGAAGCCCACAAAGATTGGCTCGCTTCCGCTCTTGCCGCTCTTCGCCCTGTGTCTGCCGCCCCCGTGCTGTCAAGTGCCGATGCTCCCGCAGCTACGAAAGATTACAGTCTGAAAAACCCTTGCATTGCCGAGGTTTCAGAAAACATCCTCCTCAACGGCAAAGGTACCGCCAAGGAAACCATCCACCTCGAAATCTCACTCGCTGGTACCGGACTCACCTACACCGCAGGCGATGCCCTCGCCGTCATTCCCGTGAACCACGCGGATGTCGTCGAGGACCTGCTCCGCACCGCACAACTCACTGGCGAGGAAGAAGTGGAACTCAAAGTCATAGGCAAAAAATCCCTTCGCGCCGCACTTACAGAGGATCTTGACATCACGGGCCTCTCTCGCGCTGTGTTAAACAAACTCAACACCATTCGCAAAGACCCCGCCCTCGAGCACCTGCTGGCCGAAGAAAACAAGGAAGCTCTCAAAGAGTACACTTGGGGGCGCGAAATCGTTGACGCTATTGCTGATTTCGCCCCTTCTGGTATCGCCGCGCAAGACCTCGTCAATACCATGCGCAAGCTACCACCGCGTCTCTATTCTATTTCGTCCAGCCCCCTAGCCCACGAAGACGAAGTCCATCTCACCGTCGCGGCGGTTCGCTACAACACCCAAGGTCGCAAACGCAAAGGCGTCGCTTCCACCTACATCGCCGATGTCCTCAAGCCGGGTGCCAAGGTGAAAATCTACACTCACGCTAACAAAAACTTCCGCCTTCCTGAGAATCCCGAGGCTCCGGTCATCATGGTCGGCCCTGGCACGGGTATTGCTCCTTTCCGCGCTTTCATCGAGCACCGCGCTGCCCTCGGCCATCCAGGGAAAAATTGGCTGTTCTTTGGCGACCAACGTTACATGTTCGATTTCCTCTACCAAACCGAATGGCAAGACCACCTCGCCAACGGCACCCTCACCAAGCTCGATGTTGCATTCTCGCGCGATCAGCCAGAAAAGATCTACGTGCAGGACCGCATGGTCGCCAAATCGGCTGAGCTCTACCAATGGCTCAACGAAGGCGCCTACTTCTACGTCTGCGGCGATGCAAGTCGCATGGCAAACGATGTTCTCGAAGCTCTCATCAGCATCTACCAAGCCCACGGCTCCCTCTCCCGCGAAGCCGCCGAAGCCGAAGTCGAAGCCCTGAAAAAATCCAAACGCTACCAAAGAGACGTGTATTGATGAAAGTTCCTAGTGTGAAGTGCGCAGTGTTTTTAGAAACTGAAAATTTGCCACTCCCACGCAACCATGTCTCTATTCTACCCACTGATCACTTTCCACTCCTTACTATTTAAAATATGTCTGAAACCACACTCGCCGCCAACGAACATATCAAAATTCGCTCGAACTACCTCCGTGGCACCCTCGCTGAGGAACTGCTGGATGTTTCCACAGGTGCCATCTCCGAGGATAGCCAACAGCTCATCAAATTTCACGGTTCCTACATGCAGGACGATCGCGACCTCCGCCCGGATCGCCGCAAGCATCGCCTCGAAAAAGCCTACTCATTCATGATCCGCATTCGCGTCCCCGGCGGCGTTTCCACTCCTGCGCAATGGCTTGCCACCGATGCCCTTTGCGAAACCTACGGCAATCACGACTTCAAGCTTACCACCCGCCAAGCATTCCAGCTCCATGGCATCATCAAGAGCAATCTCAAACGCACCATCCAGGAAATCAACGCCGCCGCCATGGACACCATCGCTGCTTGCGGCGACGTCAATCGCAACGTGATGTGCAATCCGAATCCGCACCTCTCTCACATCCATGCCGCCGCCCTCAAAGCCGCGCAGGATATTTCGGATCACCTCACTCCACGCACTCGCGCCTACCACGAAATCTGGCTCGATGGCGAAAAAATCGAATCCACCGAAGAGGAAATCGAGCCGATTTACGGCAAGACCTACCTCCCGCGCAAATTCAAAATCACCGTCGCTGTCCCACCCTCGAACGATGTGGATATTTTCGCCAATGACCTTTCCTTCATCGCTATCGTCGAAGACAACCAACTCGTCGGCTACAACATCGCCGTCGGCGGCGGCATGGGCATGACTCATGGAAATGAAGCTACCTTTCCGCGCCTCGCCGATGTCATTGGCTTTTGCACACCAGAGCAAGTCGTCGCTGCCGCCGAAGCCGTTGTCAAAGTCCAGCGCGACTTCGGTTGCCGCACCGACCGCAAACACGCCCGTCTCAAGTACACCGTCGAAGACCACGGAGCTGCTTGGTTCACCAGCAAAGTCAATGAATACCTTGGTTGGGATCTCCAACCCGTGCGCGACTACCATTTCACGGATAACGGTGACCGTTATGGCTGGGTCACCGATGCAAACGGCAACTCCCACCTCACCCTCTTCATCGAAGGTGGGCGGGTCATCGACCGCCCCGGCTACGCCCTCCGCACTGGCCTCAAGGAGGTTGCCAAAATCCACACCGGCGACTTCCGTCTGACAGCCAACCAAAACGTCATCATCGCCAACGTCACCCCTGCGCAGCGCCCCATCATCGAGGCCTTGGTTGCCAAGTACGAACTCGAAGACGGCAGCAAACGCAGTGCCTTGCGCCTCAATGCTCTCGCCTGCGTTGCCCTTCCTACCTGCGCCCTCTCCCTCGCCGAAGCGGAACGCTACCTTCCCAAGCTCATCGATGAAATCGAAGAGTCTCTCGAAGCGTCCGGCCTGCGTCACGATGCCATTACCATCCGCATGACAGGTTGCCCGAACGGCTGTGCCCGCCCCTTCATTTCAGAAATTGGTTTCGTCGGACGCGGCCCGGATCGCTACAACGTTTACCTCGGCGGCGGACACGCCGGACAACGCCTCAGCAAACTTTTCAAAGCCGATGTCCCCAACCACGAAATCAAAGGCCTGCTCCACCCGATCATCCAGCGCTACGCCAAAGAACGCACCTCAGGCGAACACTTTGGCGACTTCGTTATCCGTGCTGGCATCGTAGCCGAAACCAAGCAAGGCGCTGACTTCCACGCAAATATCAAATAACACCACGAAGAAAAGAAGAATGTTTTAACCACAGAGGACACAAAAGACACAGAGGTGAGCTAACGGGCGCTTAAGGCATGACTCAGTGTGGATGTAAAAAAAGCGTAACGACATAGGACAAAAGAAGATGGAATCAGCAGATAAATTTGTAGCCGAAACCAACGTGATCATAGGTCTAGCGATCCAAGCTCACAAGGAACTAGGCTACGGATTTCGTGAAAAAACCTATGAAAATGCACTGTTTGTCCTATTGAAGCAAAACAACGTTCCCTTCGAGACACAGAAACGTTACCCCATCATCTTTCACGGTGAAAAAATAGATGAATTCATACCAGACCTCATCATTTACGGGAAAATCATCGTTGACCTCAAAACCATCCCCCGCATCAGCGATATCGAAATAGGTCAAATGCTCAACTATCTAAAAGTCACAAATCTAGAACTAGCCCCCATTCTCAACTTCAAAAATCCACGCCTAGAAATCAAAAGAGTCGCCAACTAAATCAACCTCATTCTTTTTCAACCCTCCGTGTCCTCTGTCCTCCGAAGCTTCATGCGTAGGAACACCCTGAGGTAAAAAATACTTCCTCACAACCTTCTCTGTCTTCTGTGCCCTCTGTGGTTAAAAAACTCTTCCACCCTTCCCATCTGTGGTAATAACCAAAAACATGCTCGCCGCTCCAGATCTCTCCACTACGCTCTCCAGTCTTAAGGCTGCGGATCGCCTCAAATTTCTCCATGCGACTTATGGTGATCGCCTTGTCGCGTCTACTTCCTTTGGCCTGCAAGCCGCGGTCATGATTCACCTGATCCATCACCATGCACCGGAAATTCCGGTCGTATTTGTGGATACCGGCTACCTTTTTCCTGAGACGTATCACTACATGGAAGAACTCATGCAAAAGTGGCCCGTGGATCTCCGCACCTACACTCCGCGCATCAGCGCCGCTCGACAAGAAGCCCTCTATGGCAAACTCTGGGAAACCGATCTCGAACGCTACTCGATGATCAACAAAGTCGAGCCCATGAACCGCGCCCTCACCGAACTCGGATCCGATGTCTGGATCTCCGGCCTGCGCCGCAGCCAATCTTCGACACGCGCGGAACGACCCTTCGCCGAGCAACAGAAAAAAACCCTCAAGGTGTATCCCATCCTCGACTGGGCCGACGCTCAAGTCGATTTCTACTTCCGCACCAACAACATCCCCGCCCATCCGCTCGCGCATTCTTACGTCACCATGGGCGATTGGCACAGCACCGCCCCCGCCGAACAAGGCGTCGAAGCCGAATCCACTCGCTACGGCGGCAAAAAATACGAATGCGGCCTTCACGAAACCTCCACCCACAGCGACTTCCAAATCTAACCATTTCCGATCGCGAAAGACATCTCAAACGTATGAACATCGTCGCATTATTTTCCGGACAAGGTGCCCAAAAAGTCGGCATGGCCAAAGATTTTTTTGACGCCAGCGCCACCGCCCGAACGATCATTGAAGAGGCGGATCAATCGCTCAAGATGGGGCTCTCTCAAGTCATGTTCGAAGGCCCCGCTGCCGAACTCACCCGCACTGCATGGTGCCAACCCGCGCTCTACCTTCATGGCATCGTCGCCATGAACTTGCTCCAAGAGCGCCTACCTTCCCTAACAATCACCGCCTGTGCTGGACTTTCGCTCGGTGAATTTACCGCCCACGCCGCAGCGGGTAGCTTCAGCATTGCCGAAGGCCTGCGGCTCGTTGCTCGGCGTGGTGCCTTCATGGAAGAAGCCTGCCAAATCACTCAAGGCACCATGGCTGCGCTCATTGGCGGCGAATTGCAAGCCATTCGCGATCTCGCCGCCGCTTGTGATGTCGATGTCGCCAACTTCAACGCCCCAGGGCAAATCGTCCTCTCTGGTTCCCGCGATGGCATTGCCGCCGTTGTTGCGAAGGCAAAAGAATTCGGTATCCGCCGGGTCATCCCTCTCGATGTTGCCGGAGCCTATCACTCCCGCCTGATGCAATCCGCGCAAGACAAACTCGCGCAAGAGCTTGCCTCCACCACCATCCAAGCCCCCGCAGTTCCCGTAGTCTGCAACTACGGTGCGCGCGTCGTCTCAGAGCCTGCCGACATCCGCGAAATGTTAGAAAAACAAGTCACTGGATCCGTCCGCTGGCAAGAATCCATCGAGCTGCTAATTGCCCAAGGCCACACCCGTTTCATCGAGTTTGGTCCCGGAAAAGTCCTCACTGGCATGCTCGGCAAGATCAACAAAGAAGTCACCTGCCACTGCGTCGAGGATCTCCCCAGCCTAGATGCCGCCGTCAGCGCTCTTAGCGAATCACCGCAATAATGCCTCTCCTAGAATCGCCCAATTCGCGCACCAAGAAAGACTTTCTGAATTATTTCGGTTACGGCGTTTGAGTGTAAACATCTGTTATGTTTGCCCAGCAAGCACTTATCATCAATCACAGTAGATCTCCGCTCAGAAAATGTCTATCATTGTTCAGTGAGCAGCTGGGATTGACAAACGTGATGTGATGAAATAATCAATCCTCATGCATCATAATAGATTTTTTTGCAGGGCCATTATTGCTGCCTATGTATCAATGACCCTAACAAACGGAATTGTTTGTGCCGAAATGCGGACGTGGGAAAACTTGGATGGTCGGAAAACTGTCGCGGAATTCGTAAAGCTCGATAAAGACATGGTTTATCTAAAGCTAGGCAGCGGTCGAGAGGGCAAAGTGGCACTGAAGCAGTTGAGTATCGCGGATCAGGATTACGTAGCACAGAAGACAGTCAAGCCTACCCCGGTTTCACCTCAACTGGAAGTGCAGCCAATCCCCGCCAAAAAAACGATCGAAGCACCAAAAACTTGGCCGAATGACGATGGCATGAACATTCCGTCCGATGTCATGAAGCCATGGATTTATGCTCCAGGCGTTGCATGTAAAATGGAAGATGTATTTTGGGATCCTAGTGGTAAGAAGTTATGGGAAAATGCAACTTTTAGCACGAATGGCCTTACTTTTTTCGGAAGCTATTCCACCACGAAAATGACCTATACAAAAGGAAAAGAGAGGCATGGTATAGTAAATCTTGAAGGACGATTCATTCTTGGAGGAGATAGTAATTTGCCATTACCCGAGGGAACCATTGCTATTGGCGAGCCCGGTGACAATGGGTTAATCGCATTCTCCAAAAAAGTCGGCGAAGCTGAGCTATGGGGTTACATAAACCTCAAAGGGGCAATCGTAATCGATGCGAAATGGCATTATGCTACCCGTTTTTCAAATGGCTTAGCGGCAGTAAGCCTCGAAAAAGCTGGATACCTGAGCGACTATTTTGGTGGATTTTACATCACTGGAAAGTACGTTTACATTGACGAGAAAGGCAACGAAGAAGTAAGCGGCGGATGGCAGGTGGCTCGCCCATTTTTTGACGGTCACGCTGCCGTATGCCTGCCACGGGAAGTCCCAAGTAAATCAAACGAACCTAACCGTTGGGCTCTCGTGAAAAAAGATGGAAAATTGTTTGTACCCGGTGATTTCCAAGAGAGGATGTTTGAATTTCGCGATGGACGCCTCGTGACCAAAACTGCGATCTATGATTCTGATGGTAAAATAATATTCACCGCGCCCGAGCCATACAACATTTTTGATTGTGATGATGCAAGTGGTGTATGCATTCTCAGTGGAGGCGCTGGTCTCCCGTCGCGTCTCGTGCATCGGAAGTCAGGTCGCTGCTATGGTCCTCTACTCGATTTTAAAATCATCTGGCCATTTAGCGAAGGACTTGCCTGTGTAAGCGTTGATGGTAAGAGTTACGGTTTTATCGACCGAACTGGAAAAATCGTCATTCAGCCAAAATTCGCTCACCCTTACGATTACAAGAATGGTTACATCAATGTTCGAAATAATGAACTTGATAAGTCTGAGTTATGGAACAGGCAAGGAGAAAAATTCTCAGAGTAGGAGAAACGGTTGCTGAAAAAAGTCTACCCTAAGACTGCCCGATGTCATCTGTACCATGCTCGAAAAGCAAGTCTCCGACTCCGTGCTTTGGCAAGAATGCATCGAATGGTTGATCGCCCATGGCCACTCCAGGTTCATCGAGTTCGGTCGCGGAAAAGTTCTCACCGGCATGCTCGGCAAGATCAACAAAGAAGTCACCTGCCACTGCGTCGAGGACCTTCCCAGCCTAGATGCCGCTGTCAGCGCGCTTGGTGCCTAAGTCCGAAATCCGAAGGATAACGCCGCCATCATTTGCCGAGCAAGGTATTTCAGACCTTGGGTCAGCATCTTGGATGCAGACGGCTGCAGCCATGAAACGCCTTGCACGTCAAAGCCTGGCAGCGACTTTCTGGCGCTCTAGTTCGGATCTCGGGCTGAAATGTCTTGTCGTTATGATTCATTATGTCAGTTTTGCGAAGCCCGAATGAATGTTAATTTTTTTAACTCTGATGCCTACACTGTGAGGCTTTTTATGCCTTTTGGCGATCCAGATGGCCTTCGTATTATTGATCAGCCCAATTGGTCGGGCGTTGGAGTGGCTTTCCCAAGAGGTGCTTATCGGGACGTCAGTAAGAGGAGCGAATTCGAGCGAACAGGAATTTATATTCTTGTGGGCTCATCAGCCGAATACGGTCCTTTGCCGACGCTATATATCGGGCAGAGCGATAAAATTTCATCACGTTTAGACGCACATCATAAAGCAAAAGATTTCTGGGACTGGGCTGTATTTTTCGTTAGTAAGGATAATGCCCTTAACGTGGCCTCCGCACAATACATAGAAAGTCGACTCATTTCGCGAGCGCTCGATGCTAAGCGATGTAATCTTGATAATGGAAATTCTCCCGTAGGGCCTAATTTGGCTGATGCAGATGCGGCAGATGCTGAGGGGTTTATGGCACATATACTTCGAGTTTTGCCGTTGATCGGCATATCTGCGTTTGAGGAAAAAGAACAGAAAACACAGGTTCGCGAACGAATCATATTGACTTGCATGGCCAAGAAAAAAGGAATTACGGCAACTGGATACGTTCAAGCGGGAGGTTTTGTTGTTTGCAAAGATTCATTGGCAGATCCTGAAGAAAAGAGCGGAATGCACGACTATATGCGTGCCATTCGCAGAGAGCTTTTGGAAAAAGAGATCTTAGTTTCCCATGGTTCGCTTTATCGCTTCACGCAAGACTACGATCTCAGTAGTCCCTCTACAGCTGCGGGTGTTGTGCTGGGAAGAGCAGCCAATGGCCGAACTGAGTGGATTGATACAAAAAGTAAAAAAACACTAAAGGCGATACAAGAAGAAGAAGCAGGCGAATAGCCGATTAAAGTTCGATTCTCATGTTCTATCTTTTAGGTACACGAATGATTTTTTTATCGAAATTCAAGGGTAATATTGCGCCCGGAAAGGGTTGCCGGAATGTTGCTTTATGATCTGGTTTGTCTAGCCGAATCAAGCCATCTCGGCCCGTGGGAGATGATTGATTGGCGGAACAAGGATTTCGGGTGTGCTTTCGATGGAGCTAGCAATTTTTGCGGCGATGGCGCAGGCTTTTGCGGGTGATGAAAGCATTTTTACTTGGAGCTGGCTTGGGTACGCGGTTGCGACCGATGACGAATCGTTTGCCGAAGCCGTTGGTGCCGTTTTTTGATCGGCCGCTGATCCGGCATGCGTTTGATGCGTGTCGCGCGGTGGGCTGTGAGGATGTGGCGATCAATGTCCATCATTTGCCGGAGATGTGGCGCGATGAGATTCTGGGAATTGGTGGCGAGGATTGGCAGCAAACGAGCGAAATCGGGGGCAATGGGGTGGCGGTGATGCGTGGCATGGTGGATGGAGTGCCGTTGCGGTTGTTTCATGAACCTGTCTTGCTGGAGACGGGTGGGGGTTTACGTAATGTGCGGCAGTGGCTGGGTGGGGGTGATGTGTTGGTTCACAATGGAGATATTTTTTCGAGTATGGATCTCGCGGCGTTGATGGCGGCGCATCGGGCGAATGGCTGGGTGGCGACGTTGGCGTTGCGCAGTCATGGCACGGCGCAGCATATCGCGTGGGATGCGGCATCGGGGCGGGTGCTGGATATTCGCAATCGGTTGGGTCGGGGCGAGGGCACGCATGTGTTCACGGGAATTTATTGCATGAATGGCGCTTTGTTGGATGAGTTGCCGGATGAGGATGTGGTATCGGTCATTCCAGCATTTTTGCGGCTTGCGGCGGCGGGGAAATTGGGTGGAGTGTTGCTTGATGAGGGAGCATGGTTTGATCTGGGCGAGCGCGAAAGTTATCTGGATGCGCATCAGTTGCCCGGGTTGCGTTTGCCGGAGGGGGCAATGATTGCGGCGACGGCGGAAGTCACGCGGAGTGTGATTGGCAAAGGGGCGGTGATTGGAGCGGGGGCGCGGCTGACAGAATGTGTCGTGTGGCCCGGTGGTGAGGTAGCAGCGGGTGTGGAGTTGGAGCGTTGCATTGTGTATTCGCAGCAGATTGCTACGGGAGTGCATCGGAATATGGATCTTTGATTGACGGATGGGGAAAAGTCCTGCCATTCTTCCCCCCCGCATGGAGTCTGTTACCAAAAATCGATCGTATGAAGCGAAGCCTGACTTGCAGCAGGGCGCGGATGGCAAGGTTGATGATGTGACTCGCGCTTTGCCCCATGCCTTGGGGCCGGAGAAGTCGATTTTGAGCTCCATGCTGCAAAATCCGCTCGAATACATCGGTAGGGCGGTGGAGGAAAAGCTGACGGCGGAAAATTTTTATCTGCCGGCGCATCGGGTGCTGTATGATTTGTTGCAGGAATGTTTTGATAAGGCGGTCGAGGTGGAATTGGTGACCTTGGTGCAAAAGCTCATTGATCGCGGCTTGCTAGAAAATGTCGGTGGCGCGGCGGCGTTGACCGAGTTGTATTCCTATGCGCCGAATGCGAGCCATTTCCTCACGCACCTGAATTTCGTGAAGGAAAAGCACACGCTGCGCTCGATCATTG
>JAIYDP010000130.1 GCA_027487435.1 Verrucomicrobiaceae bacterium | reverse complement strand
GGGTGCGGCGCTTTCGGGGTGGGCGGCGGCGGCTGATCTTCTGGCAGGAGGGAGGATTCGGTGAAAGAGCAGATGGCTGCTGGTGGGGACAAACCCTTTGTGATTGTTGGAGCGGGGCTGGCTGGACTGGCTTGTGCAAAGAAGCTACATGAGGCAGGGCAGCGCTTTGTGATCTGCGAGGCTGCGGATCGCGTCGGAGGCCGAGTGGCGACGGATGTCGTAGAAGGATTTCGGCTGGATCGGGGATTTCAGGTGCTTTTGACAGCCTATCCTGAGGCACAACGTTTGTTAGACTACAAGGCGTTAGATTTGCGGACTTTTTATGCTGGTGCGATGGTTCGGCAGAGTGGTCGATGGCACCGCATGGCGGATCCGTTTCGACATCCGCTAGACAGCGTGCGCGGAGTTTTTTCGCCGATAGGGTCACTTGCGGACAAGTGTCGTGTCGGGTTTTCGCGACTCAAGGGCTTTGATTTTTCGCGCTATCCCGATGACATGAGCGCGCTTGATGCGCTGCGAGCAGAGGGCTATGGAGCATCGATGATCGAAGGCTTTTTTCGAGCATTTTTGGGAGGAGTTTTTCTGGAGGGTGGCTTAGAGACATCGGTGCGCAAGTTGGAATTCGTGATGCAATATTTTGCTCGCGGTGCAACGGCGGTTCCGGCATTAGGCATGGAGCAGATTCCCATGCAATTGGCCGCGGGATTGCCGAAGGATGCGATACATTTGAGGACACGAGTCGTGGAGATCGTCGAGGACGGTGTGCGCTTGGCATCGGGACAATGGCTTGCAGCGCGGGCGGTGGTGGTGGCAACGGAAGGGGCAGTGGCGAATCGTTTGTGCGGGCTGAAAATGGCCGAGACGCAATCGAACCAAGCAACGAGTTTATGGTTTGCGGCAAATGCGTCGCCGATGCAGGAAGCGGTGCTGTTGTTGAATGGCGATGGCGTGGGGCCGGTGAATCATGTCGCCGTGATGTCTGAGGTATCGCGTGCCTATGCTCCCGACGGCCAGTATTTGATCTCGGTGAATGTGGTGGACGGCCAATACGCGGAATCAGCGAATTTGGAGAATGAGGTGCGCAGTCAGATGGGCGAATGGTTTGGCCATCTGGCGAAGGAGTGGCGCTTGTTGCGGGTGGATCGTATCGCTCATGCGGTGCCGACGCAACGGGTGATTAACGTCAAATCGGAGCGTGTGCGACGTGGGGTGTATCGATGTGGAGACCATTGTGGTGTGGCATCCATCGATACGGCGCTGGGAAGTGGCGTGCGAGCGGCGGCGGCAATGATCGTAGATGGTTTATGAGTCGGGATTTACTAGTCTGGTTGTTGTTGGCGCAGGCGTTTTGCAGCTTATTTATGCTAGGGCTGATCTGGTTTGTGCAAGTGGTGCATTATCCATTGTTTCGAAATGTAGGGAGGGAAGAATTTCGCATGTATGAATTCCGCCATACTCATCGCACAGGGTATGTGGTGGCGTTGCCGATGATGGGTGAGATGCTACTCGCTTTAGGCTTAGCCTGGAAAGTAGGCGGTGGCTATGCGTGGACGGGCTTGGTGGTGTTAGCGATGATTTGGCTTGGCACGGTGGTATGGCAAATTCCAGCTCATGGTGCCTTGGTGCAAGGATTCGACGAATCGGCCTGGCGTAAATTAGTGCGGACAAATTGGCTGAGAACCATCGGCTGGAGTGTGCGAGGGGTGATTTCTTTGCTGTGGATCGCGAAGGAGATGTGAGTTGTGTAACGTAGCGTTTTTACGTTCTACTCCTCAATCATCGAACGCTTTGGAGTCACGTAGCAGCAACTCCAAAGCGCGCGCATCCATTTGGTCTTTTTCTCGCATGGAACGCCCTTTCCAAAAAATTAACGACGATTTGGACGCATAAAATATCTCATGCCTACCTAAGCGAAAGATTTCAGCATCTTGCGCTATGTCATGATAGGTCTTGCCAGATAGGCGCGTGAACAAATCGATCTGGCACATTTCACGTTCTTCGATGATTCGAATCGCCCCCTCCGTGTCGGTGAAATCATCGATCAGCAATTCTTTGGCATAGCCATCCCCATACTCTGACAAAACATCTAACAATTTTTGAATATTATCGGAGACTTGGTCAATCAGCAGATCAATGTCCTCCGTAAAACGTGTGTAACCATGGAGGGTAACAGCGATGCCGCCAACGACCACGAAACGCACGTCTGCTTCAGCGAGTTTTACCAACAACTTTTCGAACGAGGGTTCCATCATCTTTGGGTGCTTGCCATTTGCCGCCGCGCAGCATCAAGGCATTTTTTTGTAACATCGCTAGACGTTTCAGCGGACAGATGCGCCCTAGCGATCCACCGACCTTTTTTTTCACAGGTTCCTGAAATTCTTCGTTCATCGTTACCACAGCAATCTATCGCAAACCTAACTCGCAAGCAAGAATCCTTTGATGCGAAAATCCGTAGCTCCAACTAGACAAACACGGTCATTCAAACTGATGATTTCCGCTTTCTTAATCCTGCTGGGATATTCTGGTATCGATGCGCTTTTCGTGTTTTGGAGTGCGTGGACATGTCCACGCTTTCCGCTACGGGGCGACATGTCGCCCTGATCCAAAGCGGCGACATGTCGCCGCACTCCAAGGCTAGCCTCGCACAAAGCATTCCTCACGATTACGAATCGCGAGCGATGTCAGTCTTTTTACGCGATTTCATGAGGAGGCGAAAGCTGGGAGGGCAAAGAGTCGATTTGAGACAAAATGTCGCAGTTTTAGGAGTTTTTGCACGGAAAGGGGGCAACTGGCGTAGCAGGAGGGGGCGTACAGGACTGTACGGGGGCAACTGGCGTAGCAGGAGGTGGCGTACAGGACTGTACGAGGGCAACAGGTGTAGCAGGTAAGGGTTTGCAGGTCTGCAAGCAGATTTCTGGTGAAGCGGGAATGGGTTTCAGGACTGCCATAGGGCTTCGGGGCTGGCAGACATGGGTCGGTAGCTCTGCCATGGGGCTTCTGGTAGAGCAGAATGGGGTTGGTGCGCCGAAATGGGGCTTCTGGCGTAGCGGAAATGGGCCGGTAGGACGGAAATGGGGCTTCCGCTAGAGCGGATGAGCGGTGCGAGAACTAGCGGGGGCACTCGCGAGGCTCGCTTGTCATGGGCTAGCGTAGGTATCCCCGTGGGGGAATTTGACGCAGCAGGATGCTGCGACTCCTTAGCGGGGTGGGGCGGGATGTTTTGCCCTGCTTTTCTGATTGTCGTGGTGGGGGTATGATGTAGGGTGATGGCCATGCAGGTGCAGGTGACGGATTACGAAAAACTGGGGGCATTTTATCTAGGTCGTGGCTATGATGCGGAGGCTAGGGCGTTGACGGATGACTTGATGATGTATGATTCGCGGGATTTGGTCACTCATGGGGTGGTGCTGGGGATGACGGGATCGGGGAAAACGGGGCTTTGTTTGGCTTTGCTCGAGGAGGCGGCGATGGATAATATCCCGGCGATCATCATCGATCCTAAGGGCGACATCGGAAATTTGTTGTTGACGTTTCCTGGGCTGACCGGGGAGGAATTTCAACCGTGGGTGAATGAGGAGGATGCGATGCGTAAGGGGATCAGCGTGGCGGAGCATGCGGCGCAGACGGCGGCGATGTGGAAAAATGGCTTGGCGCAATGGGGGCAGAGCGGCGAGCGAATTCGGCAGTTTCGCGATAAGGTGGAGGTGAACATTTTTACTCCGGGAAGTAAGGCGGGGATTCCGGTTTCGATCTTGAGCACGCTGGCGGTGCCGTCGTTTGAGACACTAGACGATGGGGAGATGCTGGGGGAGTGCGTGGAGTGTACGGTGCGTTCGTTGCTGGGGCTGATCGGCAAGGATGCGGCGGCGCAACAGCAGGAAGGGATTTTGCTTTCGGTGATCTTGCAGACGTGCTGGCAAAAGGGCGAGGATGTGACCTTGGAGACGCTGATTCGGCACATTCAGAAGCCGCCGTTTGATAAGGTGGGGGTGGTGGATGTGGAGACCTTTTATGCCAGCAAGGAGCGGCAGGAGTTGGCTTTGCAGTTCAATCATGTGATCGCGTCGCCGGGCTTTGCGCAGTGGCTGGAGGGGGTGCCGTTGGATATTTCGGCGATGTTGACGGCGCCGAGTGGCAAGCCGCGGCTGTCGATTTTTTCCTTGGCGCATTTGGGGGATGAGGAGCGGATGTTTTTCGTTTCGCTGTTGTTGAATCAGATGCTGGGGTGGATGCGGATGCAGAGTGGCACGACGTCGCTGCGGGCGTTGCTGTATATGGATGAAATTTTTGGCTATCTCCCGCCAACAGCGAATCCGCCATCGAAGCGACCGATGATGACGCTTTTGAAGCAGTCGCGGGCCTTTGGTTTGGGGTGTTTGTTGGCGACGCAAAATCCTGCAGATTTGGATTACAAGGCACTATCGAACATCGGTACGTGGTTTTTGGGGCGGCTGCAAACGGAGCGGGATCAGATGCGGGTGTTGGATGGTTTGGAGTGCGCAGCGAGTGCGCAGAATGTGGCGTTTGACCGGAATGCGATGGGCTTGTTGTTAGCGGGTTTGGAGAATCGGGTTTTCCTGATGAACAATGTGCATGATGGCGAGCCGTCGCTGTTTCATGT
>JAIYDP010000076.1 GCA_027487435.1 Verrucomicrobiaceae bacterium | reverse complement strand
ACACATCCATCGTCGCAGGCGGCATGAAGTTAACAAGCGATCCTAATGTGTCTGTCACAACGCCAATCACATCGACAACGCCGTCCAGCCACCGCCACAACGATCGAAGTGCGCGCCGGTGTCTTGTGGTTTGGTACGAGGTGGTCGTGTCACAGACACGTTGTCGATCGGACGGAGGGAGCCGTCGGCTTGTGCATAAAATGGTAGAGCTGCAGAGACCCTCGTCCGATCGATCTTAACTCGGGCTTAAGTGGTGGGGATGAAGAATAATTAAAGGGAGCGGAGTAGCGCAGGAAGAGATATGAAGACATCAAATCAGGCAACCGAATGCAATCAAGTTTGAACCCTTTCGCCTTGGGGATCAAATCAAATCCTTGTGAAATCATGCCAACTTTAAACTCGTGCCAATGTCATTCCAGAGTCCAAGAGGACGTCTCCATCAGCAACGGGTCCAGCTGCCACCCAGGATGAGTTCAGGGTCTAATCAAAGAAATGAAATACTAAAGGATCTCGAACCCAAGAGCATCCACAGAACTAATCACAATTCCCATTTTGGCCCGTAGCATCGCCAAGGATGGATAGGGTGGCAACTCCAACGTCTGTGCACACGTTCGTCCAACCGGAAAATGATCACAGCATTTGTCGGTGCAGCGGATGCAAATTCCATCTGGTGGCATCGTAGCCCTCCCTGTAACGAATCGGACCAGTCTTGACAAATCCCGATGATCCAAGCTAAGCAGAAAGGTCTGAAACAGTGTCGGAGTGGCGCTGTCGGAAGGAAACCCGACAAAGGTCAGCAGATGCATCACCTCTGCAGCTTCGCTTCTTCGTCCGCACACTGCAATTTGCAACTCGTCTGACTTCATTTGAAGTGGAAGCCTTTTGTCGATCCAATAGAAAAACCCGTCAAAAAACGCCGTCAGGGCATCAGAGCGTGACTTTTGAAGGCGCCATTCTGCGACTGAAGTGCAAAATGGCACAACGTTGCTGTTACTCACAAGCGCATCGCTAAATTGGTGATCCCATGCACCGAAATCGTCGACTGGTATCGAAGTTCCTTCCTCAGTAGATTGGATGAGGTTAACAAGAACTTGAGCTAGCTCGGGGTCTTCAAGGCGAAGGTCATCAAAGCCGGCTTTCCTCCCCAACAGAGAGCCGAAGGTAGATGGTGCCAAAGGTAGTCCGATCGGCTGTGCATCAACAATCGCAGATCGGAACGTTGCGTCTCCAAACATTCGAACACGGCGGCGACAGTCTGCAGTCAAAGGGCCACTGGACAGATTAGAGGCTGAAAATTGAATGAGCCACCTCCGCAACCAATACGAACCCGAAGACGACATCTCAACAAGGTCAGAGTCTCTCAGAGCTGAAAACAAGGCCGTCCAAAGATCAGAGCGAATTCCACCGCCGTCGATGCCGACCTCGCCATAAAATGATACCTCTGGTCGAAGATGAGACACTTCAACAGAGAACGCGCAAGGAGGATGCGAAGCAGAAAGAGCCTCAAGCGCCAAGAAGGCGTCATTTAGAACGTCATGGCGGTGAACAACAACTGGAGGTGGAGCACTAGTCGGACACTTAAGGTGCTTGCGGAAATGTGCAACAACTGGGTCAAAAGCCAGTGATTGAAAAGTTGACGATTCTAAAAGATGAAACCCTTTGATTAAATCGTTTATTTCTGCATCATCGGTGCGAGCGCCATGCTTCAAAAGTAATTGGATTGCTTCGATCTGTCTCGGCGAGAAGGAGGCAACGCCTTGTCCCAGCACAGCCCTAACCGGACCGCTACCCTCTTCGTTGGCATCGGCACCATAATCTAGTAGTGACGCCATTGACGGGACATCTAGCACTGCTCAGTCAGATAAGTTCAGTGGTTCGGTCTGACATCCAGCGCTCGTCGTCAGAAGTCCTGTCGCAGAAGCGGCGCCAGCACGAAGAAGCCGCCTCACCGCAGATGATGCACCTGACGCGACAGCAGCGGGAAGCAAGGAGGGAAATCTCGGGGAGAGCACTTGGCGCTCGCAAAGTGCACAAAGAACCTCGAACTCTTGGTTACTTATTAGATCAAGGAGATATGACTCGCCAAATCGTTCAACGTCACAACGAGAGCGAAGCAAAAACATTGTGTTGTCGTTGCGGCGCGCCCTGGCCGCATAATGAACAGGGCGTAGTCCATTTGCATCCAATACGTCAAAACAAACGCCCTCTTCCGATAGTTTCAGTAAGTTGTGACCTGCAGCGGCTGCAACATGCGCCACTTGGCGTCCATCAGAATCTGCTGCTGATAAGTCGAAGCGGCGAGAAGCCACGAGCTTGAGAAGAAGAAGCTCGTTGTCTGCGGAAATAATCAGAGGCGGTGTCCCATCGGACGTGCGTTGATTCCAACAGAAATCCTTCCGTGACGAGGTGAGGAAGCCATCGACCGAGCCAGCATGCATGGCGACATGAATAGGAGCTACTCGGTTAGAACACGCTCCAGCAGTGAGCAAACCATATCCTTCAGCGTTGAGAATGGTTGGGTCCACCTCGTCGACGGCAAGCAACAATTGAACAGTTTCATGCTTTCCAGCTGCTGCGGCCACATGGAGGGGAGTTTGGCCGCCGATGATGGGTTTGTTTGGGTCAGCTCCTCTTTCAAGTGCAGCTGCAACAACACCAACGAGTCCACGACGAGCGCCAAAATGCAGAAAAGGCTCAAATCCAACGACAGGGCTATCGATACAAAGCAGATGAGCATGCGGAAAGGAGGACTTTCGGGTAGTATACAGGCCATGAGCAGAAAGAGCTTCTGCACAGAGCGCACCTTGTCGTCGCAAGACTTTGTCCATTATCTTGATGGCGACAAACTCTGATGCAACTTCAATCAAAGAACCAAATATTGCCATGTCGGTGCACAGGTCTCGCCAGTCAGCGGCATCTACAAGTTCACAGAGACGTCCGACGACAGAGAAGGTCTCCAACACTTGGACTGTTAGGCCAGAACCAGCTGAGGCTCTGAGGAGAGCTGCGATGAGAAGAAGAGGGCAATGTTGCAAAGCCGCAGCAGCACAAAGGCAAGAAGATGCCTGTTCTCTGCTAAGTCCAACACTGAGCTTCAGCACTGGTTAGAGGTGAGTTCGCTAAAAAAGAATGATACTCAAAACGGCAACGTCATCCCAGCCCGCATTCAAGGCCAATGATATGGGGCTGCGATCGAATGCATCGCATTGATCTACTTGAGGGTGAAACGGAAGAGAAAGCAGCCATTGAACAGCGTCTCGGTCACATGCAGCAACTGCAGCGTGAAGGATCTGATTGAGTCAGCTCTAAAATCCGGAAACGACTGTGCGATTGCTTCTGACCCCGCGATGAGAAACGGACGATCCTGGACATTGAAAGAGTGTCCACAGGAGGCTGAACTTTATATCCAGATCGAGAGCGAGCTCAAAAGCAACTACGCCATCATCGCCGGGAACAACAGCTCCAACGTCTACTCCGCAGAGAGCTAGCGTGTGAAGGAGCGCCTCATCTGCCGTCGAAAGCGCAACAGAGAGCATGGAACATCCTTGCGCATCTACGCCGTTGACGTCAACACTACCGGAATGGATGGCAGCCTCTACAAGAAGCGCCTTCCAATTCTTGTCGAGCATGGAGGCGACAATGGTTCCGAAAGTGCGGCCATCATTGTCCGCGAGATCAAGGTTAAGCATGCAGCCCCATTTCTTAATGACCAGAAGAGCTTCCTCGTACTTGCAATGATCAACAAGGGCAAGCACAATTGAGCGGCCCATGTAATCGACGTCGTCCACGCGGGAATGGATTTCACGGAATAAAAATGAGAGGATTCGCCCAAACAATGATGGATCCACATTTGCTTCGACGAGAGCGAACACAAGAGACTGGGGGCTTGAGAGGGTTGAGTAGAACTTGACAAAAGACTCGAAGTCAAGAGAGGCTGGAAGTTCCGAAAGTCCAACAATCCTTGACATTCTAAAATACAAAATAATTACATCAGAAATTAGAGTAAATGCTTCTTCGTCCTCTTCACAGCGTAAGGAGACGGGACAACGATTCCCACATGCATTTCTGAGGGCTGCAAATGTGAGACTCCAGTGTGGGGTTACGTACTTGAACCGAACGTGACAGCTTCAGCGCATTTGGTGGACTCGAGCGGTTCTTAAAGTTGTTCCGCAGCTTGGAACAAAGGGGGACCCCATGTGAATGTGCAGTTGCTGGACGGCGAGGAGCATCGTCGCATAGCAGTGATGCAATAGGGGCAAGAGGAGCCAATCCAGACTTCCGTTCCTCCCTAGCCGTGACAGATGTAGTTGTGCCTTGTTTTCTTAAGGCTGGGGTCTGCCGAGCCCTGTTTCGAATTGCTGAAGGAAGTTTGACTGCTCCTGGAGCCTTTGAGAGATTTGCCTCCTCTTTCTTCGCATTCTTGAAAACAGTCTCATTGGAAATTAATTGATCAATGGATTCGATCCGGAAAAACACACTTGCGTTGTCGATGCCTTTCGAAACACATGGCTTGCAATGTTCTTGTCCATTCCCTCCTGAGTCAAGGTCCTTCGACTGGTTCAACCGTTGCGGAGGTTGCTGCGCATTTGGAGGAGGTGGGGAGAGGCCAATGAGGCTTGGAAAGAGAGGAGTGTCAGCTTGCCAAAAGGAGTGCGTCAGGGTTGGGGACATCTGGCGGGGACTTGCATAAAATGGCTGCAATGATTGATTGCAACAGCGGAGGCCTCCCTTTTGAATCCCGTCAAGAGGGAAATGCAAATGCTGTTGCGACTGCAGGTGAGACAACACGAGAGCCGTCGCGAACTGCAGGTGCCGAGGGTCGACGACAAAAGGGCCGGACGAGGGGTCAAAGAGCATGCAGGGACGGCCCATATCCATTCGGTCGAACGAAGTTGGTTCCGACGTTGAGCCCATGGACGCGATTTGGTTTCGCTTCCGCGGTCCTCGGAACCTTTTCACCTCGGACTCATCAAACGGCTTGATGGAATGACTTTGTGGATCTTTGGAGTCGGAGAAACGAAGTTCGCGACTCTTCACAAGCATGACAACATCTCAAATGAAACGTTTCGATATTGCAGCTGCGGAGATTCCTCTGCGATTCAAAGCACGGCCAAAAGACACAACAGGGTTTGTGAGGGACAAACAGGAAGCACGTGACGGCACATCACGTTGAGAAGGGGCATTGGCTGAAGCGGAAAGTGCGATGAGAGGTGTCGACGAGGGGCCGGTGCTGAACAGACACGAGGCAGCTTTTTCTTCGCAGGGCCCAACTTGTTCACGCCGCCAGTCCCTGCGATGAAGTCGCGCAAGGAAGCTCATGAAGTCGCGCAAGGAAGCTCATGAGGCCCCCTTCTTTGTGGCGGTTGCGTTGATGAAAATAAACGAGTTCGCCACCACATAGTGGAAGGTCCTTCATCACAATCTTCCTCTACGAGCGTCCGTTTTGCATCCACACGGCTGACCCTCCACGGTCTCATTCCAAACCCCTTCAAGGGTTGCACCGCTCACGTTGATCTGCTTTTCAACCCTGCGGGACTGAATGAGCCGCATTCGTCTCCCCAACGGCACGCTCATGGTGGCACAAGCCGTCATCAACGGAATCGATAATTCTGGCGTGGAGGCGCAGCAGACGGGCCGGTCGACTTGCTTTGTCATCTCCCAAACCCGGAAGCCACTATGTCCCAGCTGAAAGCAGTTGCCCGACCCTTTGTTGCTTTGTCAAAAACTCCAGCTGTCAGAAAAACATCCTGCCGCTCCAAAGCATCAAAAATTGTGACCCATGGGCGTGCTCGTGACGGGCTGAGGGCCTCGACAGGAACGGGATCTTGGGGAATCGCCTCGAAGGCGAATCCGACGGCTTGGGAGTCGGGTGCCACGACAAGATCAGGAGAGAGGGGAAGCCTAGCCACACGAATGACGACAAAATTGGCGAGGCATGAGGCCTCAGCCTCGCCCATGCTGTGCTGAGGTGCGACGCGTCCCAGCTTCGGGATCTAAGAGGAGACTTCAGAAGTAGAGGCCAAGAGAGAGCAGAATAGCAAGGGTGGGAGGGACGGTGTGTGCGGAGAATGGAAGGAAGCGACGGACGCTGGCTGCGCGTGAAGACGAACGAGAAAATGGAGCAGACGCGAGGTCCTTCGCAAAGGAGCGCTGGGACAGAGCAGACATGCAGCTTGGACCACGGGATGACTGGTTTTGATGGGGACCCCTTGAATGAAGTGCTGCAAAAACTGCAGTTTGATGTCACAAGGACTAACAAATAGAAAAAGGAGCTGTTTGTTAAAGATGGAAGATGTTTTCAACGAAATCTCTTCTCTTCAAGCAATTTTTCAAGTTTCAGTAGACCTAGCGACGATTTTAACTGTCAAGGATGTATTTGAAGAAGTTCCGCATAAGAAGGATGAAATCAGGAGGATCCGCGTAGCTCTTTACCCGTCGGGGATGGAACCGGACCAATGCTTTGCCGCCGTTGCGGTCCTTTTTGTGTACTCCTTCAGAGCGCCTTCCTCACACGCAAGACTGAAGAAGGAGTATCCAAAGCGACCTTGTCTTATACATGTACATCCCGCTGAGAGCGCGTCTTACTCTTTATGATCGAAGCCCTCAAAGGCGTCAGCAGCACGGACGTAAAAACAATAGAAAGTGCTGCAAAGAAAGCAGTTCGACCTTCTTCGTGCATTCCTCAATTGTCAGATCGACGACAACGCCGGGGCGTTGTGCTTGTTCATTGTTTGTAATGTTGTCCAGGACGTCCTCATCGACTTCAATCGCCCCCCCCCCTCTTTGTTTGACGAGCGTCAAACAGCAGAAAAACGTCGTGAAGCTGTTCGCGTGGCAGAGGCACAAATCCCCCGCGCTGACACTCGACCAGCTGCTCCTACGGCCGAAGAGAAGCTGCGGGTTGAGCTTAACAAGTATGTCAGCGACTTGGAGGCGCAGCCGCAGCCGCAGCCGCAGCCGCAGCCGCATGCTGTTGACGGCAACTCAAGTTCCTCCGAGACTTCGATGGGACAGCCTGTCCTTCCGTCCCTGCCGGTCATGGCGACTGCGCGGTACCGGACGGAGTTTGAGGAGATCTGCGCGTTGGGGAGGGGGTCGTTTGGCGAAGTCGCAAAAGTCCGCAATCGCCTGGACGGAAACTTTTACGCCATCAAAAAGACCCCCCTGAGCATGACAAACCCGGACACAATGAGCAGGGTTCTTCGGGAGGGTGCGAGGAGGGGGGTGGAGTCTTCTCACGTGCGAAGTGACGACGCTGTCGCGGCTTTCGCATCGCCACGTTGTGCGGTACTACCAAGGCATGCTTGTGCGGGAGGGCGCTCACTTTGCAGCGTGGGTGGAGTGCTTCGACGCCGAGGGTGTTTTGCTTGCGGACGACGACGCCTTCGACTCAAACACCCTCCGCTCAGACTCGATTTTCTTCTCGCGCAAGGGCAGTGGCACACCGACGACGGATGAGCCGTTCACGCGTGAGAGCGACGCGATCCTTTTTATTCAAGTTGAGGAGAGGGGGGGGGGGACTGACGGGTTCAGATGGAATTCTGCGAGCGGACGCTGCGCGATGCTATGGGGGAAGCAGATTTTGATGTGCACGTGGCCGAGCGGCGAGGGTTTGAAATTGGCGAGGGTTTGTCGTACATCCACGGGCAGGGCATCATCCATCGGGACTTGAAGCCATCAAATATTTTCATCGCAGCAGACGGCAACGTCAAGATTGGGGATGTAGGTCGCGACTGACGTTGAGTCACGCCTTTAGTACGGTCTTGCGACAGAACGCACCACTCCCTCCTCGACGTCGAAGGAGGTTGAGGGGGGGGGAGGCTTTGCCGACGATGAGCTGACGGGAGGAGTCGGGACCGCTCTTTACGCGGCGCCGGAGCAGGAGTCCGGTGGGAGCTATGACTCAGCCGTCGACGTGTTCAGCTTCGGCGTCATCCTCTTCGAGATGCTCAACCCCTTTAAGACAGCGCACGAGCGAGTCAAAGTCCTCCGCAACCTTCGCGAAGGCCGCCTCCCGGACGCGTTTGTCCGCGATCTCCCCCACCACGCGAAACTCATTCGAGCGTGTGTCAGCGCGAATCCGAAGCGGCGCCCGAGTGCGGCAGAGATTATTTTGCATGAAGTGTTGGCACCAAGGGTTTTCTATTTTTAGATTTGATGTGTGATTCCGTCAGATGGATTTGGAGAGGCTGAAGGACGCGATGAGGATGCTAGCAAACCCCAACTCGACGTTTTACGACACTCTCTTCGAAACCCTCATGAAGCCACGGCAGGACGCTCCTCCCCCCCAAAGTCAGCTCCCCCTTCGAACTCACGCAGCTCGTGCGCGCGCCATTGCGGCGGTTCAGTCAACTGCCCGCCATCTCGGCTTCGACTTCGTTGCAACCGTCCAATTTGTTACCCCTCCCCCCGTTCCAGCGCCAGATAGTTTGCGCCTTGTTGCCAAAGGGGGCCGCGTCCTTGACCTGCGGCCGTCGTTGAGACATTCTTTCCTCGTCGGCTTCCTCCAGCCATTCCTTTTGAAGGGATGGCCTCTTGAAGAGTTGCGCTGGGTCGAAATTGCACCCGTCCTTAGGAGCCCCCCCCCGGACAGATTGGGTCCCTTGAGCGAATCGCTAACTGCGGCATTCCACATCATCGCGCGCACTGTTGAAGATGCGCCTTTCATCGCGTTTGCAGATGTCTTAAAGACCCTTACTCAGCTTGGAACGGACATCTCAGCTATTTTCGGAATGGGCAGGCCACTCCTTCGCGTTGGGCATGCAGGAGTGGGGGGTCGGTTGCTGAGTGCGCTTGGTGTCTCTAGGGACGGCGTTGGGGCTGTTTTTCGCGCGGTTGAGGAGGGCATTTCGGCGGGGAAGGAGGGTTGGGGCGTTTTGAAAGCGGCGCTGCATGCGGAAGGTGTCGGAGAAAAGCAAATGGACTTGGCGTACAGCTTTTTCGTTGACAAGGGCAAAGTGGGAAGACTGTCGCAAATTCTCCCCCCTTCAGTCAAGGACTCGGCGGCATTTAAGGACTTGGAGGTGGCGGTGTCAACCGCCGTCGGGATCTTTAAGTGCGCTGAGGACTCGTTCGTTGTGGACCCCTTCCTCTCCCTCAGGGGCGTGTCCGACGCTCTGCAAGCGCAGGTCACAGCGTTTCAACCCAAAATGACTTTGACAGCTCTCATTTCTTGAGCAGTCCGGCGGCTGCGACGGCGCACGAGTCATCGCGACCGCGTCTGCTGCGCCTGTTCCGGACGCGCTTGGGTTGAGCAGCAAATTGCCCTGGGACTACGGGCACATCAATCTTAATTTGGACTACCTTGCAACTCTGATGGCCCACGCCAGCACTGCGTCTGATCTCGTTTTTGTCGCCACCGCAGGGCCAGGCCTCGACCGTGACCGGGCGATCATGTGCGCAGACTTCCGTGCGGCGCGGATCCGCTGCGTGTATTGTAAAGGAGAGGGGGGGGGGTCGTCTGATTGTGCAGCCGCGCAAGAGGATTTGGAGGCGCAGCTGCAGGTTGCGAAGGAGTGGGGGTGTGGGTTTGAAGTCATTCTTAGGGGGAAAGAAGGAGGGAAGGGGGGGGGGGTGGGAGTTCGGCAGGTTGAGAAGCGAAGCGGCGAAGTCAAAGTCAAGCGGGAGGAAGTCGTTAAATATGTGGAGCAGCTGTTAGCGAAGCAGCGGAAGGGCTAACAAGTATTGCTCTAGTTTCATGACGCCAAAGACTTGATTCCCAAATTGATGCGAGAGTGGTTGGGGTGAACCTTTAAAGTTGACCGGTTGCCTTTTATCGATTAACTGAGTCGCGTAAAAAGTCGAGTTTTATCTCAAGTTGCTTAAAGGTACATCAATCATGGTCAATCGCATGCAGGTCAATCAAGCTCAACGTCGTCGTCGCTATCGTCCCCCCCCCCTCGGAGCGTGTTCTCAAAGTCCTCCCTCACTCGCACCCTTCAAGCAGTGAGCCCACCCTGGCTAAAAGCAGTTTTCCACACACCTTAAAGCCCCAAAGCCGTCGTCGACGGCGTGCTGAAACTCCTCACAAGCCGCCGCAACCCCACGAGGGACCCCCCCCTTCGAAAGCACAAGCGACATCTGCGCCGAGGCAGAGGTGACCTGTCCCATTAAAAGATAACAAACAAATGCACCACCTTCCCACCAAAACTGTCAATCGCGCGGGTCGCCATGAGGCCGAACTTGCGCACGCCCTCGCAAAAGGCTTCGCTTCGCTTCGCGTCTGCGTCATCGTCCGCCCCCTCCGCCGCAGCGAGGCCGAGGCGAAAACGAAGGTCGCGATTGGCTTTTAAAAGTTCTGAGACCTGTTAAGTTAACATTTCAACCGAAGCGAAGCGATGACCTGCTCGGAGAGCTTTTGCACCGTCGGCGCGTCCGCCTCTTCGTCGCCACGCCGCTCTGGAGAGAGCGGGGGGGGGGGGGGGGGAGAGGGAAAAGACCCGCACGAACCTTTCTCCCTCGCCCCTAACGTCTTTTTT
>JAIYDP010000061.1 GCA_027487435.1 Verrucomicrobiaceae bacterium | reverse complement strand
TTGCAGAACTTAGGGTTCGACTCGCTTGTTGGTCATTTCAGGTAACTTCATGTTCACAGGCACGGAGCTGAACATGTTACGTAGATCAGCAACGGTAACGGTTCCTCCATCAATGAAAGTCCAATCGATTTTATCTTTATCGCTGACCGCGACTTGAAATCCATGAGATTCGATAATGTGCTTTCCATCTTGCCCGATGATGCGGTAGCGCGCCACCGTGGGTACGACCATCAGCCATTTGGTGTAGATCAGGGTCTCGACTTTCTTGTTATCAACGAGCTCCGTTTTTTTTCCCGGACTGACTTCGTAAATGGTTGGAAAGCCTTCCGTGGTGTGGCTGATCAGAGTCATAGCACTTTTTGCAAGTTGCTCACCGACGGATTCACAGTGCGCCTTGAGGATTTCCTCGCCGCCCATTTTTTTGGCTAATCGTTTGCGCCAAAGGGGATTCATGCGTTCGTAGGTGACGACAAATTTCCCTAAAACCAATTGCTTGCCTAAATCTTTGACTGCGGCGACACCACTGTCCACAACTTCTACGGGGGCTTTGACTTGGCAGACTGCTGGAATTGCCGATGCGATCAAGGCAAAAAACATCACGATTCTTTTCATGCCCGCGATTTTATGTGATTTGCCTATGGTCTGTCAATCTCGCGTTTTTTCTGCTAGGCTCGTTGAAGAATCGATCGTGATTTTCCGTGTCTTATCTTTATGAATCAGACTTCAGGAAATTTTCAAAACGCCCACACAAAAGGAATGATGGTAGAGGCGAGCAACCAAGCGATGATGTTCATGGGCAGGCCAATGCGGAGAAAGTCACCAAATTTGTAGCCACCGGGGCCATAGACCATCATGTGGGTTTGGTAGCCCATCGGCAACATGAAAGCAGTGCTGGCACCGATGCAGATGCCGATGACAAAGGGGAGGGGATTGCAGGAGAGTTCTTCGGCGAGATTGACGACGATCGGCAGCATCATCAAGGCTGTGGCGTTGTTGGATAGGACTTCGGTCAAGACGATGGTCAGCAAGATGATCATGCTCAGCGAGAGAGGAAGCAGCCATTCAGGGCTGGCGATGCTGCGTACGGCTCCGACAAATCCCTGCGCCAGCCATTCTGCGGTTTTGGTGTTTTCCATGGCTGTGCCCAGAGCCAGCATGCCGTAGAGCATAAAAATGATCGGCCAATCGACTCCTGCGTAAGCAATCCGAGGCGTAATGATACGCAACCACAGCACCGCAACCGCGCCGACAAGAGTTGCGATATGCATCGGAAATTGCTCAGAAAAGAGCGATGTCCCCAAGATCATGGCAGCTAGAATACCCCAAGTGACTGTGGCTTTTGAGGCAAAGCCGGGAGCGGGATTGCTCTGCGCGATATCGGTAAGCACAAAGTTGTGGCTTTGCTGCAAACTAGAAAGGTTGTTTTTTGCCGTCAGAACCAAGAGGGTGTCGCCGTGGGCTAAAATCTCAGTGGCAAGCTTTTTCGTGATGTTGCTGCCACTGCGATGAACCGCAAGCACCATGGCATTGTAGCGCTGGCGGAAGTCAGAATCGGCCAAAGTTTTGTGGCAAAGTTCCGATTCCTCGGTCAAAACCAATTCCGTGAGCATGCCTTCGATTTTCGAAAGCGTCGTGATTCCTTGATCGGGCAGAACGGCTTCTACCGTATCGACTTTGTTGCGGTGGCCATGCACGCCGATGAGAAATCGGTCGTTCGCCTGGATGGTGATGGCGTTGACGGGAACCATGACACGCTCGCCATTGCGGCGAATTTCCATGAGATGAATGCAGTTTTTTTTGTCAAACAGCGGACTTTCCAGCAATGGTATGCCAACGAGAGGGGAATATTTTTCGATGAGGATGTGAAACAAAGGCGTGCTACGTTGCTCTGCATTTAAGACACCGATGACGGAGCTGCGGGATGGCAGCAATTTCGGGCCGACGAAGGTCAAGTAGAGTAAACCGATGGCACAGAGGGGAATCCCAATGTAGGCAAGTTCAAACATGCGTAGCGGCTCCAGCCCATATTTGGACAATCTCCCACTGACCACGATATTGGTGGATGTGCCAATCAGGGTGCAGCAGCCGCCAAGAATCGAAGCATAGGACAGGGGAATCAGCAACTTGGACGCTGGCAAGTCGCGTGTGCGTGCCATGCCCAAAGTCACAGGAAGCATGATCGCCACGATGGCGGTGTTGTTCATGAAGGCACTGAAAAATGAAGTGACGACGCCCAGAAGAAGAATCGTACTGCGCAAATGCCGTGCCGGAAGTTTCTCCATAAGATGAGAGATCTGCATCACACCACCGGACTTTTCTAAGGCTGTTCCGATAACAAAAAGTGCCCCGATGGTTAGCGGCGCTTCGTTGCTAAATACTTCCATCACAGATTTGGCATCGACCAATCCTAGTAGAACTGTCAGGCACAGGAGCGTCATTGCGATGAGGTCAGGCGCAGCAATCTCTTTGATAAACGCGTAGAGCGTTACCGCAATGAGAATCAGAGTGATGATGATTTGAGTATCCATGTTACATTTGAGGCTGCTCGATGAGATCTGACATGCAGTCGATGACTTTTGCTGGATTTTCGGATCGCAAGCGGTCGGCATCGTGATAGCCCCATGTGACCGCGATGGATGGAACTCCCGCCGCTGCCGCCGCTTGGAGATCCATCACGCTATCTCCGACCATGAATACTTCTTCTGCTGGAAGATTCCACAGTTGAAGGATTTTCTGAATTCCTGTCGGGTCAGGTTTATGGGGAATACCATCACCTTCACCTAGAGCGATGTCGATCCATTCGCCAAACAAGGCTGCCGCGATTTCGGCGGTGAAGCGATGAGGTTTGTTCGAAAGAATGGCGGTTTTTGCGCCATTTTTCCGTAAGGCCGCGAGTGTTTCGAGAACGAGAGGGTAGGGGATCGTCCCTGTTTTCCAAGATTCGGCATAGTGAATCCGAAATGTAGCAACAACGGCAGAAATGTGTGCGGATTGCGCGGAGCCTAAGGCACGTGCGACGAGTGTTTCTACACCATCGCCGATAAACGTGCGCACCATGCTTTCCGGATGCTCAGGAAAATGATGATCCCGCAAAGCTGAGTTCAAAGCATGGGCGATGCCAGGCAACGAACCAACGAGCGTGCCGTCCAAATCAAAAATCCATCCTTTCATCAGGCGGAAACAATCACAGCCCGATCAAACTGACAAGCTCAGTATCCGAGAAATCATTCAAATGATCCGCAGCAGCGAGAAGAACCTCACGATTGGTGGCTTCTTGCAGCACAGCAAAAGATTCCGTCATGGGGATTTCTGGCGGGGAATCGACGACAGTGGGTTGTCCTTGCTGTTGGGGAAGTGATGAGATAATGGCGGCGATTGCACAAGCTGCTGCCGCGCATGCGGGCAGAATGTAGCGGCGGCATTGACTCCAGAACGTTGGTGATTCCATCTCTGGCTGCTGAATTCCAGCCATAACACGATCCACAAAACCAGCACTAGCATGGATCGCTGGGCCTGTGCGCAAGAGATTCCACACCGCGTCATTTTCCCACTCGCTATCGTGCGGGAGATCATTCGTTGCTTGGACAGCGTGCGGAGTCGGGGCTGGTGTTGTTTTCATGGGAAAAATTTCTCTTTCTGTTGAAGTCCTACGGGCAGGATTAGTTGCGTATTTTTTCTGATTTTTGTGAAATGATTCAAAATTCGCGCTGGAGGCGGAATTTACGCTGATTTTCGTAAAAGTGCGACCATGACTCCTTGGATGATGAGCTCCTGAGCAGGAATAAGGTCGGGATAGTTATCATTCTCGGCATGAAGGTAGGGCATACGATTTTTCACCATGTAGCGTTTCAGTGTGGTTTCACCATCAATCAACGCTGCAACGATGTCGCCATCGCGAGCTTCGCGAAATTCCATCACCACCACATCTCCATCGCAGATATGAGCTTTGATCATCGATTCGCCACGTACTTTAACGGCGAAGGTTTTTGCGGTGCGTTGGACACCGAGCGAGCGTATATCAATCGAAACGCAGCCTTCTTTTTCCGGAGTTGTTGAATCCCCGAACCCTGCGGCGATACGGCCATAGATGGGAACATCCATAATGATTTCTCGATCCAATTCCTCTGGAAACGCTACCGCGCGCGCCTTGCCAGGCAATCGTTGAATGACACCTTTGCGCTCAAGGGCGCGAAGATGACTCATTGCCGCGGTTTGACTTGCGAAACCAAAAAAGTGCTGCAATTCCCGCGTTGATGGCGTTACTCCTGTCTTGCGTTGCGCATTTTTAAGATATTCTAAAATTTCTTTTTGCCGTTTCGTTAGTTCAAGTGCCATGGTATTTTCGAACAGTGTTCGGAAGAACAAAACGTTTTTTTGAACATCTTGCAAGTGAGATTTTTGCAAAATGTAAAAAAAGGTGGTGCTTCTCGTGGGAAAGGATCCTGCGCGGCATTACTTTTTTCACCATCGTCAGAGAAAGCGTTTTGCACTCTTCGAGGGGGGTGCTTCGGAAAGCTTAGATTTTCGTCGATGGAAACTCGTATGCCTTGAGCGAAAGATTTTTCCTGTTCTATTTGCTTGGTGTAGGTGGTGTTGCATCCACAATTTCATTCACCTCAAACTGGGCGCGCACGACAGTGATAATGTCTTTCTCGAAGGATGATTTATCGTTATTTCCTTCCACGGAAGTAGCTGTGGAGTTGGCTGGATTGATATTGATGATGCCCATATCCGCAGAAACTAAGCGCCCAGGTTTGGCTTTACCGGCAGATTGGAGGATTTGCTCGGCGCGCAAACGAGCATCGGCGGCGGCGGCAGCGAGCATTTCTACCTTGAGGTCACTGAGCTTTGTGTAGTGATAGTTCGGCAATTGAGATTCGACATTGACGCCCTTTTCTAAAAGTGAGGTGATTTCCCGCGAGGCTTTCTCCACTAATGCGACATCCTTCGAGGTCACCGTTACCGCTTCTGTGGCATTGTAGCCTTTGAGTTTTTGTATGGATCGGCGAACGGTGGCATTGGAAACAGGTAGCACCTCAGTCTCTTGCACGGTTTCGTATTCTTCGCTGATGTTCGATGACAGCGGCTTGATTTCTTCCGCCTTGATGCCTTGGGATTTGAGAAATGCAACGACCTCTTCTCGCGCATCGCGGAGTTTTTTGTAGGCGGCGATGCGATCCGGGTCGAAGGTGGAAATCGATGCCGTCCACTCGATCAAATCAGATTCGATTCGCTTGGAAGCGGAACCAGTGACTCGCATGATTTGTTTGTCGCGCTGCTTGCGTACGTCATGCCATGTTTTCGCAGCGATGGCAGTCGCCCAGACCATGCACAAGGAAAATACGAGGACACCGACGACGCGGAAATTAAGGAATTTTTTCGGTTCGGACGTATTGATGATGGGTGGGATTTCTGACATACTCACTTTACCAGCGATAAGCAGATTTCTTTCAATCTTGTTTTGAATCATGGCAAGGTCGCTGATACGCTGAGCGCATGAACCGCGAAACGATGGCCGACGTGCTAGAGGAAATAGCTTTGATGATGGAGCTTAAGGATGAGAATCCCTTTAAAATTAAAGCGTATCGTGGTGGCGCAGAAGTTGTCCGGAATTATGCCGATGATATTGTGGCATTAGCTGCTGCTGGCAACCTTGTAGGGATCAAGGGCATTGGCGAGGCATTGCGTGACAAGCTGCACATTTTGGCAACGACAGGGAAATTGCCATTTCACGAAAATCTGCGAGCGGAGTTTCCCTCAACCTTATTTGATTTATTTGACATTCCGGGGCTTGGTGCCAAGAAAATCAAGGTGCTGTTTCGCGATTTGAAGGTGGCATCGGTGGAGGACTTGCAAATGGCTTGCGAGCAAGATCGTGTCGCTTCCCTAGCAGGATTTGGGCCGAAGACACAGGCGAATTTGCTGGAATCCCTTCAACGAATGCGGACGTATGCGAAGCAATTTCGACTCAGCGCCGTCGCTCCGATCATTGAAAATTTTCTCGATTTGCTGCGTGAACACCCCGAGACGTTACGAGTGGCGGTTTGTGGTTCGTATCGACGTTCCAAAGAAGTAGTCGGCGACATAGATCTTCTCGTCGCGACATCGCAGCCTGCACAATTGACTCAATATGTTGCTGGATTTCCGGGGATTGATCATGTGATGGTTCATGGCGATACAAAAATTTCTGTGCGACTGAGCGCTGGTCCGCAATGTGATGTACGCGCGGTTTCAAACACACAATTTCCCTTCGCCTTGCAGTATTTCACCGGATCAAAGGAGCACAATGTGGCGATTCGGCAACGCGCCCAAGATCGAGGCTGGACGCTCAATGAATACGGCATGTTGCCGATTGATTCGACGTCTGCTCCAGTGCCGCCGATTTGTGAAGAGGCCGAGATTTATCGAGCTTTGGATCTGGATCCGATTGAGCCCGAGATGCGCGAAAACCTAGGTGAAATCGAGGCCGCGGAGCGTCATGAATTGCCACGACTCATTGATATCGAAAATCTCCGTGGCACCTTCCACAATCATACCCAAGCCTCCGACGGTAGCCATTCGCTCGCTGAAATGAAAGCTGCTGCTGAAGATCTCGGCCTAGCTTATCTGGGCATAGCCGATCATTCCAAGTCTTCGGCGCAGGCCAACGGTCTTGATGAAATCCGCTTGCTCGCACAAATCGCAGAGATTCGTGAGATCAATGCTGCGGACGACACGTTTACCATCTTTGCCGGATCTGAGGTGGATATTCACAAGGATGGATTGCTGGACTTTGAGGATGAGATTCTAGCGCAACTGGACTACTGTGTGGCATCGGTCCATAGTGCCTTCACTCTCGATGAAGATCTCATGACCAAGCGTATCATTCGAGCGATGGAAAATCCTCACGTTACGATGCTTGGCCATGTGAGCGGCAGGCTGCTTTTGAAACGTGACGCTTACGCGGTGAATCATGCGAAAATCATCGATGCGGCAGCAGAAACGCGCACCATCATCGAGCTGAACTGCAATCCTCGGCGCTTGGATATGGATTGGCGTTGGTGGCGTCGCGCCAGGGACAAAGGTGTGCTGTGCTCGATCAATCCTGATGCTCACACGACGGCGCAATTGCAGTTTCTTCGCTTCGGCGTCAATGTAGCGCGTAAGGGTTGGTTGCGTCGTGAAGATGTTGTCAACACCAAGTCACGCGAAGAAATGGCTGCCTTTCTGGCGTTGCCTAAGCATCTTCGCTAACAGCCGCCGAGGAAGATCTCGGACTTAGGACTTAATCTTGCAGATCTTGCCAATCTCTGAAAGATTGTTGCGACACAATTATCCAATATGAAATCGATGTATCACCGTATCTTGACGATCCTATTTTTTCTAGCTGCCACGTTATGCGGCTTCGCAGAAGATGAAGCAACCCGAATGGCTGGCCTTAATGCCTATTGGGCCAAGGTTTCCAAAGCGGTTAAAGAGGGAGATTTTGCTGCCTATGTTTCCACGTGTCATCCCGAGGCAGTGCTCGTGAGTGGAACCAAAAAGCAAAGCTACCCATTGACGCAGGCTCTTGCGCGATGGAAGAAAGAATTCGACGACACGAAAGCAGGTACTCGTGAGTCTGCGGTGGAATTTCGTTTTTCTCAGCGATTGGGCGATGCCACAACGGCGCATGAGACATCGGTGTTTCGCTATTCCTTCCGCCAAGATGGCTCTGAATGGACGCATGAATACGTTCACCTTGAGGCGTTGCTGAAGAAATATGCTGACGGTTGGAAGATTCTGATGGAGTATCAAAAAGCTGCCGCTACCGAAGATGAGTGGAACGCGCTGAAGTAGCCGATTTCGTATTCAACCCGAGATCCGGAATAGAGTGCCAGAAAGTCGTTGCTAGCCTTTGATGTGCAAGGCGCGACTCATACCACGGCCTCTCCAATCGCCTTGCCAGCCCCAGCCACGCATACATCTATGAATCCGCAGGAACACGCCCAAAGGCTTGTAGGGCGGGAAGAGTTTGCGGAGCATAGCCCCGAGAGTGGTGATTTTTCCATGCTGGGGAAAAATAATCAAACCGAACTTCCTCCCTTGATAACGGAGTTACCAACATCTACGCGTCCAACAACGTGAATGCATAACCAACCACCACTGGGGAGGCATCTCGGTGGGGCATAAATACTGGTTTCCGATTTATGCGAATTGCATTGCCAAATAGTCTTCGGATCATCATGGGCTTCGCATCGCAGTAGTTGGTGTTGTATCCTGATTTTTCTTTGTGACTCAAAGAGTAATGGTGGGAGATCCAGAAAATGATTTACCTGTCCTACTTTACGCAATAGGTGTGTATTGTGAACTTGTGCCAACGTCGTGCATTTGCAATTCCCATTGTAGGTATGATCGATGACACAGGCTCTTTGCGAACGCAATTTTGCTAGTATAAAAAACCCAAAAAATCCGATGAACATATTCTTGGCTCCTTCGTTGTTGGCTCGCTTGTATTTTTTAATTCAGCGATTCTTTGTCATGGGCTGCTTGTTTTTAGCCGCTGCGCTCTGCGTGGTAGGTTATGCAAGAGCTGCCGCTCCCGATCTGACAACGGGTGGTGTGCCCAACGATGGCGACCAATGGAACCTTGGCCCGACCGGCATGGCGGGATGGTGCTACCGCGAGGGGATTTCGACAGCCAACGCCCGCCAGTTTCTCGTTCGATCCGTAGCGGCGGGATCACCGGCGGCCAACATCATGGCCGTCAATGATGTGATCCTCGGTGCCAGCGGCACGGGAGCCAATCCGGTGAACTTCACCCAGGACGCGCGGATTGCCTTCGGAAATGCCATTAGTGATGCCGAGGCGCAAAGCCCGGCCACATTGAAGCTGCTGCGCTGGCGCGCGGGTGTGACTTCCGTGGTGTCCCTTACTCTCGAAACCCTGGGCTCTTACAGCGCCACTGCTCCTTACAACTGCCCGAAATCGGCGTCCATCCTAGAAAAGGGGCTTCAGTGGATGATGAATACCAATGCGGATGACGGCAATTGGCGCTATTCGGCGCTGACTCTTCTCGCGGCGAATGATCCGAACAAAGCCAATAACGCCGCTCGCCAGACGAAGGCTCGCAACGAGATACGCCAGCTGATTCTTAGCCCGGCTACCATCGCCCTTTACACCTCTGGAAAATCGATGTCCGACGGCAATGTGGCCAAGCCTTGGCATATCGGCCCCAAGCTGATTGCCTTGGCGGAATATTACCTGCAAACCGGTGATCCTGATCCCAATGTCATGGCCTCCATCCGCGCCTATGCCTACTGTATCGCGAATGGACAAAGCATGTTCGGTACTTGCGGTCACTTTTTCACCAACCCTGGGTTTCGCAATGCACCGGTCAACGGCCCTTACAACGTGGGCTATGGTCCGGTCAATAACGCCGGACTGCCCTGCTATATCGGTCTGGTTCTCGCCAACAAATGCGGCCTGAACGATCCGGAAATTCTCGCAGGTATCGAACGCGCCGGCACGTTCTTCGCACAATACACTCATCTCGGCTGCGCCGGTTACGGAGAGCACCTTCCCTACGAAGGACACGATACCAACGGCAAGGCGGGCTTGCAGGCACTTGCATTCCAGCTTGAGGGCGACCGCCTCGATTCCACAAAATACTATGCCCGGGCGAGCACCGCCGCCGCCATCGCCGAGCGCGATATCGGCCACACCGGTTCCTACTTTGCCTTCCTCTACGCACCACTCGGCGCGAATGTCGGCGGGCCGGATGCCATGGCCTACTACTTCCGTGAGACCCGATGGATGTACGAACTGGCTCGCAGATGGGACGGTAGTTTTGTTTACAATAGTTTCTCAAGCGGCGGGGTTGAAGTCGACGCCCTCTCCGGTCCGGCAGGAGCCCTGATGGCAACGCCGATGCTGATGACCTATGCCATGCCTTTGCGTCAGACTTTCCTCACTGGCAAGAACCAGAACCCCGCCAACTGGATCACTCCAGCCGAAATGCCCGAAGTGCAAGCCGCCTCGGCTCACATCTACAACGCCCCTGGCCGGACCACCACGCAATTGGTATCAGATCTATCGAGCTGGTCTCCCAAGGTACGCCGTTACGCTGGCCGCGAACTCAAGCTGCGCACCGCGGATCACGCCTCCGTGTTGCCCACGCTGCATGCGACGGCGGCCAATGAATCAGCCACCATCTATGCCCGAGCCGGTGCCTGTCTCGCCATGGGGGAAATCGGCAACTCAAACTCGGTTCCGGTGCTCTTGCCCCTGGTCACGCACTCGAATTACGTGGTACGTTTCTCGGCTTCCCTCGCCATTCGTTACATGCCGGCGGCGGCCAACAAGCCCCATGTCAACACGATCATGCAGGCATGCATCACCAACCAGAGGCCGCTACTGCCTCTCGATCCCCAGGATCCAATGCAAACGGTCAACGGCAACCTCTGTTCCGCCTTGTTCGCTCCGTGGGCGGCCCTCTATCAGCATGACCTAGTTGGCGTTGACAGAAACCTGCTTTACGGAGCCATGCGCGTTTGCGCGGCCAATGCGCAAGCCGAGGTCCGCAGCGGGCTTTCGACGATCTATCCGAAACTCACTCAGACGGATATCGATCAGGTTGCCGATGCCCTAGTGAGCATTGCCTACGAAAACGCACAAGCCGGGATGGGCACCACTGGAGCCCGTGAACCCGCCATTGCCTTCCTAGAGTCAAAAGCAAGAGCCGAAGGTGTGCCCCTGGCCATACGCTTTGCTGAGGATCTTGGATATGACAGCGGTTCTATCGTGAAACCCCTCAACGTGCTTGCCGACTACGCGGGATCAAGCAATACGGTCACGCCAAATCCTGATGTCGAACATTTCTGCCAAGTCCTGATCGCCAGCGGGGCGAAATACGGCATTGCCGAGGCACAAGCGGCACTCGCTGCGATCGCCGCAGACACCAATCCGGAAGTTTTGAAACCCTTCAAGAGCATCGACTGGGTGATCCCCGATGATGCGGCATTCAACTTGCCCAAGAATTGGACCACCCTGCGGGTTTCTTCGCGCAATTTTTCTAATCCCGGCTCGATCTACACCTGGCGCAAGCTCCGTGGCGCGGGTGCAGTGAATTTCTCGCCCAATGGCACGGGTGCCGCGAAGAACACGATTGTGGCCTTCGATGGAACTCCGGGACAATACTTGTTTGAAGTGAGGATGTCCGATTCGCACGGACTAACAGAAGTTTTCAAGACGGTGGCCGTGACGGTCCGGGACTCGGATGGAAATCTGCCAACCAATTCCCCGCCGACGGCAAACGGCCAGTCGCTTACTGCCGCGCAGGGGACCCCGACCCAAATCATCCTGACGGGTGCAGATCCGGAAGGCTACGCGCTCGACTACACCGTGACCAATGATCCCACGAAGGGATATCTCTCCGGCACCGCTCCCAATCTGGTTTACACCGCTGCCGCCAACTCCACGGGTTCTGACAGCATCTCCTTCAAGGTGGAGGACAGCGAGGGCCAGTTCGCCACTGCCACCGTGAACATCACCGTCAACCCCGCAGCCCCCGTCGGTTTGGCGATCTACGAGCCGTTCAATCAAGCGGCCGGCAATCTCAATGGCACTTCGGGTTCCGGCTCCATCGGCCTGAATGGAGCATGGACCGCTGGTTCGCAAATCACCACCGAATCGCCATCGCTCACTTTCGGCACGCTACCCGTCAGTGGCAACAGAGTGAAAATCGTTGGCATGAACAGCCCGGGCGCATCGCGTCCTATCAGCACTTCCGCACTTGCGAGTCGTGGTCTGCTGGACAACGGGGCGACTCTTTGGTTCAGCGTGCTGATGGGCGGTTATGGCGGCTGGGATGCCAGCGGTAATTTGATCGAGCTTGCCCTTGCCAATAACAGTTTTCCCAACGGCACCAACATACCCAACGACGGTAGCATTCCAGGATCGGGCCTTGGTGTCAGACTTCAAAATAAGGGTGTGTATGCAGCTCAATTTGCTGCCACAGGCGCGCCGCTGACAGGTGCCTACGACAATACTGTCACCGGTGGCATTGTGAATGACAATCAACGCCTCGTGGTCGGCAAGATTACCTGGGGCGCCGCCAACGACAGTATTGAAATCTATCTGCCGGAACAGGACATGATTCTGCCCGCGCCAACCTCGGTGCTGGCGGCCAATGTCGATCAATCTACCTTCGACACCCTCACATTCTCCCGTGGATCCAATGTCCTGCTCGATGAAATCCGTTTCGGAGCAACTCTCCAAAGCGTGATTCAGGGAACCGTGGCGATGAGCTCCGATGTCACCGCTCCGACGCCCAGCCCGATGACCTTCGCTGTAGCTCCGGCTCCGGCCAGTTCCTCATCAATAACCATGACGGCGACCCCCGCGCATGATGGCATGGGCGTGGAATACCTTTTCACATGCACCGCCGGTGGCGGAAACTCTAGCGGCTGGCAGTCCAGTCATGTTTATGTCGACACCGGCCTCACTCCCGGAGTCAGTTATTCCTACACCGTCAAGGCGCGCGATCAACATCCGGCCTTAAACGAAACCGCCGTTTCCGCTCCGGCCTCAGCCACCATTCCCGCGCTTGGAACGGTTCCAAGCGTGGTAGGACTGCCGCAGACATTTGCTCAAACTCAGATCACCGATGCCGCGCTTTCCGTGGGCACGGTGACCCCGGCTAGCAGTTACAGCATGACGGTTCCCGCCGGCAGTGTGATAAGTCAGTCACCGTCCGACGGTTCGGCGGTTGCCTATGGTTCCTCGGTGAACCTCGTCATCTCCATCGGCCAGGACCCGCTGCTGCCGGTCCTTACTCCGGCGAACATCGTCGATAACAGAAGCGGCGGGCCGATCGAAGTCGGAACACTTGTCATCTACACCCTGACCTTCAGCAAGGACATCGACGCCTCGACTCTCGATGCGGCCGATTTCATCAACGTCGGCGATGTTCCCGTCACCACCGGCACCATCACCGAAACCACACCCGGGGTCGTCACTGTGGGATGCACCCCCAACGGCACAGTCGCCGGAAACCTGCGCTTCGCCGTCGCTGCAGGTGCCGTGATCAAGGACACGCTCGGCAACGACCTCAACACCTTCTCCGCGATCATCGATGACACAGTCATCACCGTCACTCCCGTGCTGCCGAAGACCCAGATCCTCACCGGCAATAGCAGCGGCGCAGCCGATAACTGGAACACGGCTGGAAATTGGAACACCAACTCCGGACCGGTTCCCAGCGGCACCGACAACGTTGTCCTCCCCGCCGGCAAGTCAGCAGTCGCGGATGTGACCGGCACTCCTATCTACTCCGGCAACCTGACCCTCGGTGCGGGCGCACTGTTGCAGCCCGGCTATGCCAACTCCAGCACCACCCTGTTCAACTGCTTGGGCACTCCCGGCTCAACGACGATCACCATGGGAGAAGGATCCCGCATTGGCTGCCGCATCAATTACAACCTGCCCGTCCCTGCCATCGTTTTGCAGGGCAATGCCGAGTTCAACATGGGATCCTCAAGCAACCCCGGCACGAATCCGATCTTCAATTACCCGATCAGCGGTCCCTACACCCTCACCCTCAGCGGCAAGAGCGGCAATACCGCGAACCTCAATGTCCCTAACAATTTCGGGCAGCTCCTCCTTTCCACGCAATACGGCAGCCTCTTCAACGTCAACGCCAATACAGCCGGAGCTCTCGGCGGAAATGTGACAGTCAATGCCGACTACAACACGGGCGGCAAGGGCGCGAACCTGATCTTCAACGCGGTCAACGCCATGTCCGACACCGCGACGCTCACACTTTACGGTAACACCGGCAATCTCGTCACCGTCAATTTCAACGACACCATCGGCAGTCTCAAACTCAACGGCGTCAAGCAGCTCCCGGGAACCTACAACAGCGGCAACTCCTCATGGATTTCCGGCACGGGCACACTTACGGTCAACGGAGCGGTCATGGCTTATTGGAATCCCTCCGGCGGTCCGGCGGGCACTTGGGACGACGCCAACATCTGGAATACCCAGGCGAATCTCGCCGGAACCGACAACTCATGGGGTGCGGGACAGATCGCCGCGTTCAACGCAGCTGGCACCTACGGCGTCACCCTCAGCGGCACTAAGGAAACCGGAGGTCTGATGGTGAGCAATGGCAACGTTACCCTTGGAGGCGGCGAATTGAGTTTGAGTTCCGATGCCCCCGTCAGCGTCGCTTCCGGCGCGTCGCTCACCCTCGGCACTGTCGTTTCACAGAACTTCGCCGGGTTGGGCCTTCACAAGTCCGGCGCGGGTACACTGGTGCTCTCAAGTGAGAACACCTTCACGGGTTCGGTCCTGATCGGCGGAGGTGTCTTGTCGATCGCCACCATTGACAACGCGGGCGCTCCCAGCGCGCTCGGACAATATCCCGACGCGGGAATCGGAGGCCTTTACCTCGCAGGGGGAACGCTGCGCTACACTGGCGGCACCACCACCGTGAATCGCGGCTTCACTTTTACCGGCAACAGCGCCGTCGACATCACCAACGGCGGTAGCTCGCTTACGCTCGGCAACGTGGAAACTGCCGGCCCCGGCACCCTCTCCGCCACCGGTGGTGCGGGCAGCAGCCTCTGCCTTGGTAACATCAAGATTGTCCAAAGCAACAACATCACGCTGAATCCGACCACCACCAGCATGCGCGTGGCCTCCGTGGAAGGCTATAGCGCCTATCCGCTCAACGCCGTCGTGACCCTTGGCGGCAGCAGTATGGGCAACGTAGTCACCGGCAACATCTTCGCCAGTGTGGTTCCGGGAAGTGCCTACCAGCAGGGAACCGCTGTGGTCAAATCAGGCACCGGCGACTGGAGGATCTCCGGTGTGTTGTCCTCATCGGGCCACGCGAACAACAGCCTCACGGTCAACCAAGGCACCCTCACTCTCGCTGGTAGCAATACGTACACCGGCAATACCAATCTCAACAACAATGCCAAACTGGTGCTCGACTACGCAGCCACCAACACCAGCAAAATCGGCACCATCTACCTCGCCGGCGGCACCCTCGAGTTGAAAGGCGGCTCATTTGTCCAGAGCGTCTCCAACACGACCCTCTACGCCGGTCCCACTCCCTTCATCACCCGCAACGGCGGCACTGCCAAGCTGCGCATGAACGCCATCAACCGCAACGCGCAGAGTTCGATTTCCTTCCTCGATGGCACCGTGGCCGACACCGACCGCACCAACACCAACGGCATCCTCGGCGGCTATGCCACCATCGGGGGCAACTGGGCTGTCAATAGTACTAACGGTGCGGACGGTGCCGTCACCACCCTTTCCAACTATGACACATGGACCAGCACCGGCGGCTCCTCGACCGCGAATTATCTCTTGAACGGCTCAAGCTCTCTGACCGGCAATCTCGCGGCAAACTCGCTAAAAATCGTCAACACGGACGTCAACCAGACGCTGAATCTCGCCTCTAACAACCTGACCATCACCTCGACGGCCGCGACCACTCTCGGCGGTGTGCTTTACGCGGGAGGTGCCAATGCCAAATACAACATCAACGGCACAGGCGCACTTATTGCATCAACCACCACTGGAGAACTTTTGGTTCATACCAGCACGGGATGCCTCGTGGTCAACACGCCCATCGTCACCTCCGGAGCCACTGCGGGCGTGCTCACCAAGAGCGGAAATGGCAGCCTTGTTCTCGGCGGAGCAAACGTCTATACCGGCACTACAAGAGTAAACAGTGGTAAGCTCTTCGTCAACGGCAGCCTCTCCAACGTTAACGCCAACCTCCATGTCGATCCCGCTGCCACCCTCGGCGGTTCGGGAACCGTCGGTCGCAACATCACCATCACCGATGGCGCGAAACTTGAGTTCACCCTCGGCACGCCCGCTACAAGCCATGTGCCACTCACCCGCAGCAGTGGACGCACATTCGCTTTCTCTGGCTCCTCCGTTCTTACCATCAACGCGGGTGCTAACGCTTCTCCCGGCCTTTACACCCTGATCACCGGCGGCAACAACATCACTGGCTCGGCTCCCGCCACGGTCATCCTGCCACCTGGGTGGACCGCCGACGCGCCAGTGATTTCCACCAATCAACTCCGCATCAACATCACCAACGTCGTCGCTCCTCCTGCAAACGTCGCACCCACATGGACCGTCAATTCTGTCAATGAGGTCAATGCCTCCGAGGACGCCGCCTACAGTTCCACGCTCATCAACGACGCCACCGACTCGAACGACGATGCGTTGACCTTCATCAAAGTCAGCGGGCCCGCATGGCTCAACATCGCCACCAACGGCACGCTTTCTGGCACTCCTACCAACAGCGATGTCGGCGCTAACAGTTTCACCGTGAGCGTGAGCGACGGCATTGCCGCAGCGGTGCAGGCCACACTCAACATCACGGTTCTCAACTCTAACGACGCACCCGTTTGGAGCAGCAATCCCCTCAACGGCCCCGATGCCACCGAGGATGCCGACTACAGTGCGGACATGTCCGTAGCCGCGTCCGATGTGGACGCCGGCGCGATGCTGATTTTTGCTAAAGTCAGCGGACCCTCATGGCTTAGTGTTGCCACAAACGGAACCATCTCTGGCACGCCAAACAACAACGATGTTGGCCTCAATGTTTTCACCGTAAGCGTCAGCGACGGTATCGCCGCGCCTGTTCAGACCTCGCTGCAAATCGCGGTCTTCAACACCAACGATGCGCCGTTCTGGATCAACAATCCGTTCTCCGGCGGAAACACCGTCAGGGATCTACCCTACACTGGCAACTTCGCCGGAAACGCTGGTGATATCGATCCGGGTGCCTCGCTTTCCTTCTCCAAGGTCAGCGGCCCGGCATGGCTCACCGTGGCTGCCAATGGCGATCTTTCCGGTACGCCCGCCATCAGCGACATAGGAATGAACAGTTTCACCGTGGGCGTCAGCGATGGCATCGCGGTTACGGTTTCCGCCACCTTCAACATCAACGTCATCAACGCCAACGTTGCACCCGTAGCCCAGGCCCAATCCGTCTCCACCGATGAGGATGCCTCCCTGCCTGTCACCTTAGTGGGAACCGATGCCGACAACAATCCGCTTACGTATGTCATCGTTTCCCAGCCATCGAAAGGCACGCTCAGTGGCACCGCGCCAAACCTGACCTATACACCTTCCTCTAACCAGAACGGCGCGGACAGTTTCTCCTTCAAGGTCAACGACGCGGTCGAGGATTCCAACCTTGCCACCGTTTCCATCACCATCAACGCCATCAACGACACGCCGGTCTTCACCGCCGATCCTGTCATTCTCGCCGGTGCCACCGAAACCGTTGCCTACACCGGCCAAACCCTCGCTGGCAGGGCAACCGACGTCGATGCGGGAGACACGCTGACTTATTCCAAGATCAGCGGCCCATCATGGCTCTCTGTCGCCTCGAACGGCGCGCTCTCTGGCACGCCGCCGCTAGGTACAGCCGGAGTGAACTCCTTCGTCGTGCGTGCCACCGACAGCACTGCCGTCACAGTGGACGCCACCCTCCAAATCACCGTCAACCTCTACGCGCTAACTTGGGATGCTAATAGTTTCGCCTCAGGTCAAAGCAACGGCGGCGGCGCATGGCTCGGCAACAACCTCTGGTGGGACAGCGTGCTCGGCCTCAACATCAACTGGGTCAGCGGATCTAATGCGATCATCGGCGGTCAAAACACTGCTGCCGGAACCGTTACCCTCGCCAGCCCGACCACGGTGAAGAACCTCGCCATAAATGCCTTTACCGGTACCTACACGCTCGGCACGGCAGCCCAGACGATCACCCTTAGTGGCGGCATCGACAAGACCTCCGCCTCGGGCATCGCCACCATCATCAGCCCGTTCGTCCTCACCGACAACCAATCCTGGACGAACAATTCCACCGGCCTTCTAACTGCCAGTGCCAACCTTGACCTCGGATCTAACACCCTGACCGTCGGAGGAAGCGGAAACTCCACCTTGTCTGGTGTGATCAGCGGGGCGGGCAACGTCGTCAAGACCGGCCCTGGAAAGCTTTCCTTCCATACCGGCAACGCCAACACCTACACCGGAACGACCACCATCAACGGCGGCACTCTCATGGTAGGCACCAACGCTGCCTGCCTCGGTGGCGGCAACGTCATGCTCAATGGTGGCGTGCTCGAAGCCTATTGGAGCATGGGCTTCACTCGCGCCTTGGGCACCGGTAGCGGCCAGATCCAGCTCACCGGGGGAGCCAGCGGATTTGGTCAGAATGCGAACGGTCAGAATCTAAGCGTCAATTTCGGCAACAACGCCGCCAACGAAGCGGTCTGGGGAAGTGCCTCCTTCAATCCCTCCATCCTGACGTTCCATAGTCCGAACTCGGGAGGTGCCGCGAACGTCATCCTCGCAAACAACATCGATCTCAACGGAGCAACCCGCACGGTGGACATTCACGGCGGCACGACGGGTGCGACCGTCGCCACCCTCTCCGGTGTGATCCGCAGCAGCAGCGGCACGGCCGGCCTCATCAAGACCGGCGCGGGCATGCTGATGCTGACAGGCACCAACACCTTCACCGGACCCGTGACCATCAACACCGGCGTCCTCAGGCTCGGCAATAACTCGGCGGGCACGCTTGGCAGCGGCAACTACGCGGGAAACATCTCCATCGCCAGCGGTTCCACCCTGCAACTCTGGAGCAGTTCCGCCCAAACACTTAGCGGTGTCATCAGTGGGGCAGGGGTCTTGCAAAAAGCCAATGGCGGCACACTGACTCTCACAGGCCCCAGCACTTACACTGGCAAGACCTCGTTCCTGCCGCAGAACACCACCGGCTTCACCGCGACCGTCACCTCGTTCAACAGCGTCAACGGCGGCACACCTTCCATGCTTGGCAGTGCTCTGGGTGCTCCGACCACCATCGCCAACGGCACCATCGACATCGGCAACTCCACCCAGGCAGCGGGCGTGAACCTGACTTATACCGGCCCCGGTGAAACCACCGACCGCGTGCTCAACTTCGGCTTCAACGGCACGGCTTCGCAAACGCTATCAGCCTCCGGCAGCGGCCTGTTGAAATTCACCAGCGCGATGACCGCCAACACGCTCACCACCCAAAGCGGCGCGCTCGTTCTCTCCGGTACAGGCATGGGCGAGATCACCCAGGCTCTTCCCGCTCTTCCCACCAACGGTCTCACCAAGAGCGGCACCGGCACATGGACGTTGAGTGGAGCTAACACTTACACCGGCCCCACCTCGGTCACCGCTGGAAAACTCTTCATCAACGGCGACCAGGCATCCGCCACTGGTAACGTCACATTGTCCGCCAACGCGACACTCGGCGGCACCGGAACCATCGGTGGAAACATGACCATCGCAGCGAACGGACGCCTAGAGTTCAACATTGGCACCTCCGCCGTAAGCCACGACAAGCTCGATTTCGCCACTGGCCGCAGCCTCACCTTCTCCGGTTCGTCCGTGCTCGTCATCACCACCACCGGCGGAGCCTCGACCGGCACCTACACGCTGCTAACAGCCCCCGGCGGCATCACCGGCGTGGCACCCGCCACCCTCAGCCTGCCGAGCGGATGGGCCGCCAGCGTTTCCATCTCCGGAAACGACCTGCTGCTCAACGTCACATCCGCTGGCACCGACAGCACCGCGCCGTCCCTCGTCGGCATCACCGACAACTCGGGCGGGTCCGCAATTCTCGTCGGCGCCGTTGTTAACTATACCGTCACTTTCAGCGAGGACATGAACGCCTCCTCTGTTAGCTCGGCGGACTTCTCGAACGCCGGCACCGCCGCCTGCGCCATCGGCACCGTCACGGAACCCTCACCTGGCGTATTCCTCGTGCCCGTCACCCCTTCCGGAGTCGGTAGCCTGCAACTCCGCATCAATGCCGGTGCTGTGCTCGCCGATGGTGCGGAGATTCCGCTCAACACCGCGTCGAGCCTCCTTGATGACACCACCATCTCCGTGATGCCATCCAACGCGGCCCCGGTCGCGAACTCGCAGAATGTCGCCACCAACGAGGATACCGCCTTGCCCGTCACACTCACCGCTACCGATGCGGATAACAACCCGCTCACCTATACCGTCCTCATAGCACCCGCAAACGGCACGCTAACTGGCACGGTGCCAAATCTAACATACTCGCCCGCGGCTAACTTCAACGGCACGGATTCGTTCACTTTCAGGGCCAACGACGGGATAGCGAACTCTAACACCGCCACGGTTTCCATCACGGTCAATCCTGTCAACGACACCCCGGTTGCCATCGCGCAAAGCGTGAGCACTGCCGAAGACACCGCCCTGCCGATTACCCTAGCCGGCACCGATGTCGAAAACAGTACACTCTCCTTCATCATCGTCTCGCCAGCAGCTAACGGCACACTAAGCGGGACCGCGCCTAACGTGACCTACACGCCCAACGCGAACTACAACGGACCCGATAGTTTCACCTTCCGCGTCAACGACGGCACAATAAACTCCGTGACCGCTACGGTTTCCATCAACGTAACTCCTGTCAACGACGCGCCACTTGCCGCCACGCAAAACGTGAGCGCCAACGAAGACTCCGCCTTGCCGATCACTCTCACTGGCACTGATGTCGAAAACAGCGCGCTCACTTTCACAGTTCTCACTCCGCCCACCAATGGAACGCTGAGCGGCACTGCGCCGAACGTGACCTACTTGCCATCCGCGAATTACAACGGGGCTGATAGTTTTACCTTCCACGTCAACGACGGCACGGTGAACTCTGCCATCGCCACGATCTCGATCACGGTTGACGCTGTCAACGATGCGCCCGTGGCTGTCGCGCAAAACGTCACCACCGATGAGGACACGGCTCTTCCCATCACCTTAGACGGCACCGATGTCGAAAACAGCACGCTGACCTACATCATCGTCACTCAACCCGTCAACGGCAGCTTAAGCGGAACGGGTGAAAACCTGACTTATACACCCGCGTCGAACCAAAATGGTTCCGACAGCTTCACTTTCATGGTCAACGACGGCACTGCGGACTCCGCAATCGCCACCATCTCCATCATGGTCAACGCGGTCAACGATGTCCCAGTCGCAGTTGCTCAAAACGTAACCACCGATGAGGACACCGCGCTGCCCATCACCCTCACCGGAACCGATGCGGAAAATAGCACGCTCGCCTACACCGTAGTCGCCCAGCCTGCGCATGGCACTCTCAGCGGTACCGCCCCTGACTTCACCTTCACGCCATCCGCGAACTTCAACGGAACCGACACCTTCACCTTCACGGTCAACGACGGCACTGCGGACTCCTCCATCGCCACCGTCTCCATCACAGTCAACGCGGTCAACGACATCCCAGACGCCGTGTCACAAAACGTAACCACCGACGAGGACACCGCGTTGCTCATCACTCTCGCTGGCACCGACATCGAAAGCAGCGCCCTTACTTTCACGATTGTCGCTCCACCCACAAACGGCACGCTCAGCGGTAGCGCACCGAACCTGACATATACACCCGCCTTGAACTACAACGGAGTCGACAGCTTTACCTTCAAGGTCAACGATGGCTCGATTGATTCCGCATTCGCGTCCGTTTCAATCTCGGTGACAGCGGTTAACGACGCTCCCGTCTTCAGCGTGAACCCAGTCGTGCTTGTCGCAGGCAGCGAGAACACCGCCTACCTAGGTCAAACACTTGCAGGACGTGCTAGTGACGTAGATGCGGGTGATACGTTGGCCTATTCCAAAATCAGCGGTCCGGCCTGGCTCTCCGTTGCTGCCAATGGTTCTCTATCCGGCACGCCGCCTTTTGGTTCTTCAGGCGCAAACACTTTTGTCTTTAGCGTCACCGACTCCGCATCTGCCACCGCAAATGCCACGGTTGAAATCAACATAACCTCCACCTACTTCACATGGGACTCGAACGGCACTACCGCAGGGCAAACCAATGGAGCGGGCGCATGGCTCGGCGCCAACCAGTGGTGGAATGGCTCGGCCAACCAAAATTGGGCATCAGGTGCCAGTGCCATCTTCGGTGGTCCTAGCACTGCTGGAGGTGCTGTTACCCTCGCTAGCCCGACCACGATGGGTGCCATCACCTTCAACCAATTCACTGGCACCTACTCACTCGGCACCGCTGGCAACGCGATCACTCTCAATCGCGGCATCGTCAAAGCAGCAGCATCAGGCACTGTCACGATCAGTAGCCCGCTCGTCCTCAGTGCGGAACAAACATGGACGAATCATTCGGCCAACGCGCTCAACATCTCGGCCAGCACGAACAACAACGGTAACCTGTTGGTCATCAACGGCAGCGGCACGGTCAACTTCGCCGTCAGCACCGCCAACAGCATCATTTCCGGCAGCGGCGGTATCACCATGAACGGTCCGGGACGGCTCACCCTCGGCGCGAATCAAACACCCGTCCACACCTATACTGGCACCACCACGCTCAACGGCGGAGTGACCATGATTTCTAACAACAACCTCGGCAGTGGAAACCTTACGATAAATGGCGGCGTGGTGGAGGGCTATTGGACCAGCGGTTTCACCCGTTCGCTGGGATCAGGCTCCGGCCAAGTCCAGATCATAGGCGGAGCTAGCGGTTTTGCGTTGAACGGCAACACTGCCATGAATGTCACCCTCGGCAACAACGCGGCCAACGAAGCTGTATGGGGTACCGCGCATTTCAGTCCCTCGATTCTGGTTCTTCAGACACAGTATTCGCAAGGTACCTCCAATCTTAACTTCCAGAACGGAATGGATTTCAACGGTTCCAATCGCACCATCCAAGTCTCCGGCGGGACTGCCGGAGCTGCATCGGCCACCCTTTCTGGCATCATCCGCAATTCCATCGGCAACGCTGGCCTCATCAAGACCGGTGCAGGCAGGCTAAACCTGAATGCCGCCAATACCTACAACGGCGGCACCACACTCCAAGAGGGAACCATCCAGTTGGGCAACGCCTCCGGCCTTGGCTCAGCGAGTGGCGAACTCACCGTCAACGGCGGCCTGCTCAATATCAATAACAACAATATCTCGATCGGTAATCTCAGTGGCACCAGTGGCATCATCGCCAATAACGGAAATGCAGCTCGCACCGTCACCATCGGTTCAGGAAACGGCGGTGGAGGGATCTATCAGGGCATCATCGTCAATCGCACGAGCGGCAGTTCAGGAACTCTCAATCTCACCAAGATCGGCAGCGGAACCATCACCCTTGGTGGAGCCAATACCTACACCGGAGCCACCGCCATCAACGCCGGCAAACTCTGCATCAATGGCAACCAGTCATCCGCCTCCGGAACCGTCACTGTCGCCTCCGCAGCCACCCTCGGCGGCACAGGCACCCTCGGCGGCAACACCACGATTACCAGCGGCGGCAAGCTCGAGTTCAACCTCATTACGCCAGCCGCTAGCCACGACCGCCTCGACATTTCCTCCGGCAGATCGTTCGCGTTCTCTGGCGCATCGGAACTCACGATCACCTCGAGTGGCGGTGCCGAACCCGGCACCTACATCCTCGTCACTGGCGGCAACAACATCACCGGAGTCGCTCCAGCTACACTCAACTTGCCAGCCGGTTGGGCGGCTACCGTTTCCATCTCTGGAAACAGCCTGCTGCTCGACGTGACCAGCACGGGTAGTGCACAAATGAGAATGGCTTCGAGATCAACGCGATCTGCCACGACAAAAACCGGTAACACTTCCGCTATGTTCGCAAGCGGTGGAGAGGTCATCAGCGGCACAAATGCTGTAAATGAAAGCACAGAACCAACCACCGAGATCGGCTTGCCTCTCCCATGGACATCCAACGACATCGGCACTGGGATGCTTGCTGGTTCCGCGATACACCGTGCAGGCACCTTCACTCAGGTCGGCTCCGGCGTTATTGGCTCCACTGCCGATAAGCTGCGGTTCACTTACCAGGCACTGACTGGAGATGGTGAGATCACTGCACGAGTCAGCGGCATCGAGATCTCAGGAAAAGGATCACGCGCCGGGGTGATGATACGCGACTCCCTCGCCGCGAATTCCAAGCAAGTCTTCATGGGCTTGACTCACAGCAACGTCAACCTCTGGAGCCAGCGGAACGACACCGGCGGTAGCACGGTCACTGCAAGCAGTACCGACAATGTGCCAAGCTCATGGGTTCGTCTCGTTCGTAGCGGAACTACCATCACTGCCTACAAGAGTACGAACGGTTCAACATGGACGACTGTCGGCAGTGCCACGAACACAACGTTCGGCAGTACTTGCTATATCGGTTTTGTTGTGGGCAGTGGCAGCACCACGACCCTGAATACCTCGCAATTCAGCAACGTTAGTGTGACTCAGTAATTCGAACATAGTAGGAAGCCTGATTCGCAGGTCTTCCTACGCTTGGTCGGAGGGGGACTTCAACCTAAAGTTCGCAGTTGGAATAGCAGAATTTCTCTTAAAGCCTTATAGAACATGGGCTAGAGAGGAAATACGATTCGTTTTTCTTTTCACCTAATGGGTGAAAGCGTGGTAAAAATGTA
>JAIYDP010000387.1 GCA_027487435.1 Verrucomicrobiaceae bacterium | reverse complement strand
TAACAACCAACAACCAACAAGAACCAAAACGATGCAATACATGTTATTATTCACCGAGACCGAAGCCGAGATTGAAAAACGCAACGACCCTGAGCAGGCTCCGGCCTATTGGGGGGCGTGGAGTGCCTACGCCGGGGCTGTGGCCAGCTCCGGCATCATGGTCAGCGGAGCCGGACTGCAACCACCTGCCACGGCCACGACGCTCCGCATCCGCGAGGGAAAACATCACGTCCAGGATGGCCCGTTTGCCGAAACGAAGGAAATTCTCGGCGGCTTCTTTGTCATCGATGTGCCAGACCTCGATGTCGCACTGGAGTGGGCGGCGCGTAGCCCGGCTGCGAGCTGTGGAGCCGTGGAAATCCGCCCTACCTTGCCGCCACCGCCTGTCGGTTGATCGCATGAGTGAGTCTTCCGCATTTGTGGCGGTGGAAACCGCCGCACGCGATTCCTACTCGCGGCTGATCGCCTATCTGGCCGTCCGCGCGGGTGGGGATCTCGCGACTGCGGAAGATTCCTTGTCCGATGCTATGCTTGCGGCCATGCAGCAGTGGCCGCAAGAGGGCATTCCCCATTCGCCCGATGCCTGGCTGCTGCAAATCGCGCGGCGCAAGCTGATCGATTCCCAACGTCGTTCGCAGACTCGCAGGAAAATGGAGGAATCGATCTTGCACGCCATCGATCAAGCCGTTTACAAAACGCAGGATGGTCATGAATTTCCCGATGAACGTCTCAAGCTGTTGTTTGTCTGCGCGCACCAAGCCATCGATCCCATCGCGCGCGCGCCCTTGATGCTGCAAACCATCTTCGGCATGGATGCGGAGAGAATTGCGAGGATTTTCCTGACATCGCCCGCCAGCATGAGCCAGCGCTTGGTTCGTGCGAAAACCAAAATCCGCGATGCGCGTATTCCATTCCGCATTCCAGAGCGCCCCGAATGGAACGAGCGAGTGGCATTCGTGCTGGATGCGGTCTATGCCGCCTACACCGCCGGGCGGGATTCGTGTGCGACCATGGATGATCCGCTCGTCGAGGAGGCGCTATGGCTCGCGCGGGCCTTGGTTTTTCTGATGCCGGACGAACCGGAAGCTCTGGGATTGCTTTCGCTGATTCTTTCCCAGCATGCACGACGCGACGCTAGGATCGTAGCAGGAATCTACGTGCCACTGCCCGAGCAGGACACGCGAAAGTGGGATATGCCCATGCTGAGAGAGGCGGAAGAATTGCTGCGCCGTGCTTCGGAATTTCATCACGTCGGACGTTTTCAGTTAGAGGCGGCCATCCAATCGGCTCACGCATCCCGCGCCTTTTCCGGAGAAACTCCTTGGGCAGCGATTGCCGCCTTTTATGATGCGCTGGTGGCGATCACACCTGCCATCGGCGTGGCGATAGGTCGAGCCATCGCCCATGCCAACGTGTCCGGGCCAGAGTGCGGATGGACGCTGCTGAATCAACTGCCCAAGGCCTCGCTCGCAGACCATCAGCCCTACTGGGCGGCGCGAGCCCACTTGCTTGCCGAGCTGGATCGCGATGAGGAAGCGTGCCAAGCCTTTGATCGAGCGATTGAGCTTTGCCCCGATGCCAGCGCGAAGGAGTATCTGAGGAAGTGCTTGCGGATGAGTCGCTAATCAAAATCGCGGCATGATGAATGGATCTATCAAAATGATAGTTGGACGACAAACCTCAGTGCGTTTGCCCTCTGACACCCATGGCAGTCTCTGATGTCATCTGGACTCTCTCGTATGCCGACATAACAACAGTCACCACGCATCCTCCATGTCTAACTTCGTTCTTGCAGGACGATGGGAAATGGGGGATTCTGCGTTCGTCAGTCAGGATATGACAGGGGCATAAATCTCATCAAACCATCGATCAGGGTGCGCGGAATTGGGACGAGTGTTGCTATGCGATTTCTGACCCAATCACACAGGATAAAACTCTATTTCTGAACTTTCGCACCTCTTTATGACTAAAACTCGTATTGGACTTTTCGGCATTGGTCTCGACACATATTGGCCGCAGTTTGACGGCTTGAAAGAGCGTCTGGAGGGTTATCTCGCGACAGTTCATGCAAAGCTTGAACGCGATGGAGTCGAGATCGTCAATGTCGGCTTGGTGGATAGTCCCGAGCGGGCTTATGAAGCGGGGCGCGAATTACGTTGTGCGGATGTGGATGTGATTTTCCTCCATGTCACGACTTATGCCCTCTCATCAACTGTGCTGCCGGTGGTGCGGCGTGCGAAGGTTCCCGTGATCGTGCTAAACCTTGCTCCTGAAGCGGCGATTGACTACGCGCAGTTCAATAGTCTGGGTGATCGCACCAAAATGACGGGTGATTGGCTGGCCTACTGCTCGGCTTGTCCGGTGCCGGAAATCGCAAACGTTTTCCAGCGCTCTGGCATTCGTTTTCATCAAATCACGGGCATGTTGCACGATGATCCGATCTGCTGGAACGAAATCGATGCCTGGGTGGATGCCGCAAAAGTGGCGGCAGTGATGTCCGAAAATCGTCTTGGCCTGATGGGACATTACTACAGTGGGATGCTGGACATTTACACCGACTTGACTTTGCAATGCGCGGTTTTTGGAACGCACATGGAGATTCTGGAAGTGGATGAACTGGCGGCACGCCGCCGCGATGTCAGCGACGAGCAGATCGTTGCGCGGCTTGCCGAGTTTCATGAAGTCTTCGATGTTCAGCCCGATTGCCCCGAAGAGGACCTCGCCGAAGCGGCACGCACCGCAGTCGCGCTCGATGCGATGGTTGCCGACCATCGGCTCGGATCGATGGCCTACTATTACAAAGGCACCGGAGTTACTGAAAACGAGAAAGCGTTAGAAACGATCATCCTCGGCACATCCCAGCTCACTGGGCGCGGAATTGCTGTGGCGGGTGAATATGAAGTGAAAAACGTGCAGGCGATGAAGATTATGGATCTCTTCGGTGCGGGCGGATCGTTCACCGAATACTATGCGATGGATTTTCACGACGACGTGGTTCTAATGGGTCACGACGGCCCGGGTCACATCGCCATCGCGGAAGGGAAAACCAAGGTGCGGCCACTAAAAGTGTATCATGGCAAGGTGGGTAAGGGAGTTTCCGTGGAAATGGCGGTGAAACATGGCCCCGTGACCCTGCTCTCCGTCATCGAGCGCAGTGGCGGCAAACTCGCACTGCTAGTCGCGCAAGGCGAATCGGTAGCAGGCCCGATCTTGGAAATCGGCAACACCAATAGCCGCTATCGGTTCGACTGTGGAGCGCGAGAATTCGTCAACCGTTGGAACGCCGCAGGTCCCGCGCACCATTGTGCAGTGGGCATTGGGCACATTGCCGACAAAATCGGTAAGCTCGGCGAGCTTCTGGAGATCGAAGTGATCCGCGTCATCTGAATCAAACTCAAACTTTTTTACAAAAACACATATGAATCCTATCCTTGGCGTATTTTTTCATTGGCTCGGCGGTCTTGCTGCGGGCTCCTTCTATGTCCTTTTTCGCGGTGTGAAGCGCTGGTCATGGGAAACCTCATGGCTGGTGGCCGGGGTTTTCTCCTGGATCATTGCTCCATGGTTCTTCGCGTTAATCAATACCAACGATGTTATCGCTGTGCTCCGTGAGACGCCCGGAAAAACATGGTTCTACACCTATCTTTTTGGGGCGATGTGGGGTTTGGGAGGCCTGACCTTCGGGTTGACGATGCGCTACCTCGGCATGTCGCTCGGCATGGCTGTGGCTTTGGGGTATTGCACGGTCTTCGGCATGTTGATCCCACCTCTTTTTAAGGGTGAGTTCATCGCAAAACTCATCGAGCCCGCGAGTGGGCGCTGGGTGCTAGCGGGGCTGATCATTTGCGTGATCGGCATCGTGATCAACGCCATGGCGGGAAAAGCGAAGGAGGGTGAAATGAATCCTGAACAAAAGCAAAATACCGTCAAAGAATTCCATTTCAAAAAGGGCATTCTGGTGGCGAGCTTTTCCGGGATTATGAGTGCCTGTTTTGCGTTTGGTCTCGCAGCTGGTGAACCGATTTCGAAAATTTCGGAAGCCCACGGCACTGCAAAGATTTGGGCTGGACTGCCCATCCTGATCGTCATCTTGCTCGGCGGATTCACCAGTAATTTCATCTGGTGCTTGATCCTCAACATTCGCAACGGCAGCGGTTACGAATATCTTGCCGCAGAGCAGAAAAAGGCCGACGAACAGCCCGGCTCACCAGATGAGGGCGGACGCCGGATTCCGCTGGTAGTCAACTACCTCTTTGCCGCTGCCGCCGGTGTAACATGGTATTTCCAGTTCTTTTTCTACTCCATGGGGGAAACGCAGATGGGCGATTACAAGTTTAGCTCGTGGACCTTGCACATGGCATCGATCATCCTCTTTAGCTCGGTCTGGGGACTTTTCCTCGGTGAATGGAAAGGCGCTAGTAAGAGGGCAAAAGGTCGGCTTTTCTTTGGTCTCGGCATGCTGGTTCTTTCTACCATCGTGATCGGCTATGGAAACTACATCGGCGGGCAGAGCGGCCACTGAAAAGCGATAGATTTTTTCTTATGCAAAAAAAACACCTTCTTGTCTCGGTTCTTAGCGTAGCATCTTTTTTCGCCCCGCTTTGCCAAGCGGACGATCTCAAATCTGGCTTCGAGAATCCTCCCCACCGAGCGGGGATTCGCGCCTTTTGGTGGTGGCTGAACGCCAATGTCACCAAGGAGGCCATCACCCGCGATCTTGAGGAAATGAAGGCAAAAGGTTTCAATGGCGCTTTGATTTTTGATGCCGATGGTAGCAGCCAGAACGGCAACATTCGGGTTCCAGCTGGGCCTGTTTTCGCGAGTCCCGAATGGAAAGCGCTATTCGTTCACGCATGCAAAGAAGCCAAACGGCTCAATCTGGAGCTCAGCCTGAACATCCAAAGCGGTTGGAATCTCGGCGGCCCCAGTGTCACGGCGGAAGACTCTACCCAACATCTCACCTGGTCCAAGACTCCTGTCAAAGGCTCGTCCGAGGTTCAGGTTACGTTGCCTTCTCCTGTGAAAGCTGGCCAGTTCTATCGGGATGTCATCGTGCTCGCCGTGCCATTGCGCGATGACAAAGACTCCAAACAACAAGAGGTGGGAGCCAGTTCATCAAATGCATCATCACTGCCCATCGAGAATCTTGAGCTTAAGACCGCCACTCGTGAGCTTGGCATTTCCGCGCCGGATTGCAGATTCTTGTTGGATACGTCACCCACACTGCCCGGCCAAATTACCGTCAAGTCGAAGGACATTCTCAACATCAGCCAGTACATGAGCAAAGAAGGTATCTTGCGCTGGAAAGCTCCGGCTGGGCGATGGGAAGTGCTTCGTATAGGCCACAGTCCTGCTGGCGGACATGTCTCTACCGAAACCGTGGGCTGGAGCGGAAGGGTGCTGGATTATCTACGCCCTGCGGCACTTGATGCGTATTGGAATAAAAACATCGAGCCTATCATTCAATCGATCGGGCCGCTTGCGGGAACGACGTTGCGCTATGTGCACACCGATAGCTGGGAGGGTGGGGGCATGAACTGGACTACGGGCTTCGAAAAGACCTTTAAAGAGCGCCGCGGCTATGACATTGCCCCATGGCTCGCCGTCCTAGCCGGACACATCGTCGATGACCGTGAAGCCTCCAATGCCTTCCTTGCCGATTTTCGTAAAACCATCGCCAGCCTCGTTGCGGACCACTACGGGCACCTCGCGAAGCTATCGAAGAAACATGGCATCGGCACACATCCAGAATGCTCTGGCCCTCATGCAGGACCTCTCGATGGATTGCTCAACTATGGACGCAGTGAGCTGATGATGAGCGAATTCTGGTCGCCTTCACCCCACCGTCCGACGGATAGCAATCGCTTCTTTGTCAAGCAGGCCGCTTCCGCCGCCCATACCTACGGCAAGACTCTGGTCGGTGCAGAGGGATTTACCACCATCGGCCCACACTGGAACGACACGCCTTGGAAACACATGAAATCGAGTTTCGATTATGAGTTCTGTGCCGGCCTTAACTTGCTCTTTGCCCACACCTTCACTTGCTCGCCAAAAGAAATGGGGATGCCGGGTCAAGAATACTTTGCCGGCACCCACTTCAACCCACAGATCACTTGGTGGGATGAGTCGCCGATTGTCATCGATTATTTTCGGCGTTGCCAATTTATGGGACAACAGGGGCAGTTCATCGCCGATGTCGCTCACTACTACGGAGATCATATCCCGAACATTTTCGCACGAAAGGCCGAAGACCCTGCTCGTGCTCTACCGGGCTACGACTTTGATGTGTTGAGCGAGGAAGTCCTTCTCAAAGCTCTCACAGTGAAAGATGGCCGCCTCATCCTTCCCTCCGGCATGAGCTACCGGGTTCTTTCCTTGCCAGATCATGCTGTTCTTTCCCCAGGTGCATTAAAAAAAGTGGACGCACTTGTCCGTGCCGGAGCTACCGTTCTTGGACCAAAGCCGCTAAGAACCGTCAGTCTTGAAGGTGGCGAGCAAGGCCGTGAGCAGTTCAAAAAAATTTCCGATGAACTTTGGGGCAAAAAAAATCCCACCAAAGGGGAAAGTGGCTCGAACGAGGTCGGGAAGGGACGCGTTTTTTGGGGCATGAGCGCCAACGAACTACTCCGCAAGGATGGCATCCCCGCCGATTTTGAGGCGCTTTCTCCCGAGGGAAAACCAGCAAATCAAATGGAGTGGATCCACCGCCGCATTGGCAAGGACGATGTCTATTTCATCACGGAATTATCGGGAAAACCACAGACGCTAAGCGCAAGGTTCAGGACATCTGGAAAAATCCCCGAGCTTTGGAGTGCTGTCAATGGATCGACGCGGCAAGCACGGAGCTTTTCGATGACGGAAAATGGTACAACGCAATTGCCCCTGACCCTAGGTGCTTATGACAGTCTCTTTGTCGTTTTTCGTGAAGAAACCTCGCAGAAATCTCGCGACGACGGTGCAAACCATGAGGAATGGAAGCCGCTGCAAACCATATCCGGCCCGTGGAACGTAAGCTTCGATCCCAAGTGGGGTGGTCCTGACAAGCCCGTGGTATTCCAAGAGCTCACCGATTGGCTCGATCATGAGAATCCCGCCATCCGAAACTATTCCGGAAAAGCGGTGTATCGCACCACTTTCACGGCTCCCTCAGCGAATGGAGGAAAATCCCTCGCTCTTGAACTCGGCGAAGTGCGCAGTCATGGCATCGCTCGTGTGAGACTCAATGGCAAGGATCTCGGACTTACCTGGCGCCCTCCTTTCCGCGTCGAGCTAGGCGATGCTCTCAAGTCCGGCACCAATGAATTAGAAATCATGGTGGTCAATTCATGGCTCAATCGCGTAATGGCAGATGAATCGCTCCCGAAACCTAAGCGCTACACCCAGACCAACATCCGTGTGCAGAAGAAAGGAAAATTCCAATGGAGCCCCGAGCCATCCGGTCTGATCGGCCCCGTTCGCATGACGGAGTTGCTGAAAGAATGAATTCCGCTGGTTCTCACTCCTGCCAATACCACTCTTTTCTTGTGTAACTTTGCGTTCGACGGTTCATGACGGTCATACGCATTTGAAAGATTTTTGTTCTACGATGACGTATCAGGATTATGAATAAAACCTTGATCGTTTCTATGGGCTGGTTCGTAGCAGTCGTTGCAGCGTTTATCGGGGGTATGAGTAAGGGGACAGCGGACGCACGTCGTGAGTCCGATGGAGCAGATGTCAATCGTGCGAGTTCTTTGAAAAGCGGAATGTTGTCCGATGCTGATGGCATGAAGGAAGGCTCGACGCGTCGATCAGGGCGTTCCAATGCGCAAAGGGAAAAAAGTCAGATCGAACAATTGTTCGGCTCGGTTGCAGCAGCGGGTGGGCTAGATGCCCTAGCGCATCAGGCCATGAAAGATCCCAATCCGCTGAATCGTCGATTGGCCTTTTCTCGGTTACTCGAATCGTTG
>JAIYDP010000113.1 GCA_027487435.1 Verrucomicrobiaceae bacterium | reverse complement strand
CTCAAATCTCAAATCTCAAATCTCAAATCTCAAATCTCAAATCTCAAATCTCAAATCTCATGCTCACCATCGAAATCTCACAAGGCGTTCAAATGTGCCTACCCGCACAGTTGAGTCACATTTCCACCTATGTCTTCCTCGAACAAGAAAACTGGTTTGAGGACGAAGCCAACTTCGTCGTCAGCACCGCCGAACCCGGCGGACGGATGCTCGATATCGGATCCAGCTTCGGCTACTACTCTCTAAGCTACGCAAAAGCTGCTGGCTCCAGCTGCCGCATTTGGGCCTTCGAGCCCACACCCAAGGTCTGCGAGCTACTCCGTGAAAGCATCCGCCTCAACCAATTCGATCAAATCACCCTACTCGAAACCGCTGTTGGTGCGGAAAGTGGACGCTGCAAATTCCTGTCCGAGCAAAGCAGCGAACTCAACAGCGTCAACGCAACACGGGGCAACCTCGAAGTTGCGATAGCTCCCTTAGATCAACTCGCTGCCGAACACAACTTTGGTGCCATCGACTTTATCAAACTCGATGTCGAAGGCCATGAAACATCTGTCATCAAAGGCGGGCGAAACTTTTTTACCGAGCAATCCCCGCTTGTGATGCTAGAAATCAAGGCCGCAGACGCGATTGATTACTCTGCCGCATCGATGTTTGAAGAACTCGGTTATTCGCTCTATCGCTTGGTTCCCGAACTCGGTGTATTGACACCATTCGTCAAAGATCAACCAGACTCCTATCAGCTCAATATTTTTGCCTGCAAACCAGATCGCGCCAGCCGATTAGCCGAAAAAGGGCTGCTCCGCACCCCATCCACTAGTGAGGAAGCCATCGCAAGCATGCAAGAAGTCGCAGCAGCCATCAAAGCCATTCCCGTCTTAGCACCTCACGCCACATTCTTTGAGGCCTGGCTGGCCAAAGCCCCCGCGCAAGATCCCTACGGATTACTTCTCCGCCACTGGGTTACATCAAAAAATCATACCTTATCCATTTCCTCACGTTGCACAGCACTAGAAAACGCCGCAAAACTCGCCCGCACCATCGTATCAGGCTCTGCCACGCTTGCACAATGCCTTACCGCTACACGCGTTCTCCGTGGCTGGGGAGATCGCGGGCTTGCAGTATCCGTTCTCAATCAAATCCTTCCCACCATCCTCCAAGGTGGCAATCTCAACATCGATGCCCCATTTTTCCCACCCCTAGCCGACTACGAAACATGGACAGCAGATGCCGGACATTGGGTCAATGCCAGTATCATTGAGGCAGCGACACTCTGGTCCACCTTCGCCAGCTACTGGGGGGAGCCGACGCAAATGTCCACCACCGAATTGCTAGCGCGCTTCGGTCGCCAGACTCCACTATTCGAACGCCGTCGCCAACTACGCCGAATCCTTCAAGGTCTTCAATCCGGCCCCCAAGCCCACCCACTCCTCGCCATTAAATCCCCCGAAAACCGCAACCCGCAGTTCTGGTGTCGCTAGGACGAAGTTAGCCATGAGTCCCTCCTCCGCCCTGACTATACCTCAGCGAAACTCCATCTTGTCATTCACAAGATAAGACTCTTCCGAAAATAACATCATCGCAAAAAACTTGGCACTTTTTGGCAGAAAATATACTGACACGGATGAAGTTTTGTGGTTTTCGGCTAGAAAAAATGATGGTTTTTTTGTGGGGAGCAACTTCTAGAACTAAGGAAACAGGCGGGACCCCCGTTTGCCGAGACAGGCTGGAAGCACTGTCTTCCTATCACAAAACTTGATGCGCGACAGTATAGCTCGGGCTGTATTTCATTCACAAAATAATCTTAAAACCATTCCTGTAAAAAACACCTAGAACCATGATCAAACTCCAAGAAAACAATTTGCTCCATCACGAAAAAATGGAGCTAGGCGAAGATGTTACCATCGCGATGCCTGCCTATGGCAATTACGCAGCCACCGTAAGCGCACTCCAATCATTATTTTTAGCTGCTAGAGGAAATTTTGAATTGCTACTTGTTGACAATGCCTCTCCTGACCCAGCCGTCTCTCAACTTCTCCGACAAGCAAAAGCCGAACACGAAAATACAACCCTGTTTTCGTTTACACAAAATTGTGAATATTCAGGTGCGCTCAATACGATTCTCTCTCACGCTCGCGGCCAATGGATTTTCTTTCTATCAAACGACATTTTCGTAACCCCCTACTATTTAAGAGAAATTCTGCGCGTCGCGCAATCCAATCCCAAGTATGGCATCGTTCGCGGCATCTCAAATTTTATCGATAATGGAAAATCATCCCAGCAACTTCGCCTCCCTTTCCAACCGACGAACTATGAAGAGTTATTCGAATTAGGTCACAAGGCATCCCTACAGATGCCTGAGGAACCCATAATCGACGAGTTTCTCACCGGTTGCGCCTTTCTTGTGTCACGGAAACTGCTCGATACAATAGGCACGCTAGATCCTCGATTTTATGGATATTTTTCTGATTCTGATTTGGGGATACGTGCGCAAATCGCCGGCTTCGACCAAGTGTTTGTTCGCAGAGCCTTTGCCTATCACCAACAGTCGGCAAATTTCAATTATCTGCCTGAAGATTTGAAAAACGAAAAACTCAATCAAAGGTGGTCGCTCGTTGAGAAAAATTGGCAACATTTCAAAGAAAAATACGGTATGCCCGCAGACGTGCCTTACACTTCCATTAGTAACGTTCCTTGGAGCCGACTTGCCTCACAAACCTTCGACAAAAGCATTCACTACTTCCCTCCTGTCAATCGCCTAGCAGACCTGGTCCCCTAACGCTCACTTCCGCTCACTTCCCACTGCTCACTAAAATCAAACATCTGGCAGCGTGCCAAACGCGATCCTCGGCACATCTTCTTTCACCGCCGCATGCGCACTCGCATACCACAGCGCCGATGCCCCATACTTCCTTGCAACCTCTTCTAACAAACCACTAACAGCCTGATCTTTCGCGCTCGGCGCGAACAAGGGCAACCGCGGATCCCCCGCCGCCAGCAATTGACGCAATTCCACCCCCACCGCATACGGATGACTCAACGGCCTCGACCGCTTCTCCCATAAGCCACGCCAATTCTCTAACAACGGACGCACCTCCTGCGTCGATGGAAATCGCGCCATCAGCCCCCAACTCCCGCCTACCATCCCCCCTCTCTGCTTCACCCACACCTGCATTTCCCCACATTCATACCCCTCCTTGCGCAAACGCAACGCCGCCTTATACACCAGGCGATCCAACATCGCCCTCGCTCCCGCTTCATGCCGTAAATCCGGATGCAAAATCTTCGAGTGCCCCACCTGCTGCGGCACGATCTCCGGTCGCTTCGGCTCGATGCCATGCAGCGATTGCCAAAAGCGCTCGCCCTCGATGCCGCCCCACACCCGGCGCAGCTTTTCCGCCGGAGCATCCCACAACGCCCGCACCGTGCGGATCCCATGAATGTGCAACCGCTGCTGCATTTGCTTGCCGATCCCGCAAAGATCCCGCAGATCCAACTCAAAAAATAGCGGCCCCGGCTGTTCCGCATCAATCCACACCAACCCATCGGGCTTCTGCATATCGCTCGCTGTTTTTGCCAAAAACACCGTAGAAGAAAGCCCCACCGAGCACGTGATCGGCCCACCAAACTCACGAGCCAGCCGACGTTTCATCGCCTGCACCACCGGCGTCACTTTTTCCCGCTCCGCAAACGCCCCATAAAACACCCCATACAATTCATCCACCGAGCACACCTTCTCCACCGGGATCTCCTCCTCCACCAACCGCATCAGCCGCCGATGGTAGTCCATGTATTTTGCGGAATCGCTCAACACAAAAACGATTCCCGGGCAGCGCGCCCGCGCCTCGCTCACCATCGTCCCCGTCTTAATGCCAAAACGTTTCGCCTCCCGACTCGCCGCAATGCAACACGTCGTCTCCGCCATCGTCGGAATCACCGCAATCGCCCTCCCCCGCAAGCGCGGCTGAGCATGCTGCTCCACCGCCGCGAAGTAACTATTAAAATCCACAAACACCACTGTACGCCTCACACGAGAAGTATTGTTCAAGTGAACACACTAAGCAAGTTTTTTTCTCCAAGATAAAAAATCAGGAGACAGGAGAAAACCGTAGCGGAGGTGTCCCGCCTCCAAGCCAATTTCAGGAGTCAGGAGTCAGGGGTCAGGAGCCAGCGGGAGCAGTCCCTCCCACGCGCCAAGGGCGCAAAACATGCCAGCCTAGGGCATCGCCCTAGGAAAAGCCCCCCCCACACCATCAAGCCCTGAAAGGGCGATCCAGG
>JAIYDP010000019.1 GCA_027487435.1 Verrucomicrobiaceae bacterium | reverse complement strand
GAATTGGAGCAAAAGCTATTTGATACACTCCAGTCGCTCTTGCAAGCACCGCATACCGTACAATCCATCTGTGCCAACCGCACTTATAACGGCACGTAATTTTGGCAAACAGTCTAAAAATCGAAATCATTGAATCTAGTAACTTGCATAAATTAGGATTGGTTTGCGGAAATTTGCCATTTCCCTATCTCAGTGATTGATGATGGAGTTCGCAGGTCGCACATGCATTGGCAAGATGATCTGTTGAAACCACTTCAACAAAGCAAATAGGCTTATCATCTCCACCTCCGTCCTCCCTTGATGAAATACAACTCCTGTCTCATGAAACACGCGGTCTATATGCTCCCCATCCTCTTGTTCACTGCCGTAGGATTCCACGCCCGAACATGGATTAGCGCCGATGGCAAAAGCACCTTCGAGGGAACTTCAAGCCGAAAATGTCGTCCTACTCCATGAGCCTGGGAATGAGAAGCGCATCATCTTTCATCAGTTGCCGATGAAAGGCACGCACAGATTACTAATACAAGAAATGGAAAAATTACTCACTCCTTATTGATTTACCACTATGCCATTATATCACATACCATCCTTATTGCGGGTCGTCACTTTTGTTTGCGCCCTGTTTTCACTGACCTCGAATTCTTCCGGCGCACAAAACTTCTATGTCGATCCCGTCAACGGCAGCGATGCGCCGGAAGTCGATGGAACCAGCACCGGGACAGCGTTCCGCTCAATGGCGCGGGCGCGGGACGCGGTGAGAGTCGCCTCCGCCACCCAATCCGAAGATATCATCGTCAATCTTCGCAACGGCGACTATGCATTCACCTCGGCATTGAATTTCTCAGAAGCGGACTCTGGTAGAAACGGCCATCGTGTCATCTGGCAGCCGTTTCCTGGCGAGTTTCCGGTGATGGAGGGTGGCAAACAAATCACCGGCTGGACGCTCCACGATTCAGTAAATGGAATCTGGAAAGCCAGCGTCAGCACTCCGGAAAATTTCCGCAACCTTTACGTCAATGGTTCGCGCCGCGAACGGGCGACCCGGGTAGGCACCCTGACGAGCAACGCGAGCAATTGGTTTTTCAACGCGCAGGGCAAACCCGCTGGTGTGTATGTTGCCGACAGTGCTCTCGTCAATGTCACCAATCCCGCCGACATGGAGGTGTTATGGAAAAGGGATTGGCGCCATTTTGTGATTCCAGTCACCGGCGTGGAGCCAGGTGGCGCGGGAAGAAAACTGATCCTGCTTGACCCCACCGTTTTCGAGTGGTCTCAGACTGTCGAATACGCACCCGCCAGACCCAGTACTAGCGCACCATTTTCCATCAGCAATGCCTACGAGTTTCTCGTAGCGGGTCCCGCTGGCTCGTTCTATCTCGACCGCGCCAGCGACACGGTGTTTTACAAAAAACTGCCCGCAGAGGACATGTCCACCGCCAAGGTGATGGTTCCGCAATTCGACGGCTCGTTTTTCAATATCGCCGGTTCCTCGCCCACCGACCGCGTGAAGAACCTGACATTCCGAGGCCTGACTTTCCAGCACGGCGGTCTGCTCTGGGCAGAACAAAACGGGGCGATTTGTATGCAAGCGTCGTATTGGGCGAACAGCCCGAACACTTCGAGCGTGCCGACCGACCCAGCGCCCACGCTGGGGTATCGGCCTGCCGCAGCCATTGATGTCCGCAATGCGGACGGCTTGGTCTTTGAGGAAAACGCACTCGAACATCTGGGAGGGTGCGGGATTGCCTTGGATACCGCAGTTTCCAACGTCGCGATCCGAAAGAACCGCATCTCCGACATTTCCGAAGGAGCGATTACGGTGAGTTCCTGGAGAAACAACAATCTCAACGCCAATGAGGGGCCGGTGAATCACATCACCATCGAAAACAACTACGTGGAATCTATCGGACGCGAATACGCCGGGTCCGTGGGCATCCTGCTCTTTTGGGTGCAGGATTGCGTCGTTCAGAACAATTACGTGCGCAACGTGCCGTATTCCGGCATTTCCCTCGGCTGGGGTTGGGCTGCGGCAAACATCACCAACTTCAGCGCCCGCAATGCGGTGCGAAACAACCGGATCGAAGAATACATGCGCGAGGTGCTTGACGGTGGCGGGATTTACACCTTGGGACGACGCCTCGATGCCAGCAACGGCGACGTGATCCAGGGGAACTACTGTCTCGACATGTACAATCGTAATGCCGGACTCTATGCAGACGAAGGCTCCGCATTCACCACATGGACGAACAACGTGGTGGAAAATGTGACGCAATTCTGGCTCGATATGTGGACCACCACGATCAGAGACAACACGGTCAACAATAACTACACCACCACTGCGAGCTTTCGGAACAACGGTACCAATAATACCATCACAAACACATCGGTTCACACCACCGCCGATTGGCCGCTAGCCGCCAGAGCCATCATTGCCGCAGCGGGGATTTCGTCCGCTCATGCCGCCCCAGTCCCCACAGGTTTTTCCGCAAGACCCAATCCAACTGCTGGAATCAACCTTTCCTGGACGGCTGTGCCAGGAGCCCTCGGCTACGAAATCGAACGCCGTCTTGCGGTGGGAACACCATGGACTTTGCTCGCCGAACTACCAGCGGGCAGCACCAGTTTTGTGGATACCGGCAGTTCTGAATCCCAAGCACCCGTATATCGCATGCGTTCGGTGGCGCGCCTGAATGACAGCGTGCCCGTGTCCACCATGGTCTTGTCCGCTTCCGCCCAATCATGGTCAGGTGCAACAAACGGCGATTGGTTGACCACCACGAACTGGACAGGCGGCGTCGCGTCCGGTTCCACCACAGCGTCCGATACCACTACTGCGGTGTTCAGCGTGAACGCCAACAACACGATCGGCATCAACATGACCACCACTTCAGGTGTGTATTATCTCGGGGCGATCCATAACACGAACGCCAATGCGCGCATCATTCAAAACACTTCCGGGACTACCGGGATTCTCACCCTCAACGGGGCAACGGTCAACGGAGTCGCCAATACGATTCTCCGGAACACGACATCCACTCTGCTGACCATCGGGAATCCCGGTTCCGGCACGCTGGGATTGGCTCTCGGCAATGCCACCAACAACATCATCCAGGTTACGAGCACAGGCGGCATCACCATCAACAGCGCCATCAGCGGCAGCAATGGCATCACAAGGCAGGGCAGCGGCACCGGCACTCTCACCCTAGCCGGAAACAACTCCTACACCGGAGTGACAGCGACCAATGGCATGCTCACCATCTCCAACAACAATGCCCTGGGCAGCACCGCCGGAGGCAGCCATACCACCATCGCGGCCAATGGTTTCAGCACCGGGCCAATGTTGCAACTCAGTGGCGGCATCACCTCGGCGGAAAACATTTCCATCACCGGAATTACGGAACAAGCAAGTGGATACACGGGTGCGATCCGTAGCATTAGCGGGAGCAACACTCTCAGCGGCAACATCACGCTCGCCAGCCCCACTGGTGGCATCCGCTTGGAAGCGAACGGAGGCAACCTGACCTTTTCCGGCAACATCAGCCAAACAGGAACATCACGCGATCTCGTTCTCGCCGCAGAAACCAGCGCCCGCACTCTCACTGTTGACAACGCCATCGCCAACAACGGTGGAAAGCTGTTAATCGATCAAGCTGGTACGGTCCTACTCAAAGGCCAGAGCGGTAGCGGAATCGGAGCCACGCAAATGTTTGGTGGCACTCTCAGAATGGGAGTTGCGGATGCACTGAATACCAATGCGGAATTGCTATTATGGAGTGATTCTGGCACGCGCACCTTTGATCTCGCTGGCTTTAACCAGACCATCAATGCGCTCACCAGTGGTGGCTCATCGGCAAGCACCGCCCGCGTGGTGACCAACTCTGCGACTGGAACTGGCACCAACACCCTCACCGTCGGCAACGGCGGTGGCACTGGCACTTTCAATGGTGTGATCAACAATGGCACCACCGCCAGAGTCGCGCTAACCAAGACTGGTGCGGGCACCCAGACCCTCTCCGGCGCCAACACCTACACCGGAGCGACCATAGTGAACGGCGGTACGCTGAAATTGGGCGCGAACAACGTCATTCCGAACGCCTCGAACGTCTCCATCGGCACCGCCACCCTCGACGTGGATACCCGCACCGACACCGCAGGAACCTTGGATGTCACTGGCGCTGCGGTCATCAACCTCGGCAGCGGTGCCACCCTCGCCTTCGCGGACAGCAAGGCGGTGGATTGGACCGGAGGCACCCTCAACATCACTGGCACTTTGGGGGCCACTTCGCTGCGTTTCGGTGATAGTGCCGACGACCTCACCTCCGGCCAACTCGCCAAAATCAGCGTCAATGGCAACGGGCTCGGCACCTACATCCTCAATGCCAACGGCTACCTTGTCCCCGGCGGCAGTCTCGGCCCGGTCAATTCGTTCGAGATTTCCGCGATTTCCTCGCCGCAGACGGTGGGAACGCCGATCACCGGCATCACCATCACTGCGAAGGATGCCTCCAATGCCACCGCCACCAGCTTCACCGGCACCGTCACTTTCGGCGGCACGGCGGGCAGCAGCGGCACCTCGGGCAGTTTCACCGCCGGTGTGCTCACCGGCGTGAGCGTGACCCCGAACGTGGCGGGCAGCAACCTGACATTCACCGTCGATGACGGCGAGAGCCACACCGGTTCAACCACCATCACCACCATCCAGACCCAATATCAATCCTGGGCCGGCGGCACGCTCTTCGATGCCGACACCAACAACGACGGCGTTTCCAACGGCATGGCCTTCCTGCTCGGTGCCTCCAGCCCGACCTCTGCGGTGAGATTGCCCACCGTCACCGAAAACGGCGGCGATTTGATCCTGGAATTCAACTGTCTGCCAGACGCCGCCCGTGGTAGCGCGACGCTCCGGGTCGAGCACAGCAGCGACTTGGGAGTCCTCGATCTCTGGACCTCGACCACCAACAAGGTGCCGGATGCAAGCAATGCAGTGGCGGACAACCACGTGACCTTCGTGGTCGGCGCTGGTCCGGTCGGCCCTCCCGCGCTCAACAACGTCAAGGCCACCATCAACTCCGCCGCCACCACAGGCAAAAAACTCTTCGCCCGCCTCAAGGCCAATCAGCCTCAATAAAGAGCAATCACCTACATCTCTCAGATCAGCACGGATGTTTTTAAGAATCTCCAGCAATACAAGGTTCACCTCTTTGGTGAACAATCCTTGTTGCAGAAGGACTTCCTGATCTGTGTTTTCTTTCACCCGCAATCCGAAGTAGAACGCCGCCATTCGCGGGATTGGCGGCGTCACCTCTGAGATTTTGCGCCAGCCTCGTCTCTTGGTTCGCTCGGCACATCGGCTGGCTTTGTCTTTCTCTTGAAGCGCTCTTTGTGGAAAAACCCGGATGCTACTTGGCGAAATCAGGATGAGTTCACGGAAAGAAAATATTTGCTATTGCCCTACGACGATGAATGTTTGACCGCCTGCATGATCATCGTCAAGCCGTGTGTATATGTCGCACCTGAGCATAAACGCATGGTGATAGGGAACATTCCCATCTCCATGGCTCGACCATGAGAAAACCACCAAATTCAGATATATGAAAACCCAAGGCCATCTTACCAAGTTCCTTTTCCATGTTCTCGCCATCATCTTTCTAAGCACGCGGGGTGCCCACGCCCGAACATGGACCAGCGCTGATGGGAAAAGCACCTTCGAGGGAGAACTCATCGCCTACAACGCTACCACAGGTGACGTCACGGTTGAGCGCTTAGGTAAAAAAATTATCTTCAAGCAGGCAAAATTATCCGAGGCTGACATTGCTTTTTTGAAAAATGAAAAAGCCGTAGTGGAAACGACTTCTAAACCTACTACATCACCCGCCTCCAAGTCTGCCGCGCCATCAACGCCCACGACTCCCGTCACCGCGCCGTCCGTTACCGTCCCAGTCAACCAAGTCGCACTGAACGGCAATGGCAAGCCCGACTACGCCTTCAAACCTGCCCCTTTCGAGAAAAATCGGCCATGGTTGATTAAGAACTTCGGCCCCGTCGGCATCGGCATCATGCTCGAAAAAGGCCCCGTCATGAAGATCCAAAATGTCGAACCCGGCTCACCCGCCGAAAAAGCAGGCAATCTCAAGCAAGGCGACATCATCGAAAGCATCAACGGCGTGAAACTCACCGATACCAAACGCGATCCGCGACTCGTCCTCGGCGACCTCATCACCGAAGCCGAGGCTAGCGATGGCAAAATCCACCTGGCAATCAAAGGTAAAGGCTTGGTCACCGTGAATATTCCCGTGCTCGGTCGCTACAGCGATACGTGGCCGCTGAATTGCCCCAAGTCCGACAAGATCGTCCGCAACCTCGCTGATCTCATCGCAAAGCAGGGCAAGACCGAGTGGGGTTCCGTGCTTTTCCTACTTTCCACCGGAGAGGAAAAAGACCTGGAAGTGGTGCGTGGCTGGATGAAGGAGGGAAAAACATCCTGGGCCCACAACTGGTCCGTTGGCATCGAGGGAATGGGCATTTGTGAATACTACCTCAGAACCGGCGATGCCTCGGTGCTTCCCATCATCCAGAAAGGCGCGGATCATCTGCGTGACAGAATCTACAACGGCGGCTGGTCGGGCCGAGCCGCCTCGTTCAATTATCAATCCGGTGGTCACCTCAATGCCGCTGGTGTCCACTGCGTCACCTTCCTGATGCTCGCGAAAACATGCGGCGTGAATGTCGATGAAAAAACCTTCCAAAGCAGTCTTTCCCATTTCTTCGACTACTCTGGCAAAGGCAGCGTACCCTACGGGGACTACGTGGCCAAACCTGGATTCAGCGACTGCAATGGCAAGACTGGTGGCTTGGCGCTAGCGATGGCTGCCGCTGCCCGGCTCACACCTGACGGTGAAAAATCAATCTATGCAAAAGCCTCCCACACCAATGCCATAAAAGCCTACTACGGAACCCACAGCTACAACATGGGGCACACCGGCGGCGGTATCGGCGAGATTTGGAAATCAACGGGGGTTAGTTTGTTGGCCGAAAAACGACCGAAACAACATCGTGACTATCTGGACGCAAGACGTTGGTCGCTCGAACTCTCCCGGCGGCACAATGGAGCCATGGGCATTGCGGGAGGCGAGGAGGGCAACTACGATCAAGCCTCCGGGGAAAAACAGATCGCATGGGGCACGTTTAATGCGCTCAATTATACGGCACCGCGCAAGCATCTCCACCTCTTTGGCGCACGCCTTAGCAAGTACGCTAAGCCCTACCAACTGCCCGTGCGTCCCACAGGCTCCGTCCCTGCTGATGATGATTTCAGTTCGCCCTATCCCGTTCCCGGAGGCCCGTGGGGCGATGGGCAGATTTACGAGGAAACCCTACAGAAGAATGGTGGCTGGAACATTTTCGGACAGATTTATAACGACAAGGTCACGGACGAAACTTTGCGAATCTACCTTCATCACCCGGAAATCAGCCACCGCTTCGATGCCTTGGGTGCCGTGCTCAAATACCAAAAAGACCACCTCATTCTCGAACTCCTGCAATCGAAAGACGCGCGCTTACGTCACGTCGGCATCATGGCCATGCATGAACTATGGGGAACATGGCGACCCACCAACGAAGAGACAAAACGCCGGATCACACCCGAGATGATGACGGCAGTCGATAAGATCATCCGCAATCCCGAAGAATCCGCTTTCACCATAGGCTGGGCGGTCACGCTTCTGCAACATGCCGACCTCACGCGCTTGCGAACCTTTCGAGAATTGCTCGTGGGGCTCATCGAGAAAGGCAATGGTTCTGCCATCCGCGCCAGCGTTCCTTTTCTCACAGACCCGGAAAGCTATAAGATCATCTTCCCTCCGATGATGAAGGCCATTTCCACCGCCACCTCCTACCCGGTGTCCATGTCCACATCCGGCATGATCAGCAAGGCGATGGAGCAAGCCAGTCCGGAAATCAAGGCTTATGGATTGGAACAGCTCAAAACCGTCCTACAGGAACATCCCGATAAGGTGGTCAGTAAAGACACGGGTATTTATGTGATTCCCGATGCTGCGACATCCAAACGCAAAGCGATCGGGCAATCGCTCGCCTTCACACCGGAAGGCAAGGAATTCATGAAACGTCTCCCCAAGACCACCTTGAAATCCTATGTCAGCGGCAAGGATTCCGATATGTTCGTCTTCAGCGGAAAATTCCAAAACGATCCAAAATTCGTCGGCCAATGGTTATGGGCGGTTTGGCCCAATCCGAAACATCCTGGAGAAATCGACGCGGTCATCCAAAACTGGATCAAAAAACGCAACGGCAACGTCGTTCCCACAGACATCAAGGATAGGACGGAACTCCGTACGGACGGCTCGGTCGTATCCAGCGGGTTTTATGGAGGAAAACACAAAGGCGAATACTTCTGGTCAGGTGAAACCATCTTTGGACTCAACACCGGCGAAGCTTGCAAAATGGAAATCCGCACCTACGAAGGCCATGACTTCCTTATCATCGAGTCCGGTAACTTCGCCCCCGTCATCCCCAAAGAAGGCGAAGCCGAAGCCACAGTAATCCCCCCCAACTTCCACTGCGGCTATAACGTTTATGTGAAAAAGAAATAAGTCGAACAGAAATGGATTCGATTCTACTGTGCACCGCCTAAAGCTGTTATTTCACTGCTTCGCCAACCGCGCTTTGATTTTATGAAAAGTAACGCATTACCTCCAACCAACTCGACCACCCGCCGCCGTTTCCTCCACGGAATCTCCGCCAGCACACTCCTGCTCGCCTCCTCGCGCGCCATGGCACGCGAAAGCGCCGTTGTCTCGCTGCGCAATATCGCGGGTGGAAAACCACTGATCGGCACCGCCGTCGCCACGCAGTTCGAGAAAACCTTTACTCCTGAGGAAATGAAGATCATTGCAACCCAGTTCGATAGCGTCACGCCGGAGAACTGTATGAAATGGCAAGTCATGTGTCCGGAGGAAGGCACCTACCGCTTTGAGGATATCGATCTTCTGATGAAATTTGCTATCAAAAACAAACAACGTTTCGTCGGACACACCCTCCTTTTCAATCGCGATGGCGATTACCCCAAATGGCTTTTCCGCGATGGTAACAAAGAAGCGGACGCGAAGCTCGTGTGGAAGCGCATCGAAGATCACGCCACCAAAGTGATGACTCGCTACGCGGGAAAAATCGATTCATGGGACGTGCTCAACGAGTTCATCGAAGTCCCCGCGCCCGGCTACCGCGTCACCGATCTCACCCGCGTCCTCGGTGCCGATTTCCCAGAGCGCCTGTTCAAGCTTGCCGCCGAACTCGACCCCAAAGCGAAGCTGACCTACAATGATTTTTCCGTCGAAAACCCTGCCCGCCTCAAGGCGATACTCGCCTTTGTGCGCAAGCTTCGCGACAAGGGCTGCAAGATTGATGTCATCGGTAGTCAATCCCATCTCGAAATTGGCGAGAAAACCGGTGTCAACCTCGACACTATGATCAAACAATTCGCCGCCGAAGGCTTCCGCTGCGCTCTCACCGAGCTCGATGTCGATGTCATTCCGCGGCATCTCTATTGGAATCCGAAAACCCGCGATGATGCGTCCAAGATCAATCCCTACGTGAACGGTTGCCCGCCGGCAATCCTCGAAAAACAAGCCAACACCTACCGCGAGGCCATGGGAGCTGTCATGGCCAACATCAAACACGTCGATCGCGTCACTTTCTGGGGCTTCACCGATGCTCGCAGTTGGCTCAACAACTGGCCATGGAAGCGCGTTAACCACGGCCTACTCTTTGATCGCGAATCCAAGCCCAAGCCCGCCTTCCACGCCATCGCAGAGGCCCTCAAGAAAGGCGGATAGATCAAAGGTGATTGGCTCCATACAATTCAAAACTAGGTTTTAATAGGATTAGTTGTTAGCAACGATAGTTCTAAATTCCTATAGCACGTGTGACAGAACATGATTTAATACCCGTAGAAATTTCTCGTAAACATGACTTCCTCTTCATTATCCATGGTAATCGTCACTTTCTTTGTGGTCGGTGCACTCTGCACTCAGGCCGATCAACTGGCTTCTTTGCCAGCAAGCTCTGCCAAGCCCGAAATGGACCCCACCATCCTGCGGGACAAGGCCATGAAAATCATGGAGACTCATTGCTTTGCTTGCCACGGCGAGAAAAAACAAAAAGGCGACATCCGCTTCGATGCTCTGGAGTCCATCGATCCCGTCGATCTGCAAAAACTCTTCGCCGAATCCAAGGAGCAAGTCCATTTCGAGGACATGCCGCCCGAGGAGGCAAAAAGCCAGCCGACCAAAGAAGAGCGCGAGCTGCTGATCAAGTGGCTCGATACGCAGATCAGTGGCGATGTCGCGAAAGCTCTCGCGGAGAAACTCAAACGCTTCGAGTATGGCAACAGCGTCGATCACACCGAACTCTTTTCCGGCAAGCACGCCAGCCTTCCCGCCTCCACACCCGAGCGCCGCTGGCTGATTAGCGAGTTCACCTTCAACGAAAAAGTCAACCGCCTGCTCGACTACAAGCCATCCCGCAACATCTTTGGTAAGCCGACCATCGTACGCGGTGACAGCGGCGTCCATTGGAGTCCTAAGACGGAGCATGGAAATAAATTCCGCCGCACCATCACCAATCCTTTTCTACTACCGAAAAAAGTCGGTGTCCGCTATTCCGCGAGCGAGGCTCTCACACAAGGGCATTTGCTGACGATGATCGGTAACGCCAAGCGCATCGCTGGCTACATGACCTCCGATGATACCATCAAGAGGCAATACCCACCGATGCAAAAGCTGATGGAAACCGAATTCCAGCATCGCGCCATCTTGGCATCACGTGAGAAATTTCTCACCACCCATTCCTACATGGAGCGCATCCTCAAGGACATCTACGGCGACAAAAACGAAGCCCTGTTCCCTAAAGTCAATCGCCTCACCGTGCCAGATCCCAAGCCCGTTATGGACAAGGGACAGCCGAAAATCGAAAGAAATCTCGGCCTTCTCGAGCGACTCGATAACACCGACCTCAACGCCGTTTTTCGCGGCTTTCACGCCTACCACAAAGACGGCGTGGAATTTGACCGCGTCATCGAGCAATGCGAGCGGGAATGGTTCATCGAAGGTGTCGTCGAATCCAGAATCCTCAACCGCATCGGCATGATCAAGGCATTCCAAGTCAATTGGGACATCGCAGGCATCCTCAAGAAATCCACCAGCAATCAATTCGCCCGCCCTGCCTACAGTCCCCTCATCGAGACGGAGATGCAGGTCATTGCTGCCACCATCAAAAAACATCGCAAAGCTGGCGATAGCTACCAAGCCATCATCGACAAATGCATGGCCGATTGGGCAGCTTCCATGAAGGCCGAGCGCGATGCCATGCCCGCCCCTGACAAAGCTCTGCTCGTCGAGATCGTGAACTTGGTCTATGATAAAGTTTTCGAGCGCCAACCAACCGCAGAAGAGCGTGAGAAAAAAATGGCCGACCTCCTCTCCAACATGAAGAAGCTCGAAAAGCAGCCCGCCCTAGCCAAGCTCATCGAGTCTCTGATCCTCAACACCGAATTCGTCTATCGCAATGAATTTGGCCAAGGCACGAGCGACGAACACGGTCGCCGCATGCTGTCGCCCTTGGATGCCAGCTACGCCCTTGCTTACGCTTTGACTGATTCCAGCCCCGATGCCGAACTCGCGAAAGCCGCCGCAGAAGGCCGTCTCAACACCCGTGCTGACTACGAGCGCGAAGTCCGTCGCATGCTCGCCCGCCGCGACATCTGGACCATTGTCGATGAAAGCATTCAGGCGCTCAACCTCAACGCCAGCGTCACGAACCAACCGATCCGCAAGCTGCGCTTCTTCCGCGATTTCTTCGGCTACCCGAATGCCATGGAAGTCTTCAAAGACGACTCCCGCTTCGGTGCTGGTATCCACGAAGGTGCGGCCAGCAGACTGGTCGATGAAGCTGACCTGCTCGTCGAGCACATCTTAGAAAAAGACCAAAACGTCTTCGAGAAACTGCTCACCACCGAGGAATTCTACGTCTTTCACAATGGCGATAATGCTGCGATGCAAAAGGTTGCCGACAACATCAAAGAAAATTACAACTACTTCAAAAAGTTCGATTGGAAGAACTTCAAACCCGAAGACCTCGCCGTGCACGCGGACTTCATGCTTACCAAAGGCCTCAAAGAACTGAAAGAGTATCGCCCCGGCAATGAGAAAAAAACCCGCGATCTCCTGATCCGATTCATGAAAACTGCGGAGATCCAATTCGGCGCAGGTCAGACAACCCCCGTTCCTTTCATGTTTGTCGGCTATGGTTTCTGGGCAGGCGGTCCTATCCTCGGTCGCACGGGCCAGCAAATGCGCGGCGAATCGGTCACCTCCTATTGGAACATCGACTGGCGCACCTGGGACTACCCCGCCCACCAGCCCGCAAAAATTCCCAACCGCAAAGGCCTGCTTACCCACCCCGCATGGTTGATCGCCCATGCAAAAAACCTTGAGACGGATCCCGTTCATCGCGGCAAATGGGTGCGCGAAAAACTCCTTGCCGGTAGCATTCCCGATGTCCCCATCACCGTTGATGCCGTCATTCCTCCAGATCACACCAAAACCATGCGCCAACGCATGGAAATCAAAACCGGCGCCCAGGATTGCTGGCGTTGTCATAAATTGATGGATCCACTCGCGTTCCCCTTTGAAACCTTCGATGACTTCGGACGCTACCGCATCGAGGAATTCATCGAGCACCCTGACAACCTTATCAAAAAGGCTCCGGCCTATAATGCCCCGATCACCGAGCTCACGTATGGTGCCCATTTGCCGATTTACAAATCCCTCCCGGTCAATCCCAAAGGCGTGCTCGATAGCACAGGCGATCCCAAGCTCGACGGTGAGGTGAAAGACAGTTTCGACCTCATCGATCGTCTAGCTAAATCCCCCAAAACCCGTCAATCCATCATTCGCCACGCGTTCCGCTTCTTCATGGGGCGCAACGAGAATCTCTCCGATTCCAAGACCCTCATCGATGCCGAAAAGGCGTATCTTGACTCCAAAGGCAGCTTCGACGAACTCATCGTCTCCCTGCTCACCTCCGATTCTTTCATTTACAGAAAAACCACCAGCAAAAACTAAAAATACAAAGCCATGAACTTCAATCGTCGCGAATTCTTCAAAACCACCAGCCTCGGCACCCTCGGTCTTGCCTTGTCTCCATCCTTCAATCACCTGATGGCCGCATCTGTCCCAGGTGCCACAGCACCTGCTGTCGGAGGCATTCCGCACCGTTTCATCTTCATCCGCAAGTCGAACGGCAACCTTTGCGAACAATTCACCCTGCCCTCCTTCTCCTCGGAGCAGCAGAAAATGCACACCGAGAAGAAAGCCTTCGAGGTCGATCTCGATAAACACGAACTCCCCACCTGGCTACGCGGTTTGGATCGCTACAAGGAGCACATGACCATGCTTCATGGCATCTCTATGACCGTTTCCGGCGGCGGTCACTACTCCTACTCCGGTTGCATGGGTGCCTTCAAAGCGGGGCGCGACATCCTCAGCAACATCAAACGTGCCACCGTCGATTTCGAACTCGCCAATCTTTTCCCTTCGCCCTTTGGTCACGTCGAGATGTCGCTCGCCGTGCCCCACGGTCGCGAGTTCCGCACCGGCATCGTCTCCGGCTACTCTGCCCCTGGCCCACAGCAGCGGAATTACTGCTATGCCGATCCCATGACGGCCTATAACGAACTTTTCAAATCTGTCACCAATCAACGCGCTGTCGAAACTGATAACTCTCTGCTCGACTCCTTGCGCGATGAGGAATCCGCCCGCCTCGGGAAACTCGATGGCGAGGAACGCATCAAAATCGACAACCAAGTCCGCGCCCTTGAATCCATCCGCGAGCGCAACCAAAAAGTCGCCACCCTCGGTGATACCATCAAAAAACATCTCCCCAAGATGGATCCCATTCATGAAAACGGCGGCGGTGATGCCACCCTACTTCAGAAGCAGTCGGCTTACACCGATATCATCATCGCCGCCCTCGCCTCGGGTCTGACCAACGTCGTCACCTACACCATCGACGACCTCGGAACAGACATCGCAACTCTTCCCGAAAACGAAACCAAAACCAGCATCCACGCCATCGGCCACGCCGCCGATAGCAGTGCCCTCGCCATGCGCGAAGCCATGCAGGCCCATCACATGAAGCAGATCGACACCATGATCACCAAGCTCAAGGCGATCCCCGAAGGCAGCGGCATCATGTTTGACAACACCACCATCATCTACATGCCCGAGACCGGAGCCGGCCACCACAGCCCCGACACCGAGGCTCCCATGATCATCATGAGCGGGAAAAAATCCAAACTCGACCTAGCGGGTCGCTACATCCGTCTGCCATTCCACGGCACCGAAGGCCACAAGACCCTAAGCAACTGGTACACCACCCTCCTCAACGCCTACGGCAACCCGATCAAACACTACGGCGATCTCGACATGACCATGCAGCGCAATCGCCTCGACCAAATGGGCCCCATCAAACGCTTCCTAGCGTAAGTGGAAGGTTCTCGCATGTTGATGCAAGTCCCAAGCATGTAAATGGAATCTTTTCTTGAAGAATCAATGTATGTGTCAAATTGGCAATGCTTCAATTTCCGATACTACGCTTAATTGGCTATGAAAATCATTGAAAACTAGGGGGGGAATAGGATCAGTAATTTAGCCAGAAATATCATTTTATTCGTCTATGAGTGATAGAAATCCTCAGTTGTGTCGTTATTTTTTCACAAAATGATGACCTCCCTAGCTACATCAATCGCCCTCGCTTCTTGTGTAGCGCTCGGCTTTGTTCAAGCACAGACGAATCAGTTGATTTCCCTGCCTGCGAACACTTCCTTGCCTGAAATGGATCCCACCGTCCTCAAAGACAATGCGATGCAGATCATGGAGTCGTACTGCTACTCTTGTCACGGTGACAAGAAGCAGAAGGGTGATGTGCGCTTGAATCAATTGGATGCGATCGATCCGGTTGATTTGAAAACGCTGTTCGGCGACGCCAACGAAGCGGTGCTTCGAGAGGAGATGCCTCCGGAAGATGAGAAGCAGCCGACCGAGGCCGAGCGAAAAATCCTGATCCAATGGCTTGAAAGTCAGGTATCAGGCGATGCCGCCGCTGCACTGGCCGAAAAACTCCGCCGTTCCGAATACGGTAACGTCGTAAAACACGAAGAACTTTTCTCTGGGAAGCATGCCAAACTTCCCGCATCCACCCCTGACCGACGCTGGCTGGAGAGCGAGTATATTTTCACTGAAAAAGTGAATCGTCTACTGAACTACCAGCCCGCACGAAACATCTATGGTAAAAATTTTCCAGTCGCGGGCGATAGCGGTATTCACTGGAGCCCGAAAGCTGAACAAGGCAACAAATTTCGCAGGACCATTACCAATCCCTTCCTGCTGCCGGAAAAAGTCGGTGTGCGCTATTTCGATATGGATCGCCTCACCACAGGTCATCTTCTGACCATGGTTGGCAATGCCAAGCGCGTCGCGGAACACATGACCTCCGAGGAAATGATGAAGGCTCAATACCCAGCGATGTACGAGCTCATGAAAACCGAGTTTGAGCATCGGAAAATCCTCAAGGAGCGCGCGCAATTCCTCAATACCTACGGATACATGGAGCACATGCTCAAGGACATATACAAGGATAAGCATGAGTCGCTTTTGCCCAAGGTGAAGCGGATCGAGGTCGCTTATCCTGGCCCTCCGACACGCGCTGGCAAGCCGAACAAACGAGAGTCCAATCTCGGCCTTATTCCCCGTATGGACACCATCGATACCGAAGCGATCTATCGTGGAATCGCTGCTCACGATGGTGATATCTTTGAGGTAGTCGTCATTCCTCCAGCGGCAGGATTTCTCCACGAGACGTACGCGCAGTCCACCCTTGATGGCTACAATGAGATCATTCTCAAGTGCGAACGCGACTGGGTCATGGAGGGTGTCACTGACAATCGCATCAAAAATCGCATCAGCATTATGAAAGTGTTCTATGCGACCTGGGATTTCGCATCGATCTACAGCAAAATTGTCAAAACCGGAAGATACGATGCGCCAAAATTCGCCCCGCGCAGTGAGTCGGAGATGGCTGTGATTACCGCAACCATCAAGAAACACCGCAAAGCCGGAGATACCTACGCGCAGATTATTGAGAAATGCATGACAGACTGGGATGCCGGTTTCCTCGCCGAGCGTGAAGCCGCTGGTGGCTTCAAAACCGATCTCGTCGAGCAAATGATCATCAGCCTTTACGATAAAGCCTTCGAACGCAAGCCAAGGGATGTAGAAATCGTCGAGAATGTGGAGCTGCTCAAGCTTTACAGAGAAAAATTGGAACCCCAGCAGGCGATCACCAAACTCATCGAGTCTCTGATTCTCAGCACGGAGTTTGCTTATCGGCATGAGTTTGGCACTGGCACAGCGGATGAGTATGGCCGACGCATGATGTCACCTCGTGATGCCAGTTACGCCTTGGCTTATGCGCTAACAGATTCCAGTCCTGACGCGGAGTTGGTGAAAGCCGCTTCGGAAGGTCGCCTCAACACCCGCGAGGATTACGAGCGGGAAATTCGCCGCATGCTCGCTCGCCGCGACAAGTGGACGATCATCGACGAGACTTCGCAGGCCTTGAACCTCAATGCCTGCGTCACCAATCAACCGATCCGCAAGCTGCGTTTCTTCCGCGACTTCTTCGGCTATCCCAAGGCGATGAAAGTTTTCAAAGACGACGTCCGCTTCGGCGCGGGATCTCATGAAGCCACTGTCAGCCGAGCAGTCGATGAAGCGGACATGCTGGTGGAATACATCCTTGAAAAGGACAAGCGTGTCTTTGAGGAATTGCTGACCACCGATAAGTTTTACGTTTACCACAACGGCGACAATGCATCCATGCAGGCCGCTTCCCAAACCTACAAGGACACCTACGAATACTTCAAAAAAATCGATTGGAAAAATTTGAAGCCGGAAGACCTCATCGCTCACGCGGAGTTCATGAAGACCAAAGGCGTAAAGGAGATCAGGGATTTCAATCCGAAAGACCCGAAGAAAACACTCGATATGATCAAAGCTTTCATGAAAACCGCTCAATTTCAATTCGGCGCAGGACAGAAGAACGCGGTGCCGTTCATGTTTGCTGCCTACGGCTTCTGGCATGGTGGCCCAGTGCTCGGTCGAACTGGTCAGCAGATGCGCGGCCAGCAGGTCTCCACGTATTGGAATATCGATTTCCGTACCTGGGATTTCCCCGCACAGCAGCCCGCGAAAATCCCCAATCGCAAGGGCATCCTTACCCATCCGGCTTGGCTGATCGCGCATTCCCAGAATCTCGAAAGCGACCCAATCCACCGCGGGAAATGGGTGCAGGAAAAACTCCTCGCTGGCTCCATCCCCGATGTCCCCATCACGGTCGATGCCGTCATTGATCCTGATCACACGAAGACGATGCGTCAGCGCATGGAAATCAAGACGGGTGCCCAAGCCTGCTGGCGTTGCCACCAGAAAATGGATCCGCTTGGTTTCCCTTTTGAAATCTATGACGACTTCGGTAGATTCCGCACTCAGGAAAACCTCGAACATGCGGACAATTTAATCAAACCTGCACCTTCAATACACGCCCCAGCCAATGAATTGATCTTCGGTGCGTCGCTGCCGGTTTACAAGACCCTGCCGGTGAATCCGAAAGGAACGCTTGTAGGCACGGGCGACCCGAAACTTGACGGCGAGGTGAAAGACGCCTTTGACCTGATCGACCGCCTTGCGAAATCCGATAAATCTCGTCAGTCCATCATCCGCCATGCCTTCCGTTTCTTCATGGGACGCAACGAAAATCTTTCCGATTCTAAAACCCTCATCGATGCCGAAAAAGCCTACCTCAAGAGCGAGGGAAGTTTTGACGAAGTCATCGTTTCCCTTCTCACTTCCGACTCCTTCATCTTCCGTAAACCAATAACTAAAAACTAATTATGATCATCAATCGTAGAGAATTTTTCAAAAAAACCGCATTGGGCACTACGGCCTACGCGCTCGCTCCCTCATTCAATAACCTGCTTGCCGCACCAGCCCCGCAACTCGCACCAGTAATGACGAACGGTTTCCCGCACCGCTTCGTTTTTATCCGCAAATCGAACGGCAACCTGCCCGAACAATTTGGACTCAAATCTTTCTCCTCAGTAGAGAAAACCAAACACGATAAGAAAGTGGCATTCGATCTGGATCTGGACAAACACGAACTCCCCGATTGGCTCAAAGCGTTAGATCCCTACAAAGAACACATGACGATCCTCCACGGCATTTCGATGTGCACTTCAGGCGGCGGTCATTACTCCTACTCCGGCTGCCTTGGCTCCTTCAAAGCGGGACGCAATATCCTCAGTAATATCAAACGCGCCACGGTGGACTTTGAACTCGCGAAACTTTTCCCATCCCCCTACGGCCATGTAGAAATGTCACTCGCTTCGGTAAACGGTACGGGCGGCGGCATTGTATCCGGTATGTCCGCACCCGCCCCACAACAGCGCAACTACTGCTATGCCGATCCCATGACGGCCTATAACGAACTCTTCAAAACCGTCACCAATACCGAGGCCGTGGCCTCCGATAGCTCGCTACTCAACTACCTTTACGACCAGGAATCCCGCCGACTTTCCAGCCTGAACGGCGAAGAGCGCATGAAAATTAGTGATCAGGTCGATTCCCTACAATCCATCCGCGAACGCAATACAAAGGTCGCCGCCATTGGTGATTTGATCAAAATGCACCTTCCCAAAATTGACCCCGTCCACGCCGACGGTGGTCTAGACGCAACGATGCCGCAAAAACAAGCCGCTTTCACCGATGTCATCGTCGCCGCTCTGGCAACAGGTCTCACCAACGTGGTCACCTATACCATCGACGACCTCGAAACAAAGATCGATACGCTGCCTGAGAATGAGGAAAAAACCAGTATTCATGCAGTGGGTCACGGCATGGGGCCTTCTTCGGATCGCATCCGGAGTGTGATGCAAACATACCACATGAAACAAGTCGAGACCCTTGTCACCAAGCTCAAAGCGATTCCCGAGGGCAACGGTACGATGTTTGATAACACGACCATCATCTACTTGCCCGAGACGGGTGCCGGCCACCACAGCCCCGACACCGAGGCTCCAATGGTCGTGATGTCCGGAAAAAACTCCCGCCTCGACATTGCCGGACGTTACATTCGCTTGCCATTCCACGGCTCCGAAGGCCACAAGACCTTGAGCAACTGGTACACCACCCTGCTCAACGCCTACGGCAATCCCATCAAGCACTACGGCGACCTCGACCTCGTCATGCAACGCAACCGCCTCGACCAAATGGGAGCCATCCAGCGCTTCTTGGCCTAGGTTTCCCACCGTTCCGCGAAGCTTTTGACTGCGGCGATTCATTCGCCGCTTTTCCCCTTTGGCTCCACATAAAACGAACCTTCTTCTCCATCTTCATTCTGTCATATTTCCCTAAGCTTGACAATTTGCCGTATAACCATATTGTCGCCCATATATGAAGACCACACTCGATTTACCCGACGACCTTTTACGCGATGCCAAAATGGTTGCCATTCGCCGCAAAACCACGCTCAAAGCCATTGTGGAAAGTGCTCTCCGCCGTGAAATTCATCCTGTTGCCGAGATGGGCAATCCTGACCCGGAGAAGTTGGAAGTTGGGCCCTTGGGCTTTCTCGTAATCAAAAAACAGCCCGGCTCTGCGCCCGTCACATGGGAGACGATTCGCGCCGTGCAGGATGAGATGGAAGAAGAAGATTTCCAAAAGGCAATGCACCCCGCTCAATCATGATCACCTTGTTGGATGTCAATGTTCTCATCGCACTGGTGGATGCTGGTCACATCCATAATCACGCTGCGCAACTTTTCTTTCCAACTGCCATGATTGATGGCTGGGCGACATGTCCACTCACGGAAAACGCCGCGCTCCGCATTCTTGGTCGTCCCGGTGCCAACTACGGCACGGATTCACCTACGTCTGCCCGCACGATACTGCGCAGCCTACTCGCCAGCCCCGGTCACCAATTCTGGCCAGACGACATTTCCCTGATGGATCCCTATCTTTTTCCCTCTCTTTCCAGCTCGAAGCATCTCACCGATCTCTACCTGCTCGCACTTGCGGCGAAACGCGGCGGGCGCCTCGCGACTTTTGATACTCATATCGATGCCACTCTTATCCCCGACGGGCGGCAAGCACTTCACCTCATACCACTCTCCTGAATACTCCTATGCTTACTAACATGCTCAAACATCTCTCCTACCTCGCGTCCGCGCTCCTTTTCCTCAGCATCATCCCCAGCAATGCCCAGCCAGCGGAAACCAAACTCGAGCTCGCCACGCCCTTCACGAAGAACATGATCCTCCAGCGCGAGGCTCCCGTGCCAGTCTGGGGCTTCGATAAACCAGACACCAAGATCACTGTCACCTTCGCAGGCCAGGAAAAATCCACCACCACCGCCAAAAACGGCAAGTGGACGCTCAAGCTCGATCCGCTCAAAGCTTCCGCCGAAGAACGTGAATTCAAAGTCACCTCCTCCAGCGGCCAAACCCTCACCCTCGGCGGCGTGCTCGTCGGCGAAGTCTGGTTTTCCTCCGGCCAATCCAACATGGTCTGGGAGGCCAGCAAAAGCATGGTCAAAGACCTCGCCGAAACCATCGCCAAGTCCGAAAAGGAAATCCCCATCCGCGAAATCAACATCAACACCGAATCCTCTGTCTATCCCCAAGACCGCGCCATTTCCGATGCAGGATGGAAAAAATCTGCTGAAGCCCCCGGCTTTTCCGCCCTCTCCCTCGCCTTCGCCTACGATATCTACAAAGAACTCGGCGTCCCCGTCGGCATCCTGCTCAGCGCCCACAGCAACACCCGCATCGAAGCTTTCACCCAAGGCGATGCCATCAAAGCCCATCCCGAACTCAAATCCGATGCCGACCTCATTTACGATGCCGAAATCATAACCCCGCGTGGTCAAGCTGCCTTCCAAAAATACCTCGAAGAAATCCCGAAATGGCAAGCTGAAGCTGGTGAAGCCGCGCTCGCTGCCGCTTGGATTCCCAAACGCCCCGACCTCCCTGGCATCACCTCCATGTGGCGTGGCCCGTCGCAATTCTACAACGGCAAAATCCACCCGCTCGTCCCCTACGGCATCCGCGGCACACTCTGGTGCCAGGGCGAGAGCAACGAATCCGATGGAATCCTCTACGCCGCCCGCATGGAAGCCCTCCTCAACGGCTACCGCGCCGCCTGGAACATGCCGGAAATGCCCTTCATCTTCACCCAACTCCAAAGCTACGGCAAAGTCCCCAACCCCAACGAAATCGGCCTCGCCGAAGTCCGCCAATCCCAGCACATCTTCTTCGCCCGAAACCGCAAAAACGTTGGCATGGTCGTTCAGTTCGATGTCAACAACGACGGCGCAGGCGGCATCCATTATTTCAACAAACTCCACCCCGGCCAGCGCATGGCCCGCTGGGCTCTCGCCACGCAATACGGCAAAGATATCCCATCGAACGGCCCGATTTACAGCGGCTACAAAGTCGAAGGCAATCGCGTCCTCGTTTCCTTTGAAAAAGAAAGTCTCTTCGGCGGACTCATCACCGCCAGCAAAGGCGCAGGCAAAGACTTCAAAGATCCCGAAAAATACTACGAGCCGGCCAGACCCACCCCCGGCGAAAAACTCAACCAATTCCGCCTCTGCGGCTCCGATAAAAAATGGCACGAAGCCGAAGCCAAAATCGTAGGCGACACCGTCGAAGTCACCTCCCCGAACGTCCCGCAACCCATCGGCGTGCAATACGCCTACAACGCCGTCCCCTTCGGCGCGAACCTCTATAACAAAGCCGGCCTCCCCGCCACCCCGTTTTGTGCTATCGATGGAAAACTCATCTTCGTCGATGCCGCCACCCGCGCCGCCCAGGAAAAAGCCGCCTACGCCCGCTTCACCGACCCGAACCTCCCCATCCTCCAAGTCGCCGAATATTTCCGCGACGGAGCCATCATCCAGCGCGACAAACCCATCCCCATCTGGGGCCACGCCAACGTAGGCGAAACCGTCACCGTCACCCTCGGTTCCGTCACCAAAACCGTCCAGCCCAACAAGTTACTCCAGTGGTCCGTCGAGTTCCCTGCCCTCAAAGCCTCCGCCACACCCATCACCCTCGAAGTCAAAACCACCAACGGCTTTAGCAAAAAAGTCAGCAACATCCTCGTCGGCGATGTCTGGTACATCACTGGCACCCATCAACTCATCATCACCGAATCCCCCTACAACGAGAAAGCCAAAGACGCGGTGATGCCCGCCGCCATGCCCCTCGTCCGCGAGTTCAAACGCCGCTCCGCTGGCAACTCCACCCACGTCCCACGCAAACGCTCCTTCGAGACCGGCGGTGGAAAATACCTCTCTTACTGGGCTACTGCCGACTACTCCAAGCCTGACCAAGGCGTCACCACCTTTGCCTACCACTTCGCGAAAACCCTCGCCCGCCAAGGCATTCCGCAAGGTTTCATCACCATGTCCTCGGGACGCGATGGAAAGACGGGACAACCCGCAGGACAATATTCCTCACCACTTGCCTGGACATCCTACCACGGCATCAAAAACGTCAAAACCCCCGCCTTCCAAGCCCGCATTAACGAAGTTTCTCTCCAATACCCCGGATCGGAAATCTCGAAAAAAGCCGTCGCCGAACACCTCGAAAAAGTCGGTGAATTCATCAAACTCGGCCAACAACACGCCGCCTCTGGTGCCGACTTCACCACCTTCCGCGCCGTCGCCCCCGGCTTCCCCGATGCCGGAAGCAACAAAGCCATCACCGTCGATAAAATCCCCACCTACGCCTACAATTGGAACGTCAGCCCCCTGACCCCCATGGCCGTCTCCGGTGTCATCTGGATTCCCTCGCAAGCCGGCATCGGCGAAAACCCCGCCGACTACGCCGCCGAGTTGGAAATTTACGCCAAAAGCCTCCCCGCCACCTACGGCCAAGCCGAAGTGCCCTTCCTTCACGTGCAGCCCACCGCCGCCGTTGTTCCCGGCATCACAGCTCCGAACATCCCCGGCGCCAAAGCCCTCACCATCGATGCCTGGCCCAAGACCCTCGCCGAAATCGCCGAGAAACTCGCCGCCGCCGTGAAGTGATTTTCTTCCCAGCAAGCAAATCACCTCAAGCAATTGCCCGGTCGGCTCCCGCAATCGCCTGCTAAGGTCTAGCAATCGCCCGGTAAGGTCTAGCAATCGCCCGGTAAGGTCTAGCAATCGCCCGGTAAGGTCCCGCAATTGACCTGTAAGCTCTCGCAATTGACCGCTAAGGGTTCGCAATCCCCCTGGTAAGGTCTCACAATCGCCCCGGTAAGCCTTTGCAAACGAACGTCAGGAGGCCCATTCGTAATGTCATTCTGCAATGCACATGGAATACATGTGCTACTACTACACCATTTATGGAGAAGAATAAGTCACTTTTTGAAGTCTGTTGCTGTATTTGTGTGAAACTTTTGTCACATTGGTGAAAACATTGCGCGTATTTGACACAAACCTTGCTCAAAATGAGTCTGAGTAGGCTTGTGAACTGTCTGAGTAGGCTCGTGAACTGTCTGAGTAGGCTTGTGTACTGTCTGAGTAGGCTTGTGGACTGTCTGAGTAGGCTCGTGGATTGTCTGAGTAGGCTTGTGGACTGTCTGAGTAGGCTTGTGGACTGTCTGAGTAGGCTCGTGGACTGTCTGAGTAGGCTCGTGGACTGTCTGAGTAGGCTCGTGGACTGTCTGAGT
>JAIYDP010000501.1 GCA_027487435.1 Verrucomicrobiaceae bacterium | reverse complement strand
CCCACCTCCGTCCACTCCAACACCCCCTCATCCCGACTCACAACCCCACACGCCGACCCGTTGCAAAACGACTCCCCCACAATCGAGTTGATGGCGGCGTAGTGGGGCGACTCAAGGTACAGCGCCCGAACAAGCGACCCGGACAGCCGAACGCGGCTCAGGCCCCGAGCGTCGAGGCGGGCGACGAGGCCGCCGTAGATGGACGCATTTGAGGTGCCTTGAAGAAGAATTCCGGATTTGATGCTGCACTGAGCGCAAAGAAAAATCGCAGATGAAAGCGTGAGGTTTCTTATCTCAGACAACGAAAAGGCTTGCAAAGTAGCCCCAGTGATGGATACAAGGTCTCTCAGAACACTCGATTGCGCTACGAGGACACTGCCATTGATCGCCACAAGACTGCCTCCAGACGTTGCTTCATTACCCAACAACACGCTTGCACCACTGATGCTAACGTTTCCATTTTCTCGAAGAAAGATTCCCGCTCCCTCGGAAGCGGCATTGTAGCCTAACACACTGAAACCCGTCAGAGAAAACCTTCCGGCCCTTAAATGACAACCTCCGCCCAATTGCATCGCTCTATTGTTGCTCAACGTGCATCTGTCCAACGAAACGTTCCCCAGTGCAATGTGGAACGCACCCCCGTGAGTGGTAGCCGTATTAAATCGCACAGACACTGCAAGCAAACTCACGTTGCCGGCCTGAACGTCGAGACCTCCTCCATTGGCAAATGCATAGTTTCCCTCAATCATCGAATTTTCTATTCGAACAAATCCGTTTCCAACATGAATCCCTCCACCGCTTATGGTGGAATTATTTCGAACCACACGAGTTGACTGTATGAATACAGAACCTGTCACCAAGGAAATGCCCCCCCCCCGGCCAGCCGCGTTCGCTTCGACAATGGATTCGATCACAAAAACTGAGCCCCCGTTGATGTGCAGACCCCCTCCAGCTGCAGAGGATGAGCTGGCCACATTTAACAAGATTCTCGATCGAATAATAGTGAAGTCGCTTCCGTAATAGACAGCAATTCCTGCCCCCACGTATCGTGCAGTATTGTTTTCCACACTGGACCCGTTCACTGCGACTGAGCCTCCATCAATAAAGAACCCAGCCCCATTGCCCTCGGCAGTGTTGGAGCTAACAGTGACAGGACCGTTCAACACCAAATCTCCACCTCCAACATAAAATCCTGCTCCGTCAAATGCAACATTATTCTTGATTGCACTGAGCCCAGTCACAACAACGATGCCACCCTGCATAAAGACTGCGCCTCCACTCCAAAATCTTGCCGAGTTTCTCTCAAACGTGGCTTGATCCAAAATCAAGAAGGCTCCATTGTTCACTGCAACTCCCCCGCCGTGTCTGCCTGCGATATTGCCGCTCACCCTACTCGATTCACTGATAATGACAGTGCCAGCCTGAACGAAGATTCCGCCACCATTATCTCTTGCCGTGTTGTTCACAAGGCAAGCACCTGTCATGATAACAAATCCGGACTCTGCGTAGAGTCCTCCACCGAAGCTGGCTGTGTTTTCACTTATGGTTGAGAAATTCAAATGTGCACTTCCCCTTGAGTGACATATTCCACCTCCTGAGCTGGCATTGTTGTTGACGATTAGGGAAGATATTATCACGACTTGTCCACCATCACTATACAAACCTCCTCCGCATATAGACGCTGTGTTGTTGGCGACTACTGCAGACCCAGAAAGAACAAAGGTTCCGTCTGAAACGGCAATGCCCCCACCCTGACTTGCTGCATTGGATGCAACAACACTTGACCCACCCACACTCACATAGCCTCCAATGATAACCAACCCACCTCCCAAATTACCTCGAACAATACAAGACTCATTCATTCCAACAACACCTCCACTTACGCGCAATCCCACCCCCTGATTAGCCTCGACGACACTTGACCCACACAGACTGACGACACCTCCGCCCACCAGGATACCTGAAGAAGATTCCACTGCACTTGACTCAATCACACGGATAACGCCTGCTCTAGCCACTCCTCCCCGCACAGTGGACCCATTCAGATTTACAATTCCTCTCATAACTGACATTCCACTTCCGGATGGCGCTGCGTTGCTTTCCACAATCAATCCAATTGCAACAACAGTGCCACCATTGACAAAAAACCCACCACCCTGAGACAAAGCCACATTGTGGGCAACAAAGCTGGTCCCAAAAATGTGTACAGCACCTCGAGACACATGAAACCCCCCCCCCGCGACCCCTGTGTTGTTAGCCACGACGCTGCTGTCGAGCGAAACGGAGCTGCCCCCCACGACGACAATCCCAGAGCGCTGCGCCCCCGACACAACGCACCCCCTCATCGCCAAAGAGCTGTCAGACACAAAAACACCCGACGCCGTCGACCGCACCACAGAGCATCCCACCATCGACACAGAGCTGCTCATAACAACCACACCCCCCTCCCCCACGTCCACAGAGTCAACAATCCCAGACACAACCCCATCCAAAGTCAGCGACACGTTCTCAAACACCACCCGCACAACAGAAAACATACTCCCCCCACCCCCCCGCACAATCAGCCCTCCCCCTCCCTCCACCCGACTTCCCCCCCCCCCTTCCATTCGAAACTCAGACCCCCGTCCAACCACGACCGTCAGGCTTGTG
>JAIYDP010000434.1 GCA_027487435.1 Verrucomicrobiaceae bacterium | reverse complement strand
GCAAACCGAGTGCGCGATGGATGGTCGGTGCCATATCCACCATGTGGACAGGGGTGCGGATGATTTGCGGCTCGATGCTACCGCCTGGCTTGATGCGGTCTGGCCAGCGGACGATGATCGGGGTGCGGGCTCCACTATCGTATGGCGAGGTTTTTCCATCCGTATTGGGAGTATTGAACTGACGTCCGTTATCACAAATGAACATGATGATGGTGTTATCCGCGATGCCTTTGTTGTCGAGATGGTCGAGAATCGCATCCACACCGCCGTCAAGCCGCTCGATATTTGCGTAGAAATTTGCGTCGTTGCTGTTAAGGCCAAGCGCGGTGTATTGATCTCTAAGACCTGCGGGTGGATCGAACGGATCGTGAGGGAGATAGGGTGCATACCAGAGGAAAAATGGCTGATTGGCTGTGACTTGGGTGTCGATGAAATCCGTCGCAGTCTTGACAGTATTCGCGTAGGGAATGGGATGAGCGGGCGCGGCGACACCATTCACATAGTCAACCCGGCCGGTCATGAGTCCCCAGTCGCCCTGTCTGGCGCGAATGTAGCTGGGAGCGCTTCCATTCCATTGCGCAGGCCTGGTTGTAAGAGCTGTGCTATCCCGAGTATCGCCTTGGGTGAAACCGCCGAATGCGAAGTCGCCTTCCCACCATTTTCCTGTCTGGAAGCTGGTGTATCCTCTTTGGCTAGCGAGAGTGCGGGTGAGCGGATTGAAGGCGAGGATACGATTCTCAAGAGGAGTGTCGTCGATACGGGCGGCTTGGCCCTGGCCGCGTGCGCTAACGAGGTCGTTGCCAACGATCCAGTGCTGATGGAGGTGGGCTCCCGTAATGATGGACATGAGGGTCGGTCGGCAAACAGGAGCAGTATAGCCGTGAATGAAAGCCAGCCCTTCGTCAGCGAGTCGGTCGATGGCGGGAGTCTTGGCGAACTGGGGAATGTCCGTATTTGACCTGGTTTTCATATTGATGGCCGATTGCTCCACGTTGGCACGACGCATGAAACTGTAGTCATACCAAGATTGGTCGTCGGCGAGCATGAAAATGACGTTCGGACGACTGAAAGGTGTTTGAAAATTCCAGGTCGTCACATCGTTTGATGAAATCCCCGCGAAGTCGATATCACTAAAATTCTTTACCGCTCCGGCAGCAATCTGCACGGAGTAATTTTTACCCGCCGCCAACGGTATGTTCGGGTCAATGGTGAGAACCTTGCCATTGATGGTTACCTGTGCGGCATCGGTAACGGCGATGACCTGCGTGGAACTGCCATCATCGAGATCTTTGAGGGTGATGTCGCCGTTACCAGCAACAATGTTGTCATCGAAGGTGGCGATAATGTTGCTGGTAAGTGAGACGTTGGTGGCATGATCCAGTGGAGACCTGAGGGTGATCGTCGGTGCCGTAAGATCCTGCGCAGCGGTGGTAAAGTTCCAGGTGGTGTCATTGGCGATGCCGGCAAAGACGTTTGGTGGGCTGACCGCATCCTCGATGGCGTTGGCACTAATTCTCACGGCAAAACGGGTGCCAAAGGGCAGGTTGACAGCAGGATCAATGACGAGATTTCGACCAGAAATGCTAACCCGAGGATCAAGGAGGGTGATAAGAATGTTGGATAAGCCCGATGGGTCATCGAGGTTGCGAATCGATATGGTGCCGCCATGTTTTACAACGATATTTTCACTAAAAGTAGCCATGAGATTGGTGCCGGGATAGGCAACGAGATTGCTATCCGGCATCGTGGCGACGATGCTTGGGGGCATGGAATCACCGGTATTGTAGTTTTGTGCGCCAGAATTGCGCGCGTTGTTGATCTGCGTGGTGTTGAGCACATTGCTGAAAACCGCCACTTCGTCGATCAATCCATCGAAGGGGTTCGGTGCCCCCGTTTGTGGGTTGTTGCCGATGTTAAAAACGGTGCTCGCGGAAGTATGGGTATTGCGGGTAGTATTGGTGCCCACTGCTGATCCGTCGAGATAAAGAGTCGTTCCATTGGTGCTATGCACCGTGTAGGCAACGTGGTGCCAAGTGCCCGTGGAGATTGAAGCCGCTGGGGATTCGACAATCGAGTTACCTTGGCCGCCATTAGGCAGTAGGTTGAGGAAAAGGATGCGGTCACTGCCATTGGCCGCCTTACCCATGGTAAATGTCTCACCATTGGTTCCTGAGTTTTGTCCACCGGCGATGTAGCCGCGATTGCCATTCGCGCCGTCCCAGAAGACCCATGCCATAAGTGTGTAATTGGTATCAGGAATAACAGCGTTTCCGGCTTTTGCTGTGGAAATGAAGTCGTTCACGCCATCGAGACTCACTGCTTGACCAAAGCGACCTGTGGCGTAGCTTGCACCACCTTGCGCGGTTCCATTTGCAGTCCCCACAGAGTCGGTGGCATCTCCATCGAGCTTCCAGTGGTGGATGAGTGTAGTCGGGGGCGGAGCGAGGGAGGTCAGGGAGAAACTCTCAATGATACCGCCGGTGCCAGTGCCGGTAGTACTGGAGTTAGAAGCCGCGATGCCGACTGAGGTAAAATTGGAGGCCGCATGCGGAACCGTCATCGTGGCACCGACCATTGTATAGCTGCCAGCGGACGGCAGTTTGGCATACCATGTGGCAGTCCATGCACCAGTGCCAGCTATGGTATCGAGCACGATGCGCATATCGATCGCGCCGCCTTCGAGATCACCCAGAGCCGAATCCAGCCAGTCTGACGGATTGCTATTGGAGAGTCCGAGTTGGATTTTGTTGCCGTTGGTGGTGAGGGGAGCAGGTGTAGCGCCGCGAAATAACATCCATGTGGTGCCAGAAACTGCGGTACCGAGGAAACGATCGTTCGTCGTAGCAGTGGCAGACTGGCCGTTGGCGAAGCCCAGACCGAACCAACTTGTGCCGCCGGTTACTCCGGAAAACGATGCATCGAGTGTGTAAATAAAGCCATTGGATGGAACAAACGGCAAGGTCATGCTGCCTTGGGCGTTGGTGGCCGGACGGTCAACCGAACCGTTAGCATTGAAGATGGGCGAAGCAGTCCAAGTTTGTGTGGTGCTTGGTCGAATATCGGGAGCAACCGAGTGAAGATCGCCCGTTCCACCGCTGAAATCGTCGGAGAAGATGGTTGTTTGACCAGAGGCGAGGAATATACCTAGCCCGAAGAGCAGAATAAATGGCAAAAATATTTGTCGGTGCAGATATTGAATCGCTTGGGTTAGATCTCGGATAGTGACAATGATTCTCATTTCTTGCTTAAACATTGGATGGTTACCTGAATTTCATTTTTAGAAAAATCAGTGGGCTCGGAGACAATGCGCCACTCGCAAGCGATCTGCAAGCTAGATTTTGTCGTTGCTCGGGGTGCGCATTGTTGATCAGATCCCGAAATCCGCCGTAGAACGCCGCCATTCGCCTCGCAAGGCTTTTCAGAACTTGGGGCTAAAGTTTACAAAGGATGCTTTATGCCATGAATCCAAGGCCTGGATATTTCCCCTGAAGAACGGACTGAGAGGGCGTTTTGAGAAATCCATCCAGCAAAGTAGCATAGACACTGCGGAAATCGGTGGTGAATTTTAAATCGCCTTGCGCCAGATCCGTGAGGCTCGGGTATTTCCCATAAAGTCCACCTTTGATTGGTGCTCCTGCGACGAACATGCAACTGCCTTGACCGTGGTCGGTGCCGCCGCTGGCGTTCTCAGAAACACGACGACCAAATTCAGAAAATGTCATCACCGAGACGCGGTCTTGGTTGCCTTGGGCTTTGATGTCCTTCATGAAGGACTTCAGCGCGCCATCGAGTTGACCGAGGAGTCGATCATGCGAATTGGCTTGGTTGTTATGAGTATCAAAGCCGCCATGCGATACATAAAAAATCCGCGTCGGCAGACCACCTGCAATCATCCGTGAAACAAGATTGAGACTGCGGGAAAGAGGCGAGCCATCGTAGGTGACATTGGTTTTATGACGAGCCGCGATTTCCAAAATTTTCGACGACGAGACGCGGGCATCCATAGAAATACGCTCAAGAAAAGCGAGATTGCTTTCGCCTTGAACGATGCCAGGGCGACCTCCCGCACTCATGCCGATGCTTGCGCCATCGCTGGGTGAATTGTCTTCACCATCGGCATCGGGGCTGTTGAGTTGGCTGAAGAACTCTTCGGCCTGCACCTTCTCGCCGCCGCCGTGGATCCAGCGATAAAGTTCGGGTGAGGAAAGACAAATGCCAGAATTTTTCAAAGCACCAAAAGACTCGGGTTGGGTCTTATTGAAGCTGATGCCGACAGTTGGATCAGCACCGGAACAAGCATTGTCAAAGTAGCGCCCGATCCAGCCCGTGTTCGAACGAGTCGCCGGGTCAGCGGTTTCCCAAATGGATGTTGAGACGAAGTGAGAGCGATTTGGATTCGGATAGCCGACGCCTTGCACGCAAGCAAGCTGACCTTCTTGGTAAAGCGAGCCAAGAAATGGCATACTCGCGTTCAGACCGATGTTATCGCTGAGGCGGATGATGTCTTTCTCTTTCTTGCCAATCTTACTGCGGGCGTTGTGGTAGGCATCATCAGTAAATGGCACAAGAGTATTTAGCCCATCATTGCCACCCGCGAGTTGGATGACGACAAGAATCGGCGAGTCCTTTCCCGTTGCAATTTGCACTGCCGAGTCACGGGTTGCTTCATCAAGCGCGGCGAAGGTATGATTCACAAACCCTGGAACAGTCCAGCTTGCGGAGGCACCGAGGAGTGTAGAACGAAGGAAATCACGTCTGGTTTTCATCATAGGAAAAATGTTTTTTAGGGTTGGAAGAATTTAGGAAAGAATCAGCAAAGTTGGTAATGCGGTGTGCTCATCATCAAGTGAACGAGTTCGGCGACTTCCTGATTGGTGAAGATCGCACCTTTTTTCTCGTTGGCATAGGCAATGAAGCTCTCCCGGACTTTCTCTGCAAAAAAAAAAAAAAAAAAGCGATCAATGAGAGAATCGACCATGCTTGGGATGTCGTTGCGGAGTTCACGTGGCACAAGCTGATCGTAATTGGGACCCGACCATACGGCCCCCATGGCGCGCAGGATATTTCCAGGAGAAAAACCTTTGACTTTGGCCATGGATTGCTCGGGAGCGGGAGTATTGCTGCCCTTGCATAAGAAGCCAGAGATTTGGTAGCGCGTGAGCAGTGTATTGGTATTGATCCACGCCTTGCCCCAATCCCAGCCAGCAACGTTGGGCGGAGCGAAAAGGATTTGCCCAAGCTGACTCTGCACGTAGAGTGCGTAAGCGGGTGGAACCATCGGGGTTTCCAGTTGTTTTATGCTTTGAATCAAAAACTGGATGGGACTCTTGATTTGATTCGCCATGCAGTCGGGCGAAAAAAACGCCTTTGAACCAAAAATCTCGCGCAGCACAGGTTTGATCTCGAATTTTGCGTCGAAAAATGTTTTTCCCAATGCCTCGATTGCAGCTTGAGGTGGTTTTTCAAAGGCGAAGAACTCCCACAATTTCATCGGCAAATAGTGCGCTGCTTGGGGTTGTTGGAATATGACATCGATGATGCCATCACCGTTGAATTTCCCGGTTTTGCCAAGAAATTTCTTTTCGCCATCGTCCCATTGCCGCTTGTCGTGAGTGATCATGCCCGTGCGTCTGTCCAAGATGTAGCCAGTAAACGCCCTCGCTGACTCGCGGATATCTTCCTCTGTGTAATTCCCCTGCCCTAGAGTAAAAAGCTCCATCAACTCGCGGGCAAAATTTTCGTTTGGTTTGCCTTTGCGCGATGTCTGAGTATCCAAGTATAAAGTCATCGCCGTATCCCGAGCAACCGCATGGGTGAGCGATTTGAAATTACCCAATGCATGCTCGCGAAATAACTGATTTTGCAACACCAATAGGGTCGGTTCCTTGACCTTTTGCACGCTTGTGGCGAAGTGATCATGCCAAAAAAGCGTCATTTTTTCGCGCAGAGGGTTCGGCGAAGAAAGCATTCGTCGTAGCCACCAGCCTTGCGCTTCTAGGCCGTTTTTGCGCTCCTCTTGTTGGGATTCTTGGATGGCTTTGCGACGAAGCTGCTCACGCTGTTCTTCGGATCCGTTTGAGGTTTTTTGGCGTAGATCTCGTATCGCAAAAAACCGCTCACGACGTTGCTCCACGAGATGCTCGATCGTCGCCCATT
>JAIYDP010000363.1 GCA_027487435.1 Verrucomicrobiaceae bacterium | reverse complement strand
TCAAGCTCTGTAGCATTGAATGTTGTTAAACCAGCTCAAACAAATTTTATCCGTTCGGTAACAGCGACAAACCACAAGAAGCACTATGAAAATTCGGGAATAGTACTCCCGCTCCCTTTCCACCATATTCCTCCCATCTTGGCATTATTTCATAAACCTCTCTCGCCCCTGATCCATCCGAGCAGCAAAGAATTCTTACATGTTAGCCGGCTCGTGATGCCAATGTCCCTCGAGGCAGTTGTTGTCGCTGTTTTCTCGTCTTATTGCGGCAGTATCAGGTCGGGATGCTTTATTCAGTTGCAAAAAGTAGTCGAAACGAAACTTCCGGAGGGGAAGGTGTTCAAATATTGAAGAACGAGCCTTTTGTCGATGACTCGGCCAAGCAAGGTCAGTACACGGAGAAGATAATGCACTTGGCGAGGTAGCTCATGTCATCAGCATTATCCTTACATCCAGCAAAATTCCTCCTATTCTGAAGAAGATTCTTCCTGCTAAGGCGTTGATTCTGGTCGAGAAATCTTGGAACATGTTTCCACACACCAAGACAGGTGTCCGTCTGTGAATCAACAGCTAATGCTCCAGTCTACAGCGTATATTCCCTCTTTCTTTTCTCACCGAAAGTGCCCCTACATGGGCGACAAATTCTGCATGAGCGTCGAGACAATGCACTTGCCAGATGCGGGAACAACCGAAAACGTATTTCGGACAGTTTGTCGCAACTAAATGCTAGAGGCGCTGGATTGCAGTGCCGATGTCTTAAAGCATCGAAAAATTGACTTCATCGACATTTCTGCAGACAAAGTCGACCCGAAGAAGGTGAAGCTGGATGAGGTTCCCGAGACCTTCCAGTCCACAAAAGCAGGCCGAGGTCCCCTTTTAAAGGGGTGGCAGGTAATCTATGACCTGTGGGTGGCGTTTTGAAGTGAAAGGGCACTTGCGAGCCCGTCATGTGTTGCTACAAGCTCGTTACGGTGGAGTTCAAGTATGCAGGCATTCAAAACCAGATGGAGAAGCTAATTCACAAAGTCTCCTGCTCTACGAGGTGGCTAACGTCTCAGATTGCAATGAGAGACGTCCTGCTCCTCTTTCATCGCCAGATATTCTGCTGGATCGACGAGTGGTATGGCATGACCATTGAAGACATTCGTCGAGTTGAGGAAGAGACGGCACAAAGCATTAATTCAGTCACATCTGTTTGAATCCTGTGATGTAACAGAACTTCTCCTCGGTGCCATCAATGTATGGCGCTGAAGGCTCTTGGGACTTGGATAACGCTTGCCTCGACGTTAGCGGTGACGAAGGTGTTGGGCTGCCTGTCGCGAGAGATCGTTGGGAAAATGACTCCTCGGCCAAGGCCTGCGCTGCTTGCGCGAAAGACTTCTCTCTCATGCGTAGGAAGGTTCGCGATCATTTTATCTTTGTTGATTACATAGCATCACTGCCGTTGTTGCGGCAAGATTTTCTGCGATGCCTGCAGTTCTCAACGGCGAGACATTCCGACTGTTGGGGCTAAAGAAAGAGTTTGTGAGGGATGTGCTAAGTTCCTTGACGGTTGACGACCGCCATAACAAGTACAATCAAATTTACTTGGGGTATGGGGGGGCAGAAGGTTGTCCTGTTTGATACGGTCCTTGTTGATACCCAGGAGGATTCGCAGGTTGATACCCAGGGGGGACGGCTTGCTGATACCCAGGGGGGACTTGCTGATACCCTGCTTGTGCTGGTGGTGGATTTCTCGAGAAATCGTTGGCAAAGTACTGTGTGCAAGAAATAGGCGGAGCTGACGGTGCAGGCTGGGCGATATAGATTACAGAAGGGTCGTTCGGATCGACAAACGCTTGCCGGACAAGGGTCCCGCTCGACAGAGCGGTCGCGAAGGATTGATCTGCAAAGTTGGATTCTTGGGAGGGAACGGCACCTTGAACTGGTTGCTGTATTGCGGTGGATCGAACTAACGTAAGGAGGTGACCCATGAGAGCAAGGAACGTCCCACACCCTCCATTTCGAAAGTAAAGCTGCGAGTCAGCATTGTATGTGAGAAAAAACATGGAAATGAGTAACGCCCGGAGTTACTGGAAGCTGGGTGATGAGAACAGCAGAGAGCGACGCACAGGATCGCAGTCAGCTTCGAAGTTGTTACAACCAAAGATGGGTTGGTTAAAACGCTCTCTCCGGATCAGAAACAGCGGGAAATCATAAGATCGAAATCGCTCATCCCGGATGTCAGCAACAAACACGAGCCTAAGCGTCGTTAAGTACAGCTTGCCCTTCGCTTCATATTTTTCTCCACATCTTGGTTGTCATGCCAACCACAGATCGGAGCTGTACACTTTCGCCTCAATCTCTATACTTGAACGAGAAAGCACGAACATCTCTCCCGCAACGGCATGGGGAGATCCAAAGGAGTCCACAGGCGGATTCAATGCCATATGGGGAACGATAACAACCTTAGCTTCTATTCATTACCTCGCCGAAGGGACGCCAAATTTCGCAAATTGCCCTTGGTTGGGTTGCCTGGCATGGCGCCGAAAAATAAGGTCTCACCGGAATGCGCACAAGCAAAACAGCTTACGCGAGGGTGCGCATGGCTAGGGGTCCTTGTTTTCTTCAGCCGACAGCATTCAGCGAGCTGCTGTTGACTTTGAACTGACTGTCTGAACCCCTTGAGGATGCCAATTCATTTTTACCTTTACCCTGGAGGGTTCTCAGCAGTGGTCGCAGGCCCCAAAATAAAAAAAAAATTGCTTGCAGCGAGACTTGCCGACGTTGCGACAGGGTCATCAGATTTGAGATTTGTCGTGAAAGAATCAGGAAAATAATCGAATTGCATCGCATCTCGAAGGGGAAGACGATAGCAGCAACAGGGGTGGGGGAGCATCAGCCCAGGGTTGATTTGGGACGAACAGGCGACACTTTGCCTCCTTGCTTCTTTTGTGTCCGCAGAAGCCCTCACCTCAAAAGGGTCTTCCTGATCCCTCGTAAGGAAGCGCAAATAGCAGTTCTGTTGGCATCAACAACATACGCTCGCTTGGTTTGTACAAAGGGCACTGGTGCCTGATTTCAGAGTGGAGAGGGGCAGAGCCCCGCCTGGGCGGACATGGCAGAAGAACGAAGAGGCTAGCAGGGCCTCAACGTCGATCATGTCGGTGCCATCGAAGCAACCCTCGTGTTGTATGTGGCGCCATCGGCGTTTTTGGAAGAGGCCATTGCTTGTGGAGAATTCTTTATTTGCGACGCCACAGTGACCCTGACACCCTCAACCGTGTGACGGTGCGGCATACGCGGAGGCGCGGAATGATGTGCGCTTGTATTCACAAATATTGTACTGAAGGGATTAAATTTACACAAATGAACCCAGCTATTCGAAAGAATCAACATGAATAGTTGCCAGGCTTAAGGGACGTTAAACCTTGTCGTGGTGACAACAAGGTTCCCAGATGCAACTTGGAGGGAATAATCAGATCCTGCTTGGCAGATCTTCAAGTTGAAAACAGCAACGCCAGCTGACGCGTTGATTGATGGAGTCCCAGTCAGGCAACTGCCTGTTGCAGCATCACTCTGAAGGAGAATGACGAACACGGCGGAGGTGTACGTGGGAATTACTTCGCCAGAGGATGCACGGACTTCGACAATGAAGTTGTTGATGTTGTATGTACCGCCCGTTGACGCACTGAAAGTGTACGCAGATATCACAAGCTGCGATGGAACACCTGCAAAGTCAGCTTGCCAACATGTTAGAAAATACCAATGACAGGGAAAGAAAGCAGGTTGTTCGTTGTTCCTAGACGCGATAATGGAGAAAATACCCAAAACGCAGCATTCACCCCTTGAACAAGAGTTCCCGGCCAAGTGGGCAGAGTGCATGAGATTGTCGTGCTCGACACGACCGTTGCAGCAGTGGAATTGACAGAAACGGTCGGTGCGGAGAGCGACTGAACATTACACAAATACGTTGTTGAGCTTGAAAAGGCAATGCCCGTGACAGTAACGGTTCGGCCAGATGGGGACGTTGAGGTAGGGGAGACGCTGGTGACGAATTCTGTGCAGATAAGAACTGATATCACTGGATAGCGATGTACCTTGGAACACGACAGCGGAAACAAGGGAAGTTGTGGAGCCGCCCACAGTTACGCTGACAGTTTCGCCCGAGGATTGGGGAGACGACGGCATCGAAGTGATCCGGCAGGCAATGGCAGCATTGGAAATCCACGTAGACGAAAAGCACAATGTTGCACCAACCCTTGCAGATGGCGAAGAATCCGTGAAGCCGAAAGCCCATCCATTGATAGTGATGACAGCGTCGCCAGAGAGTGGGACACTGGATGGGTTGATGGACTGGATCTCATACTTTGACGGCACTGCAACCATGAGATGCATACTGGATGCACTTACTCTTTAACCAAACAATTCCTTGGAACCCAGTGTACTCCGTGCAAGTTACAGTCCCCGAGACTGTGATCAACTTCAGCGCATTTGCAGTCGACGAAAAGAGAACGTTATTCGCAGGATCAAACACAAGCGAGTACAGCGACGACGCACAACCGGCCTGACCAATGGTAGTGAAAACGCTGGTGCGTGTTGTGAACTTGTATACAACTTCAACACCAACAGATGGCAATGCAAGACCCCACAGCTCCGTTGTCGAGCCGAATGTGCGATCGTCGAGAGTCATTGAGATCGTCATGGAGAACAATACATCAGAGAACTTGAATACTGTGCTGCCATTGAAGACACTGACGCCAACAAGATCCTGGTCAAGTATCATGAAGAAGAGCCCAGTGGCCGAGTACATCGAGGCTGGCCCAGTCACGGTATATCCTGCGAAAGTGGCGACATGAGTAGTGATTGCAGATGCAAGACTCAGCTCGTGCAAGATGACGCCAGACCCGTCCGTTGAAACAACGAACAGCCTTCCGGAGCCATTATCAACGTCTGCAAGCTTTGTATATTGCCTTGCACCGATATCAGGACTCATCACCAAGTTCCGAGTCGTCACAATTCCAGCAGGAACAGAGACGTTGACAACGGTGTAACCAGTTGGAGAAGAAAAGTCGTTGCGGACTGCAACAATGTCCCCAAACGAACGTCTGTACACTGGAGGGATCAGATACGCTCAACGAAGCAGTACCAGCGAGATTCTCTGAGAGAGTTGCCAGAGTCTGCCGGATGTCATATGCAAATCCTGAAGCGTCAGAGGCGGACAAGAAGAAATACCTCCGCTCGGAGACCACAATCCTGCTTGAACTAATCCACCACCACTGAGCATGAAAGTCACATTTGTTTGGATCACGGCTGATGAGTAAGAACGCACAAAGCTGATGCAAACGCGGAGGAGGCTGGTCGTAGAGGTATGACAAAATGTTGGAAGGTGTGATTTGGTTACCAACAGAAACAATTACCCCAACAGACCCTGGCACATTGGGAAGCGGACGGCACACCACAGACGAGTCTGAAGTCCACGCTGCAGACGCACAAGCAGTACGGCCCAGTGTAGCCATCATGCTGTTGTCAGTGGAGCCGAAATTGCCACCAAAGATGGTGAACACGTTCCCACCAACCGAGGGCCCATTGGTGGGTCGGCTGCTCGAAATTGAGGGGCCAATGTAATTTGCTGCTCGAATGACTTTTCCGACTTGAACGCCAGTTGACACAAAGGCATCGAGAGACCTTGCAACACCTGAGGCCATTCTGCACACTAAAGAGGAGTCGGAGATCCAGACGGAAGCGCGGCATGCCGTGAATCCAATCCGTGCAGTTGCTGAAAACCTGGAAATTCCAAAATACCTTCCAAAAAGGGTGATACTTGTACCTGTAGAAACTGTTGGAGAATTGGCTCCAAGGGAAGACGACACAGAAGGGGGTCTGTATGTAAACGAAATCGTTCGCGTCCCAATATTTCTCTGAATGGAGAGCACCACAGTCAAGTCCTTCCCAACTCCTCCAGCCAACTTACACTGCACTGTGCTATCAGACATCCACACAGAGTTTTCGCAGCTTGTGCCCATGAGGCGCATGGAGGGAGACATGTTTGCAGTGCCAAAATTGCGACCAAATACGGTCACTGTCGTACCAGGTTCGGAAAGCAATGGCGCAACGCGAGTCAATATAGGAGAATCATAGCTGAACAACACTCCTGCTGCAGCGACTGTGCGTCCAACTGATACCAAGAGCGAATTCGAAATCCCACTTCCAGCTGGAGTCCTACAAATGATTGAGGTTTGAGATACCCAAGTAGATGCCGAGCATGCCGTTGTTCTGACGCGAACACGTATCGTGGAATCAAATGAACCGAAGCTCTCCCCAAACAAGGTGATCAGATTTCCAGTACTTGGACTGTTGACGATAGAAAAGGAAGAAACCACGGGGGGCAGATACGACACGGCATCTGATACTGTTACAAGCGAGTTTGCCAATGACAGAATCATCGGGAGTGTGGCCGAAACACCACGAGCAGCACGGCACATAACTGCCGAATTGGACACCCAGACTGAGGATTGGCATGCGGTTGTACCCATTCGCATTCTAATCGAATAGTCGTAGAGTCCAAAATGTGTGCCAAACTGGGTCAAGACAACCGCACCAGTTGCAGGAAACGGGAAGTTGCCCCGAACAGAGGAGACAAGAGGAAGTGAGTAACTGAACATGCGCGTGGCTGTGTTGTACCCCTCCGACGAGAGGAAGTACAGGTTTTGCTGAATTTGCAAACCTGGCAAAACCCGACATCGCATACCTGAATCTGACGTCCATATAGTTGCCGAACAAGACGTAGGTCCCAGCCAAGCACGGATTGTAAAATCAAAAGTACCGAATCCGTTACCATTGATAGTCAGAGAGTAGCCACCGGTGGTTGGTGCAACTGCAGGAACGATAGAGGTGGCATTCAATGACAGGAAGATATACGACCTAACAAACGTGCCAACGTTGCCAGCAGCAGTGATGGCAACGACTTTAAGGTGATCCGAGCCGAAAATGGTGAACCCGAGAGGGACTCTAGTCGTCAAGGACGTGTCAGATGTCCAAGAAGTCGATTCAGCAGCTGTAAATCCGAATCGAGCAGCTGGAGATGAGTCAAACGGAGAAAATCCACTGAATCCGGTGATGGTTATCAAGCGAAATGGAGCGGGCTCCGGCAACGGTGGACTTGGTGGTCTTGCACGAAGATACTCTGGTCGACTGTAAGTAAATGCACGCGATATTGTCGTGGTTTGTATTCCCGAGGATAGCACAACGCTTTGAGACACACCAACACCAATTGGAAGTCGAGAGGCAATGCAGCTGTCCGACGTCCACACAGAATATGCCGAGGCAGTGCTTCCAATTCTAACAATCACAGTGTAGTCGACGACACCATAACCGAGGCCAAACACAGTGATAGGAATGCCTCCAGTGGTCGGTAGGTTCTCAGGATGGAAGTTGGTTACAAACCCATCGGAATAAGAAAACGCGTCGCTATGAGTGCCCATCAACCTCGACAACGAGACCACAACTGAGCGAGACCTCAACACTCCCGCAGAAACTTTACATAAAGTTGAAGAATCCGAAACCCACAGCGTCGACTCACAAGAAGTCCCCCCAACTCTCACTCTGATGGTGTAATCGAGCGTCCCAAAACCTGCACCCTGCACTGACACGTGTGCAGCTCCTGTGGATGGAACAATATTTAGCGTTTTCAAAATCACAGGAGCATAGAAAGATAGCGCTCCAGATACAGAAAATTGACGATTCAACAATGTAGCAACTACAGTTTTGAGAGAACTCGAACCTGCGGAGGACTTGCAAACGACTGAGGAATCCGAAACCCAAACACTACTCTCACAACTCGTCCCCCCAACACGTACTCCAACACTCATGTCAAACACAGCAAAAGAACTCCCAAATATCGTCACACTCATCCCACCAGTCGTAGG
>JAIYDP010000474.1 GCA_027487435.1 Verrucomicrobiaceae bacterium | reverse complement strand
TTTTTTTATTCTTTTTAGCCCTAAGGCCCCCCCCCCCCCCCCCCCCCAAGGTGATGAAAATGTTCCGCGAGGGGGTGCAGTTAATGAATGAAGACGAAATCGATTTAGAGACTTTTTGTAAGGTCATGAAGCTCTACGGCTTCGACAAGCCCCGCGCCAAAAGGCACCCCCCCCTCAAATCCCCCAAAGCGCAGAGGGCGCGCCGCTGGGAGGCTACCGCCGCCGAGGACGAGGGGACGTCGGGGGGGGAGGGGGTTTCTGGTACAAGTGACGATGGGGGGCTGGACTAAAAAATGAGTATTGGCTGTTACTTTTTTTTTTTCAAAGTTGCACACTTTTCATATTTGATACTGCGATTTATTTCTAATACGATGGGCCAAAGTACAAAAAAACAACCGTGTCTCATACCCTCTTTTTATTCTATTTTTTAAGCATCTTTCACGCCTTCGCCTTGCGGTTAAAAACTAACCCAAATTTCTCTTTTGGCCACGCGCCGTGAATATTGTCCGGGTCAACATCCGGCACTTCCCCCCCCCCCTCCATCGCGACGTCAAACTCCCGTAGCACCCCCCCCACAAAAATCTTCACCTCCAGCTTCGCCAGCCGCTCCCCGAGGCAGGGGTGCCTCCCCGCGCCAAACCCCACGAACGCAGACCGCGCGCGCGCCCCGGCGCTGTCATCCCCCCCCCCCTCCGCGGCGTCAATCGCCTCAAAGCGTGACGGGTCGAACTTGAGGGGGTCCGGGAAATAGGAGGGGTCCCTGTGAATTCTAAAAATATGCGCAAGCACAGCAGCGCCGCTGGGAATGACCGGCGCCACCTCCCCCGACTCGAGAGGGGGGGTCACATCGCGCGTGGCGAGGCGCCACATGGGGGCATGGATTTTTAAGCGCGTCGCCTCGCGGATGCAACGGTCGAGGAGGGGGAGGGCGTCGGCGACGTCGAGGGTGAAGGGGGCGCCGCGAGGCCAAGCGGCGTCGAGCTCCGCGAGGACGGCGGCTCTTCGCGCAGAGGGGGGGGGGGGTGAGTCAAAAGTAAGAGGGGGGCTTTTTCCCTCTTTCTTTTCAAAAAGAGGAATTTCATGAATTGTTTGTTAATTCTGTCAGCCCCCCCCTCCCCCCCCCCCCTCCCTTAATGGCGGCATCGGCGACGACGTGCGCTAAAGTCCAAGCGGCGATAACGGCGGTGTTTGTTTGCGCGGCGAAGAGGAAGGCGAGGGCGGTGAAGCCGACGTCGTCGACTAATTTTGCCACGTCGAATTTAGAGCGCGCAAACGACGCGGCGCTGCGGTCAATCAAAATTTGAAGGCTGTCGTCGCGCCGCTGCAAGGGGGGGGGGGGGGTAAGGGCTTCGGATTAAATGCGCGCAAGATAAAACAATTAAATTAAAAACAAAGCAGATGCGACTTCAGCCCCCCCCCCCCCTGCTGCGCGCACCTCCTCGTCGGGGTTGTTCACCCTGCGCTCGACTAAATCTTTAAAAAGCGCTGTAAGGCGTTTTTTTGCCGCCGCACGCCGCCGCGCGGCGGGGGTGGGCAGCCAGGGGAGGAGGAGGCCCAACCCGCCGTAGCCTTTTTCAAATATTTTAAATAATTCAAGCACGGCGCCAAAATGCGCGTCTGCCAGCTCGTCGCACGTGACCACGCGGGTGGACATTAAAAAGACGACGTCGTAGACTTTTTCAAAAACGTCCAACGTCGCCGCGTCGGGCCACTGCGCGAGCGCCCGCGAGGTGTCGGCGGCAATGCGCGGCGCGACGGCGCGAAGGCGGTCGGTCGTAACGACTTTTAAAAAAATGTCCGTGCGGTCGCGGAAGAATTCGGCGCCGAGGACGTTGCCGAAGAGCGCGCGGTAGCCGAGGGTGAAGTTGAGGGTTTGGTCGTTAGCCTTGAGGTAGAAGGAGCGGAGCGCGCGGTCCTGGAGGTTGAGGTGGACGACGCGGCGGCGCAGGACGGAGAAGGCGACGACGGGGCCGAAGGCGGCGACGCGGCGGCGGAGGAAGTCGGCGGGCTTCGAGAGGAAGGAGAGGGTTGAGCCGAAGAGGGCGGAGAGGGTGGAGGGTCGGTCGGCGGGGAGGAGGCGCGCGAAGGAGATGGCGTAGAGGGCCGCGATGACGGCCGCGGCGAGGCCGAGCGCAGCGTCGACGCCATGGATCATTTTGGAGGTGCTCAGTTTGGAGGTCCATGCGGTGCCTCGTCCATTTCCGCCAGCGCGACGGCCTCCTCGCCTTTCGCGAGGCGGAGCTTGCGGTCCTCCTCGAACTGCACGGCTGCGAGTCCGCCCTGCGTTGGATGTGGAGCAACCCCCTCGACGCAACGCCCTCACGCCGCACCCTCACGCCGCCAGACCCCCTTCGCCGTCGTCGACCTCCCCAACGAAGACATCGCCCGCGCCGTCGTCGCGCGCTCCGTCCTCATCAAGGCCCCCCCCCCCCTCCCCTCCTCCCTCACGCCCCAAGGGGCATCTTCGAGCTCTTCGCCTTCGGCCCCTCCGACGACGCTGCCGTCGACGGCCTCCTCGCCGACGCCGGCGCCCTCGCGCGATTTGTCACCCCCCCCCCCTCCCGCCGTGACGCCGCAGCGACGCTTGGTCACTCCCTCCGCCTCCGTCGCAATGGCCGTGACCTGCTTCGGCCGCAAGACGTCCGTCGCGGCGCAGGACGCCACGCGAAGGGTCTTTTTCCAACGGCTTGAGATTTCAGGTGGGGGGGGGGGGGGGTTGTAGGGGGGACGGTATTTTCAAAAAAATGGATGCGGCGATGCACTCACGGCGACAGGGCCGATTGATTTAAAGACTCCCCAAGTTTCTCTTTTTGTTATCTCCGACATTGGCAATGACGTTAAATTAAAAGACGTGCCCCCTCGCAACGTCTTCTTCGGCCGCGAGGTGCGCGACTTTATAATTTTTTTAAATTTTTATTCCCCTTCGTTACCCCCACCCCCCTTCCTGACTCTGTCATATTTATTTTTGACTAATATTTGTTTCAGTTGTTTCAAAGTTGTATATTTCCATAGGGAGATATCTATTGAATATCTCAAGAGAATTAGCTCTGCTTTCTTTGGTTGGAGTGGCCCTATATTTTAGAGATGATTAAATTTTTATCAAATAATCACCAATTATTTCCAATGAAAACCAACTATTCAAAAATTATTTACCTATCATGCACTGATTTTATTTATCATTTTTTTATCGATGATTTACCAATTATTTATTAACTATTTACCAATTATTTATTAATTATTGTCAAAGAGAAAATCTTTTTCAGTCGATTCAAAATTCGCATTACTTTTTTAAACATTATTTCCCTTGTCAAACTTTCTTTTTTGAATTCTCACCCCCCCCCCCCAGATCGGCTGGGGGGTCCGCCCTCTGATTGAAAAGCTCTCCCTCAAAAAGAGGGGGTACCTCTCCCCCACCGCCATGCCCGCAGAGCACTCCCTCCTCATGGCTAACTTCGGCCACGTACCCCCCCCCCCCCGCATGAAGGAAAATT
>JAIYDP010000252.1 GCA_027487435.1 Verrucomicrobiaceae bacterium | reverse complement strand
CGTACCCGCCACGTTCAGCGCCGTCAACTTGGTCGCCACTTGGAGGAGCTCTTGCGCGACTTCAGCGGCGCCAGCGTCTCCAAAGCCGAGGTGGGACAAGTTGGCAGTGCCGTTCAGCATCCCGCGCACGCCGTAGACGTGAGGTCTTGACTTGACGTCGTCGATGGGCCACGGGAACTCGACATCAAACTCAATCCTCAACTGCTTTAAGTAGCGTGTGGCAACCAGCACAGCCACGGCCTGCTCGTTGCGGATTTTGTTATCTGATGAGTGACATAGAAATTTATCAAGTTCCATGAACGAGAATCATGCGCACTGGCTCCCCCCCCCGTTCCAAAAGGAACCACCCCGCTGTCAAATCGCCCACTTTCAGAACTTTCATGACTCTAACATCGACACCACATCAAGCTAAAAATAGATTCTCTTTCCTCCACCCTCGAACATGAAGTTCCATCATTACGTGTGAGGTCCAGGCTCGTCATGTTCGTGCACCCCATCATCCTCTCCCCGACAGCCCTTGCCCCCTCGTCTCCAATCCAGTTTCCTTCAGCGTCATTTGCCCTGCCCAACCCCTCAAGGCAACATCCATCAAACGCAATTTCCATCCCTTACGGCTAAGGTCCGCACTCGTCATGTTGGTGCAACTCTTCATCCCCTCCCCCACGGCTTTCGCCCCCTCCACTCCAAGTCCATTACCTGCGTCGTTATTGCCCACACAACTACACCCCCCTCTTCACTTATTAAGTTCAAGCTCGTCAGGGCTGTGCACCCCATCACCGCCTCCCCGACAGCCCTTGCCCCCTCGTCTCCAATCCAGTTTCCTTCAGCGTCACTTGCCCTGCCCACCCCCTCAAGACAGAATCCATCAAACGCAATTTCCATCCCTTACGGCTGAGGTCCAAACTCGTCATGTTGGTGCAACTCCTCATCCCCTCCCCCACGGCTTTCGCCCCCTCCGCGCCGAGTCCATTCCCTGCATCGTTATTTCGCATATAAACACACCCCCTTCCTCACTTCTCAAGTTCAAGCTCGTCAGGGTTGTGCAGGCCCGAATCCCCTCCCCGACGGCACGCCCCCCCTCCGCTCCAATCCAATTCCCTCCACCGTTGGTACAACAACACCACACCCACAACACAACAACAGCAAGACCATAACAACAATAATAATAATGATAATAACAATAACAATAACACAATAATAATAATAAAATAATAATAATAATAATAATAATAATAATAATAATAATAATATTAATAATAATAAAAAATAACGCAACCACAACAATAAATCCAATCCTCAAAGAAGGCATCCGCCCCCGCCCCCTACCCCCGAGGTCCAAATGTGTCATGATGGAACAGATCTTCATTCCCTCCCCAACAGCACTCGCACCCTCGGGTCCCATGTCGTTTCCTCCAACGTCAACACCCCCATCAAGACTGATCCCCACATGTAAAACCCTCCATCAATCAGGACAAGCAAAATCACAAACATGGCCCAAGTCAAAAAGCATTTGATGGGGAACGTCAACTGTCAAAGCACGTGTGGAGGCAACTGATGTGAGATTGGCAATCCAAAGCGCCCACACGCAGGGCGACAATGGGAGCTGTCAACGCAATGACGTGACACAAGAAAATTCGATGAGGAGCAGGGGGAAGAACACACACGGGGGGTGATGGCGCAGAGGGACATCAAAGAGGATTGTGAGGTGTGAAACGACGAGAAACCAGCCGAGCGTCACGCCGCGTTTGAACGTCGGCAACTCCATCGCCCCACCCACAAAGCCGCAGCATGAAGGGCCAATGCAAGTTCCCTCGGGAACGCGACGCCACTGAGGCGCCGCTGTGACCCCGCGGTGGCTCACATCGACGACACATATGAGGGCTTACCGTAGACATCAAGACTCGTCAAGTTCTGGAGCTCAGGCATGAGCCGCCGCAGCTCCTCCGTCCCTCCCCCAACAAGCTGCCATTGCTCGTCAAAGAGAGACGACCGATCAGCGGAGAGGTCGAGCTCCCGAACTGATGCGAGCGCAGGGGGGTTGCGGCGCAGCGCGTCGGCGAGGGCGCGCACGTTGGCGGCGCCGCAGTTTCTCACCGCCAGGATCTCGACGCGAGCGGCTGACGCGAGGGCCCTGAGGAGGGCTTTGAACGCCCCCTCTCCGTCCTTCTTCACGTCGACACGAAGGGATGCCATATGGCTTTGAGAGCAAACAAGCTGGTACTTTCGACTTCCCCCGTCGAATCACCCACAAGCTGCCGCAAGCGAAACCATGCGCTAACTGAAGCAACCCCCCCGCGCAATCCCCCCTGTTCCATTACGCGACCAGCCGCACGCAAGACCCGAGGGCGGCGGCGGTACGGAGCGATGCGCGGGGGTGGCTTTGTGGGGGACTAGCCGAGCGAATGACTGCGAGGACGTGAGAGGACTGCGTCTGGGGCTTGACTTCCGCGTGCGTGGACTTTTTAGGAGCGAACGAGGGAGGGGGGGGGGGACAACTACGATTTTCTCAGCTTGGAAACGCAATGACCCACACCCTTCCCTGGGAGCTCTCCCTCCACAGAGTCCGCCTCGAATGGCTGCCGAGAGGCAGTGCTTTTTTAGTCCAGACCTGCAGGGTCTCAAGTCACGTGGTTTCAATCCTCCATCGAGTCACGTGGTTTCATAATGGTCCCCTCTTGCAGACGTGTTTTACTGCTGTTGCAACCTAGTATTCTGGAACACATCAAGCTAGTCATCAAGGACGATTCGAATCTGCGGGTATGCGGAGCACCCCCACCAGTCCAACAGCATCGTCACCCCCTTCACCAAGTTGCACTCTTTGATCACGCCGTGGAACCCCGTCGTATTCGTCGCGTCCGCCGCCACGACGCAGTTCAGCATCATCGTCGCCTGCGCGCGCTGGTAGTCCAACGACGAACCTACGAACCCCGCGCACTGCGCGGCTGAGCAGCTGCCG
>JAIYDP010000159.1 GCA_027487435.1 Verrucomicrobiaceae bacterium | reverse complement strand
GGGAGGTTGGGTGGGACGGCGTGTGAGCGATCCGTTTGGGTGTCAGAGTCGTCCGTGTTGTGCAAGATGTCAGCAGGAGTTGGTATGAGCTTCCGTATGGTTGTTACGTCTGGTTGGCAACGAAGGACGCTGACGTTTGTGTTTACCTTTGACACTCCACAAGTTTCATCTTCAAGAAGGACTAACGTTGCGTCTACTGGTGGAAGTACGCTGACAGTGTTTGGCTCCCGCTTTGGAGTGTCGGACTACAGTCCGGGTGGAAGATTGTCAGGGACTGCTTTTGAGTATTCTATTTGGGTCTCGGATTCTGCAATTGTTGTCAAAAGTCCTGCAGGTACGTTTGATAGCAGATTAGTTTCGGTGTCTTCCGGTATTCAGTTGAAAACGCTAACGATTTTCATCACTTACGATGTTGCTGTTGTGTCGAGTTCACGCAATACGAATGGCCCTACGACTGGGTCCACAGTAGTGTCGTTGTTTGGTGGAGGATTCAGTACTTCAGACTACAGCCAGAGCAGTCGGATTGGAGGTTCTGCTTGTGAAGTAACTGATTGGGTTTCCTCCAGTCATGTGACTTGCAAGCTCTCGTCTGGTTCCGCAAGACTTCTCAGCATTGTTGTCACGACTGGAAAGCAATGGAATACGATCTCGCGGTGGTTTTTGTACAACTCACCATCTGTTTCAGGAAGTTTGCGAGTGAACGGTCCGCTGACAGGTGCGACGTTGGTAACTTCGTTTGGACGGCTTTTTGGAGTGTCAGATTACACGCAGAAGGGTCGGCTAGGAGGCTCTGCATGTGAGTATCTTAGATGGACATCAGATTCTTCAGTCGTTTGCAAGTTGCCTGCAGGCAGTGCAATGTCTCATAGAGTTGTTGTTTCTCTTGGAATACAGCTAGGGACAATTGCCAATTGGTTCACGTTCGATTCCCCTATGGTCAGCCACTCAAAACTAACAAATATTCCTTCAACTGGAGCAACCATTATTTCTTCATTTGGGTCGAATTTTGGAACGGTATCTCGCTCTGTGAGATCACGTGTTGGTGGCACGGCATGCGAGGCGTCGATATGGGTATCTGATTCCTCTGTCCTTTGCAAGACTCCATCAGGTGGGTTTCGGTCGAGGTTGTCCGTTGTTTCAGTGGGTTATCAGTGGGGAACTCTGTCACGGATGATCTCTTATGACAGCCCACAGGCCACGTCAGTCTCTTTTGTCAATGGTCCGACCACAGGCGCGAATATATTCACCTTCTTTGGATCCGCAATATCGCCTCATGAGTACTCTCAAACACTCAGGCTTGGGGGGACAGCTTGTGAGCTCAGCGAATGGACATCTGATTCTTCTGTGACTTGCAAGGCTCCTGCTGGACAAGATACAAGCAAAACTATTACAATTACAGCAGGGACTCAGTTTGCATCTCTTTCATTAACGTACTCATTTGATCCTCCTGAGGTGTCCTCTCTAAGATCTTTCAATGCGCCAACGACTGGAGCAACGACAATAACTTTCTTTGGAAGAAACATGGGTACAAGAGACATGTCTCAGAAGGGCAGAATGGGTGGCTCCGGGTGCGAGCTTTCTACCTGGATCTCTGATAGCTCCCTTAGTTGTAAGACTCCATCAGGCATGTTTTCTGGTTTGAGAGCTGTTGTTTCAAATGGGTATCAGTGGAGAACGATGACACTGTCCTTTAGTTATGATCCTCCTGTGCTTTCTTCAATCACGATAGGTCTTGTTCCAACTACTGGCGCACATTCGTTAACCATGATGGGTGCTAAATTGGGGACTTCTGATTACTCTCCGTCTTTACGTGCCCACGGCACGTCTTGTGAGTCTTCTTTGTGGATATCTGATTCCTCTTTGTTGTGTAAGTTTGCCGCTGGAAGTCATATTGACAGAGGAGTGTTTGTCACTGCTGGTCGTCAAAAGAACACATATTCGAATGCTTTTACCTTTGAGACTCCTTTCTTGTCAATGTCGCTTGGGTCAAATGGGCCCACGACCGGAGCAACCACGATTACTTTTTTCGGAAAGTACATCGGCACTTCAGACTACACAGCTCGAGTTCGGTTGGGCGGAACCAATTGCGAAACGACGGCCTGGGTGTCGGATTCCTCGACAAGATGCAAGCTCTCTTCTGGAGCAAATATCATGCTCAGGTCTGTTGTAACTTCCGGACGCATGCATTCAACCATAACTAACCTAATCTCGTTCGATCCTCCGCAGGCTTCTAGCATCATGAAAGCAAACGGGCCAACAAGCGGCGCGACAACCGTGACATTGACTGGATCCATGCTTTCATGTCATGATTATTCGAATAGGATTCGAATCGGTGGGACTGCTTGCGAGATGTCTTTATGGGTTTCCGATTCGTCGACTCTTTGCAAACTTTCCGCAGGTGCTGATCATTCGAAAAGTTTTGTTGCATCTGTGCAATTGCAATTCACGTCTCTAACTTTGATCTTCTCTTTTGATCGACCATACGTCACAAATCATCTTCCTTCCAATGGTCCAGCAACTGGGGCGTTTGTAGCAACTGTGTTTGGGCAGAATTTTGGAACATCTGAATACACTCAAAAGGTAAGGCTGCACGGAACGTCTACTGAGACATCAATATGGCTTTCTGATTCCTCTATTCGAGTCAAAGTATCCAATGGTGCGTTTGGTTTGAGAGGGGTTGTTGTTTCAAGTGGCAAGTTGCTGACTACAATGTCTCAGTTGTTCTCTTACGACATTCCAACCATTCGATTCTATCAAGGCCCAGTTGTTCCTTCGACTGCTGCGATATTAATAACTTTCATTGGATACGATTTTAGTGTCAACGACGTTTCTCAAAGATTTCGTCTGGGTGGATCTGCTTGCGAGCAATCGATTTGGCAAGCGGACTCGTCTGTGGTGTGCAAAGTTCCCGCTGGTGTGCACATGTCTCGTTCTCTTTCGTCAACTGTAGGGATTCGAGTTGGAACAACAACGCAAGGCTTTACGTACACAGAGCCTCTCATCACGTTTGTTGTTTCTCTATATTTGCCTACAACTGGGAGTTGGACATTGTCGTTGTATGGCCTCAATTTTGGGACAAGCAATTACTCTCCACGTGTGCGATTGGGAGGAACCGCAGCTGAGACAACGATGTGGACGTCAGACTCTGCTGCTCAAGCGAGGCATGCAGGTGGAACTGGGAAGGGATTCCGCTCAGTCTTGTCAGTCGGAGTTCAGTGGCGAACCATTACGAACACGTTCACTTTCGAAGTGCCAATCATTAGTCATGCATTTAACTCTCGAAATTTTCCGGCTACTGGCTCCTCTACGCTAACTGTACACGGCGTACACTTTGGTGCATCTGATTACTCACCAAAATTTCGAATTGGTGGGTCTGCCTGCGAAACGACAGCATGGCTAAGTGATTCTGCGGCGCGATGCAGAGTTAGCAGTGGAGCAGGAATACCAACGGTGGTCGTGATGAGCGTTTCCAGTCAGAAGGCTCTCACAGTTTCATTGCCCATTTCTTATGATTTTGTTAAGATGTCTTCATACTTACCGAATAATGGCCCAGCCACTGGTGGTTCTGATATCACTCTTTTTGGAAACAATTTTGGGGTGATTGATTTTTCTGTCAAGACCATGGTTTCTGTTACAAAGACAAAGCAAACTGAATGGACCTCTGACTCCTCGATCTCATTTCGTCTTCCCCCAGGATTTTCAAGATCTCATTCAATGGTTGTCACTGTGATGCTTCAGGTGTCAACGAGGACCAAGTCCTTTACGTATGATGCGAACATAGTTCTTGACGTCCTTCGCTACACCGTGCCAGCTTCTGGAGGATTCTATGTCACCCTTGTTGGGCTTGGCTTCGGTGGTAGCGATGAAACCCCATCTGTCCGGATTGGCGGCACAGCGGCTGAGGTAACGGATTGGACTTCAGACACTTCCCTTCGAGCCAAGATTTCGTCGGGAGCTCTTTATGGAAAATCAGCGATAGCATCCGTTGGAATCCAGTTCAGGACTCTCACTCTCATCTTCTCGTATGAGAGCCCTCAAGTTACGGCTGTTGAGCAACGGCAAGTTCAGCCTGAAATGCCATTCGTGCTTTCGCTCTTTGGTCGAAATTTTGGCTTTTCGGACTATTCCTCTCAAGCCAGAGCGGGGCTAACATCTTGCCAGGCATCAAAATGGATATCGGACTCATCTTTGTTATGCAGATCGCCGGCTTCAGTTCTGATAGCAAACGCTGCAAAATTTTTAGTGACGTTGGGAAGCATGGGGGACGGTCTCAGCGCTCAAATACAGCAACCGTTTCGCACGTGCTCATCGATCAATTCATCTTCTGGTACTGTTCATTCATGACACATCTGATAGACCTTAGGTTTGAATTTTCATCCCCGAACCTTTTTTCAGTTAGGGGGATCAACGATTTCGTCTCCAATGTCCGTTTCGCAATGGAAAGCGTCCAGCTCTAGATACAGCCTTGAGAAGTTGGAAGACCGGGAGGGTTTGGTCCTTCAACTTGATGGTAGTTTCCTACAAAATTTTGGACTTCTCTGACTTTACAGGGAAATCAATTGTGTACTTTGAAGCTTCATCCGAGTATGTTGATTCTTGGCGTCTAGCCTACAACAGTACTCTTTCGTTTACTTTTGGGTTCTTGGAGATGGAAGATGGGAGTCCAGAGGATATTTTCGTTGGCGATGACATTTTGTTGATTTGCAGGTCGTCAGGGACATCGTCGTTGTCGATATCTGGTGTGATTGATCAAAAAGTGGTTATGTCAACATACAGTGTCCCATTTTTTGAGAAGGCGGGGTGGGTCAAAACAAGAACTCGTGAAGCGCCCACACGAATTGAATTTCTCGATTGTCTCAAGAAGCTGAGTAAGCTTCAACTTCGTGCATCGTTCCACAAGTACAAGATTGCATTCTATTGCACTGACAGCAGTTAGGTTTCGGGAGGCGGCCGTTTTGGCCGATGTTCGATTGTCCGAACAAACAGGACCCATCGGTGACATTGGAAAAGCTTCTTGGTTTTCTTTGAAAGGTGGCAGCAGTTCTTCTGTCGCTCTTAATTCAGAAGGCTCCCTATCTGCACTTCAACTCATTCGAGCGCCTTTTATCGAACAGCCGTTCCTTTCGCCAATTTGTGTTATTGTCGACTTCACATCGTTACCGCCATTGGGAGGAGGCGTTATTGTTACAGTCGTTGTTGCAGGAGTTACATCTGTTGGCCCAGTTGCCGACGTGTATAGTCGAAAAGGCACATGGTGCGTTTTATTCTCGTATGTCGATGATTTCTGCGCAGGCTAGGAACAATTTTCAATGATTGTACCTCAAATTCCGTCGGAAGCGAATGCATTGATTCCTTCGTCGTCAGTCATGCCATTGTTGCCGAGGAGACTTGCAAAGGTTCCTTTCAGTTTTTGCTGTCGATAAGTGGTTCTGGTGTTGTCTTGCTCTCCTTTTACTGAGACAACAGGAACGCTGACAATAAAGAGGGCTTTTATTGAATTTTACCTTACTGGTTACCACACGGTTGCAGCACCATTTTCTTTTCCAGTCATCGCGTCGTCGGGATTGGTTTTGGTATTTGAAGAACATGCGATTCTTAGCTTTTGCAGATGGCCAACGTGCCAATTGCTTCGAAGCCTATTTCCGCGGATTCCTTTATCATTCGGATTCGTTTGGTTGAAGCTGGGAGGGAGGCTGTTGATTGTGTCAGGATATCAACGGAATGTCAAAACTGATGGTTACTGGGACGACACTTTCTCGGGTCGACCCCGTTGCACTTTACGACGCGAACATGTTTACGAATCAATGACTTGAGTGACCCACCAGGTACAACTTCCACAAGAAAAGCCTCGATGACATTTTGGTGTCATCTGTGCCGCTTGCGGTTGTTGGAAAGCAACCACGATTGCTCGTGAACTTGTCATTCGCTGGATTTGGAACTGTATTGGTGTCCATCATATCGTTTAACTTGCAAGGCTGCCGTCCGCAATGTCGATTTTGTGGTTGGCCACAGGTGTACGAATTCTCGCTCTTGTAACAACGTAGCGCAAGTGTCGTATTTGAGGCAGCAAAGGACCTCAAAGGAAAGATGCTGCAACGCCCTTCGTCCCATGCTATCCGCCATGAAGTGGTCGATGAGCATTCGAAGAGGTGGAGTCTAACTAAGAAGGGTATTGAATATCGGACACTTGGTTTCACAGTATTTGCAAAGGCGCGGTATGTGGGTGGCAATCCGGATCATATCACATATGGATCGCCACCTTCAAGGTACTCAGAGTCTTTGCGTTAGTAATGTGACAAGGCTCAACCCGATGACAGATGTTCCTGACACGGTCGACCAGTCTAGTTTGTTCCCATTCATGAAAAGGCAATTGCGCTTCACTGCATGCCTCTGACAAGGTTAGAGAGCGATCTGCTATCTTATTCCATTGCAAAGACGAGTCGACCAAAAGGACTTTCTTCTTCAAGCTGTTTGACAAGAGTTTCAGCACTTACGACAGTTCACTTGGACTAGTTGATTCGGTTTCTATCGAGGAAGTTGGATTCCCCACTCATTTTTGATTGTGCAAAGGGAAACCCTTGTTTTGAAGCAAATATGGTTGCTTTTCGAATGCATGTTCCAGAGGGAGATGGTATCTTTGACAAGATTTGACCATCTGAACTGTTGTCAGGTTTCTTTGCGCTGGACTCTCTTTGGATTGAATTTCCATCGATATTGTAGGCAAACCAGAGAAATTGTTTTGCAGCGGCATTTTTTACAAAAGGACCACTCAGGCCGACAAAATTTTGACGCCACATTGATGCCACGCCATTGTTTAATTCATTGTTAAATTTTGTGCAAGTGTAGTTGCACGTACACAGGCGGAAGTGCTGAATGGCTTCATCAATGGACTAGGCGTGTTTGGCACGGCCTATCGGAAGCTCTTCAGCTACAGAACACCCCGGTTCTCTGCCCGGATGGATTACGTGTTCGCGTCTCCTGGCATGCCGGTTGACGGCAACTACGTTACGACCATCTCGCGTCGCCGGACGGACCATCGTCCGATCTCGACGCAATTCCGCATTGCTCTACGCAGTGTATTCCCGTCCGTGCCGCACTGGGCCGAACGCCTGCTGCCGGGGACCTGTCGAGACCCCCCGCCTTGCGGCCATGTCGCCACGGTAGGGGAATGGTAGGAGGTGAAGAGGAGGTAGAAGAACCGAAAATACTGCGCGCACGGAAGTCCATGCTGCTCCGCAGCTTGAAAATGTACGGCCAGTCGCCTCTCCCTTTTTCAGCCTTCCCAACGAACTCTACGTCGAGCCTCGACACGCCCTTTAGCGACCCACACCGCCAGCTTCTAGGTGAAGGGGATGATTTCTCACATGCCAATGTCTACACGGCGCTCACGTTACATATTCGAAAAATATTTCCGACTTGAAAACATTTTCTAAAAATATTTTCACGTGTCAATTCGCCCAAAGGACTCAGTGCGGGACAAACGGGACAGGTGAGAGCAAGACGGAGGGCGCTTTTGGGTTTTGGGTTTAGGTATTGGGTTAAGGTAGGGTGAAAAGGATGTTTACTCACATGCACATGTCTACACGGTTCTCAAGTTACAAATTTTTCGAATATTTCCGACTTCAAAACAATTTCTAGTTTTTTAGGTTCTGGGGATTATGGTTTAGATTTTTAGGGGATTGGGTGGATTAGGGTTAAGGGTTAAGGTAGAAGGTTTTAGGTTAGGGTTCAGGGGTTAGGGGGTTTAGGGTTTAGGTGAGGGGGATGTTTACTCACATGCCAATGTCTACACGGCGCTCACGTTACAAATTACAATTTTTTGAAAAATAGTTCCATCTTCAAAACATTCTCTAAAAATATTTTCACGTGTCAATTCGCTCAAGGGACTCAATGCGGGTCAGGCGGGACGGGTGGAGGCAGGACGGGGGGAGCTGCATGCGGAGTCGCGTCGTCGTCGTCGTGGGCGTTGTGCTGTTGGAGCCGTCGCTGTTTGTAGATTTCGCCTATGATGTTCCACTGGATTTGGTGTGCC
>JAIYDP010000144.1 GCA_027487435.1 Verrucomicrobiaceae bacterium | reverse complement strand
CGGGGAATGGGGGGGGGTGGGATTCGCCAAGCGCAAGGTCTGCGGCGGGGGGGGGGAGTGGTGCAAGTTGGGACGGCGCCTCCTTGCGGTCGCTGGGGGGGGGGGGTAGAGCACCGCGACTGACTGCGTTTGTGGCGTTGCGGCAGGGCGCAACGGTCAGCGCGGATGACGTGAGGGTGTTTGTGGCGCGAAATGCGTCTGCTTCGAAGGGGGTGGGGGAGGTCGTTTTCGTGGCGGAGGTGCGGCGAAATTGGATCGGCCAGTTGGCGAATCGGCGCGACATTGCCGACGCTGCGCGAAGGGTGGGTGGGGCTGGAGGAGGGGCCACCCCTGGTGTGGGCGATGCGACGCCAAAGGGGCGGCGGAGGAAGCCCAAAGAGAAGCTAATTAAATGAGTGGAAACTCGTTGTTAATAATGCGGGACACCATTGTGTAAACGTCCCAAATGTTCCCTCTGAAGTGCGGCTGGTGGCTTGGCTAACAAAAACGAGCCGAGGCGCATCACGACGGCAGGGGGCACTTGAGGCCAAGTTGATGGCGGCGGCTGCGAAGTGTTGAGTGGCTGCGAGAAAAACCGTTCGGGCGGTGATGTTTGACTGCGGCAGGGGTCCGCCATTTCGTCCACCTGGGGACTTCATCCGTCATGACGCGCCACTGACGTTTTGAGACGCCCTCTGGCGCCCAACGCAGCGAGCACGTCGTCGCAAGGCCGACGTGGGCTCGGCCAGATGGTGCGTTGATGGCGCTGTGAGGGTTCTTGATGGCTTCAATGGGGGGGGGGTGAGGAGGCGTGCCTCGTTTGAGAGCACCCGAACAAAAAAAAGACTCACGCAGCCGAAGTCTGTTAATTTTATGATGGACAGTCAACGAAAACCCATCAGACGCCCTGTCAAGTTCAAAAAGAGGTGTCGCACGACGTCTCCTCCCTCACGACGCGCTCGAAGCGACCTTTCGTTTCTTGATGGACGGCCCCATCAGACGCGTCGAAGTGCTGCAGCGCTCGAACAAAAAAGGGGTTGGATGAGGGGTGCCCTCTCATGGCGGCGCCGCTTCCTTGCGGCTTTTTTGTGGCGGCGGTTGTGCCGCACGAGGCGCCGTGTGTGAGGGGGAGGGCGCTCGACTTGATGTTTCGGCCGAGCGAGACGAACAGCATATCAAACTGGAGGGGCCACCAGATTGTGCGCAGCCGTGCGCTTGCAGCCCCAGTTGATGGAGGGGGGGGGCGGGGGGGGGGTGCAAAGATTTCAAAACGCACGCCGCTGCAAACGACTTGAAGTGACGTTTTCAGCTCGTGGCGGAAGATTCCTCGACGCGAAAATGCGTCGGTTGGGCGAGTGGCTCTTCGCGCTTGCGCCCAACGTCTTACAAATCGCCCCCACATCAACGGCGGCGTGCCGTCGACAGCGCGTTGAGTCCATCGCCGCCAAGACCCTTCGCCAAGACGGTCGCGCTGAGGAGTTCTTCGCGCACAAAACTTGCGTACGCCTTCGCTTCGCTTCGATTGACGTCTCTATTTTCGTTCCATCACCAAAGAACCCCTCGGAATCGCCTGAGGAACAAAACGAACGGCCTTGATTGACGTCTTCACGCCGTTTTCGTCAGTTGCACCCCCAACATGGCCGTGCTCGGATTTTCGCTCGACGCGTCGATGGCTGCGCGCATGAAGCGCGCCGCGTTCGACCTCCTCTACTGCCTCGCCGCTGGGCCCGTCCACAAGAAGCTCCACCTCGTCTCCCTCACCCTCTGGGCGCTGTTTGCAATCCGCGCCGTCCTCGTCCACGGCGAGGCCCCCTTCGTCGGCCCTGGCCTTGACTTCCTCCGCTTCCTCGACGCCCTCTCCATCCCCGCCGCCGTCTTCGCCTCCATCACATCAAAGTTCGCACTCCTCGCAGTCGCAATCGTGCTCGTCGTGCTGCCCTTCGCAGGCGTCGTCTACTCCCTCGCCTCGGGTGCCGGCCGCACCTCCGCGTCGCCCCTCATCCCCCTCCTTCGCTTCGGCTTTGGCGTCGAAAGAATCTTCGCCGTCCCCATCGTCGGCGTTTTCGTCCCGTTCCTGCGCTGCGCTCATGACCCCTCCGCGTTCCCCTCAACCGCCGCCCTCGTCACGCCGTCGCAATTTCGCACCGCGCCGTTTGAGTGCGCCGCCTCGGCTGGTGCTGACCTTGCGCTTGCGGCTGTCGCGGGCATCATGATCGCCATCCTCGCGTTCAACATCATCTTCTCAGCCTACGCGCACATTGGCGACCCCTCGTCGTTCTCCATCATCGCGAAGAGACACTGCCTCCTGGATCTTTACGCCACCTTTTCAATCATCGGTATTCAAATATTCGTCGCCTTGTCGTCGCCACTCGGACCCGCTGCTGCCTACATCTCCGGAGCCATCATCTTCGCTGCGTTCGGCTGTCTGTTCGTGGCCAACTCCCTCCTGCATCCCTATTTCTCCGCAGCCTACTCCTCCTTCGTCTCAGCCGTCTACGCCGTCTTGATGTGGACGGGCCTCAGCGCAATCTTCGCTGCCGCTGCGCCTGGCACTGCCTCTTCGACGGCTTTTATTGTTGGAATTCCGCTGGTTGGAGCCTTGGGCGCATTTTTTGCCGACCAATGCGAGAAGTGGGTGCGTCGATGTGCGGTCGTGCTTGTGGAGGAGTCAAGCCTCCACTCGTCGCGGACGGGGGGCAAGGAAGAGCAGAACTCGCTGACTGACTCCAACACGCAAGTGAACGTGCTGACACAGCCGTCGGAGCAGTCGTCGACTCGCGTGGGCCTGCCGTTGGACGTCAGCGCGAGGTCGCAGAAGAAGCGCAAGATGAGCACACTCAAGGGGAAGGCGCGGGTCGCTCCAGTCGAAAAGTCTCTCCACCTTCCAGACGGTCGATCGCAGTCGACGCTGAGTGGCCTTTTCACACGCATGCTTGGCTTCGCCCCGTCCCAGCTGTCATCGGCGATGAGGGACGAAGAAGGCATCACGTTGGCCACGGCCTCTCAAAAGTTCCTCAGGGGCTACAGCCCAAGTGCGTGGTACATTTTCCGCGCCCTCTTCGCTGAAAGGGTGGCATACGTCATCTCTCAAATCAACCTCGCGCCAGCAGCAAACTCCGTCAAGGTCGCCGACGCCGCCTTTAAAGCCGCTATCCTGCGATTTCCCCAAGCCGTCTTCCTCCGGATCTCCCACGCAGTGCATGTCTTAACAGCCTCGCACAATAGCCCGCTGACTCACCTGCTGATCGACGAGACGTCGCGCTTGGCGCTCGACCTCGACGACGAGTTTTACGCGGCTGTGGTTGAGAGGAAGATTCTGGAGAGCCGCGCAGATGGGCACGGGGACACAGACGCCGGGCAGGCGAGCTTGGAGGAGGCTCAAGCGCAGTCAAGAAGGGCATTGAGACATGTTGAGAGGTCGAAGCACTCGCTGGTCAAAGTGCTTGGGGTGCTTGGCACTGGGGACCCTTCTTTTGTCCCAAATAATGACGCCGACGGGGACGCGGAGCGGCCACCGACGATGTCCGAGCCGTTTCGACGGGGGCTGCTGCAGGCGGTGGAGGGGCTGTACGACGAGGAGAAAGAGGCCGAGGACGCATTCAGCGCGCTGCTGAAGGTCTCTCCAAGCAGCGCCAGCGCCCTGCTGAGCTTGTCGAAGTACCTCCGTAACGTCAAAATGGACGAGGGGGCAGCGGACACGGCGCAAGAGCGAGCGGAGGGACTGAGCTCGTCAAACAGCGACGCGGACGGCGCTTCGTCAGTGCATTCGACGAGCCGACTTGATGGGACAGCCGTGGAGCTCATCAAAGGGTCCTCATGGGGCGTTTCTTCAGCGCGACGAGACGAAAGGTCAAAAGCGTTCCGGTGGAAGATGCGGCTTGCGACCATCACCCTCTGCGTTTTAAGCGCCGCCATGTTCGTGGCTGTGGTCGTTCAGATTGGACAGCTTTCAGATATGATGACAACATCGTTTATCAGCGGCTCTCGCAGGGGTCTCATCCATGACATCACGATTTACACGCGGCGGCTGCACGTGCACACGTTGGACAAGCAGACCGACAAGGAGGCAGCCCAGCGCGTGACGGTTCAGTCCCTTGCGTCGAGCCTTTGGCAAATCACCGTCGACCTCCAGAAGGAGACCTTCTCGGAGACGGTGGACGAGTACCTCTCTGAGCCGTCGCTGCCCCTTCGCGTTGCAGTTCCCAATGGGACATACGAGACTATTCTATTTTCGCCGTTTGATGCGTTGGCTCGATTCACGTCCACCTGCTTTGCGATTGCGAACATGACGACTGCGTCGTTGGCGGGTTTCAAGGCGGACAACCCCGCGTCGAATTTCGAGTTTTTCTTTTTCTATGCGAACAACATCGAAGTCGGCAACTCTCTCGACCACCTCAGCGCTCTTCTGCACATTGATACTTCGAAGGACTGCACGTCAATCATCGCGAGCGTCTCATCCCTTGCTGCCGTCATTGCGATTGTCGAAGGACTGGTCGTCGTCGTGTTGCTCCACCGCTCCGTCGCCAAGCTGCTGGACGAATTTGAAATGCAAGTCAGTGAGCTCCTCAAGATTCCCAAGGAGACATGGGCAATCCTGTTTGAGAGCAGGGCGACGAAAAAGATGAAATCGAAACTGCGGAAGGAGTCCGTTGTCCCGCAAGCGTCTCAGCGGCCCCGGTATGAGTCGCCAAAACGGAACGTTAGGTTCGGCGGGAATGGAGAAGCAGATGTTGTGAGCGGTGAGCGCGAGCAGACGTACGCGAAGTTGATGAGATCTGAGGAACCAGAACCGGCGACTCTCTCAGCGCTGGAGGACGTCGGCGCCATTCCAGGTCAGCCCGACGTTGTCGAACCTGTCCTTGTCGACGATGACGAGAGAGAATTGGCATCGCCTCGATCCTCAAGTTCTTCTGCTGACGACGACGGCAGCGATTCGGTCCCAGAGTTTAAAGAGCAGGTGCATGCTGACGGCAGCGATGACTCCGATGGCGCAAGCGACACGGAGTCCATGATGGATGACGCAGAAGCTGCTGCAAATGCCAAGACGAAGTCAAGAGCTGTTAGAAAAGCTGCTGCTGCGGAAGCAGCCCGTGGCGGAAGTCGTGCGAGGAGTTGTCGCGACTTACAGCACCTTGTCACCAAGTCGAGTGTCGCATCATGTGTCGTCATTTTGGCGTGCCTCGCAGTCTTCACTTCAGTCGTCATCGTCGAAGTCGATGCTGCGAAGGACCTTTCGACCAGCCTGAACACGGCGCTGAGACGTCGCTATTTGACCTCTCTGACGTTTACGCTCGCAAAAGAGATCGCCTCCACAAACGACAAGACATGCTTCTACGTCCAGATCGTTTCGCCCAACATACCCTTTGCCGGGAGCATGGCTGCCCTTCAGTCCCAATTGCGTTCCAGCACAGCCGCGCTAGCGTCCGCCCATTTCTCCCTCCTCTACGGGGAGAAGGCTGGATGGGACGAGTATCCGCACTCAAGGGGTTGGAACCCTCCAAGCGCGTCCGACCCCTTCAGCCCCATGGTCAGGGACCCGGCTCTGTTCGATGCGGCAAAGGCTGGCCAGACTCCACTGGAGCACAACGCTGCCTTGGACAGGCTCCATTTCACTGCAAATTGCTACTCAGATCCGCTCCCAGAGCTGACGCCGTACGGCAGCATCATGTCGAACCCACGGCTCGCGCTGATAACAAAAGACCTTGGCGCTGCCAAGTGCCCCCTGTACGACGTGAAGGACACTTTAGTTTCCTTCGGCCTCCACTCGACCCTCATGAAGTTCATCGACGACGCAGAGTTCTTCGTGACAGGCGGCGCTCGCAATGGAACCGCCGTCCTGTCCTCTCCTCAGTACCAGCGCATGCGCAACCTGATCTACGGGTCATCTGAAATTCACACGGGCATGGTCAAGGCAACCCTGCTGTTGCTCGACACGGCGCTGAAATTCTGCGCCCAAGCCGTGACTATCTCCGGCGGCGTCTTTGTGCCAGTCATTCTCGCTATACTCATGCAGCTGTTTTTCTTGGTTGACAAGGTCGAGACTTTGATTGACAAGCAAGCCGGTGTCGCAGCGGTTGTCCATGGACTCATCGAAGCAGCCCCGACGGCCTCAAAGCAGCGCGCTCAGGTCCCAGTTGAATGACAAATGAAACATTTTGTACAACAGACTAATGAATAAACGATTGACATTCTATCATATCTCAAATATGGTGTCTGCTAACAACCACGTGGACATGCGGCTGAAATCCCAGCAGCCCTCACATGGGTTGGTTGAACTCACCATGACCAAACCCAAACCCAGCGCAATGATCGGTCGCGAACTCTCGTCGCCACGTCCTGCTCTGGCGATGAGGAAGTCGGCTTTCCCTTCGCTGCGCACCACGACCTGATCTTGAGAAGTCTCGCTTAACGACTGCAACGGAGGTAACAGCAAGACTCGAGTCGTTTCAAGAGGGACGGAGAATAGGGTCGTCCCTGCACGGACATGGCGCGGGTGTGTGGTTCCGCAGCGGCAACGAGGAGCGCGCACGGCAACGCGCGTAAAAGCGACCGAGGGGGCGAAGTCGCTAGGGAAGGGGGTGCGAAAATGCTGAAGGGCGAGAGGGGCGCGCTTATATTGATTGATGGTCACAAGTATGACGGGGTTGGAGGGGTTGAAGGACGGGAGGAGTTCAAATCGAGGCTGCATGACAGGAGGGGCCGTGCGTGTGATTTCTCGCGCTGGGTTCTTGCAAAAAGGCCGACGGCACAACAACAACAGTTTGAAGGGAGGAACCGAAGGATTGGGGGGGGGTCTTGGGGCTGACGCTGGGGTTGGCGCTGTGGTTGGGGTGCGTTTCGAAGACGAAGGTTCGAAGCGAAATAGTGGGGGCTGGGGGCGGAGATTCTTCAGCCCGCTGCACGCGTGGGGGTGAGTCGTGCCACGTCAAGTGAACATTTTGGCGACTTTGGAGTTGACAAGTTGGTCACTTCAGGGTGCACCCCTCTACAAGGAAGCTCAGAGGTTGGGGCGCCATGAGCGAAGCAAACGCACCCTCGAGCTTCACACGTTTGAGCTTGTGCGGAGAACTCTCACCCCTTGCAACACTGCACAACCAGAGGTGGGAGGAAGTCGAATTGAGTTGCAAGCGGCAACGTCAGTTGCGCCACGCGGCGCGGCCACCTCACCATCGCGACGTCCTGTCGTCGAGGAGGAGTGGGAGTTTGAGCCTGGGTTGAAAGAGGGCTCAGACAAGGAGGGCATCAGCGCTTCCACATCCATCCCGCATGACATCAATCAAATCAAAAGTACTTGTATGGTCAAACGTATATGATAGTTCACATTTACAGTAATTGCACTTCATTTCTTTTTATTTCATTTCTCTTGACATACGAAGAAATCGAGGGCCATCACCACATTAATCACCGAGGGGGCAGTCGCGCGTACGTCGGCGTCGGCTGGGGCCCCGCTGACGTTGTTGTAGCCGCTGGCGGCGCTGTCTCCGCTGGCGGCGCTGTCTGCACTTCGACCGTGCTGTTCCTCTGCGAGGTGCTGCGCGCCCTTGTCTTGCGTCTCTTCAAGACGATGATGGCGACAATGACGACGGTGACGCCGCCAGTGACGCCGACGGCAATCGCAATGATGAGGTCCGACTGGCTGAGCGTCACCGGGGTTGTGGTGGTGGTGACGGGGCAATCTTGTTGAAGGCCTGATGGTCCCGTCGAGCAGACGCACTTGCCGTTTGACAAGCACACCCCCCCCACACAGCGATTGCCACAGAGGGAGGGGGGTGCGGCGCAGAACTGAGAGGACTGCATGACGAAGCAGTTGGAGCAGAAGTCCCGCAGCGACGCATCGAGGCAGTTCTGCGACAGCGGGTCGCCCAAGCGCCCAATCTGAGGGGGGGGGGTGAGACTACGTTCGGGACGGCTGAACTTCGGAGAGGGAGGGTGTGCTTGAAAAAACGTCGCACTGGAAGACGACCGTCGTGGAGGCGCGCCGCGACGTGTTGGTGAGGCACGCGCCGCCGTCCCACGTCGTCGAGAAAATTGTGTCGGAGATGTAGCGGTTGGCGCTGGAGTTAGCGAAGCCAATCGACGCGCACAGCCGCCTCCGCCCCCCCCCAAACGAATCCGGGTGGCAGACGCACCACGCGGTGTTGGCGTCGCACTCGCCGCCGTACGTCGGCACGACGACGCGCTGGCCAAACGACCCGCACGTCATGCCGAAGAGGTACTTCACACCTAGGGGGGGGGGGGGTGAGACGCGACCCTTGGGTGCACTTGGCACCTGACGGGATGGCGTACGTCAGGTTGAACACGTTTGCGAGGACGACGGTGCCGTTGACGTCCAATGGGGCGGCGCCGCTGACGTTGCGGGTGAACGAGAAGGGGGGGGTGGCGCCAGGAGCGGACTCGAAGGCGCAGGAGGGCTGCGCCGCCGAAGGGAGGGCGCCAGAGGCGGCGAGGGCGACGAAAACTGCGTAGGAGAGGGGGGCCTGCATGCGGCTGACGCCTTTCAGAACGTTAACTTAAATGACTTTTAAAAATGACCGCTCTCAGACTGGCGAAAGCTGAAACAGGAGGGGGGGGTGGGATGACTCAACAGGGGGGCGGGGGTACATTTTTAAGCCGTGGGATGGCTTCCCCCGTCCAAAGAATGGGAAGATGGAAGATGCACTTACGCTCGCTTCGCTTCGCTTCGCTTCGTTTTTGTTTGAGCCACAACTTTTGAGAACTACATAAGTCTCATAACTCCCTTTCGGGCAGATTCACGGGGGGGAGGGTGAAAACCAAGTGGATGAACTCAGACGCTGTTTTAACAGACGGCTCTTCATTAGCCTCTTTTACATTTCTTCACAGAAGAAGCGAAGCGAACACCGTCTTAAGCCATGGGGCTGAGGACGCAAAAAAAAGTGGGGGGAGGGTCCAAAAAGGCATGCGAGCGTTGCCGCGGTGCGGAAACAGAGGGGGGTGCGGCTAAACAGACGGTCTTTTATCTTTGTGAGACGGTGCGAGAGAATAATTTTGAGTTCGTTAGTGTCAGCAGCCATCAATTTGTGACTCTTCGTGCAATGGACGCAGCTCTCATCGCGCTTTGGGTCCTTTTCGCCGCAGCCCTCGGCGTTGGCAAACAGGACCCCCCCCCCAACGACATCCTTCGACCCGGCGCACCGCCCCATGGCGCCGCTTCGCTTCGGCAGGCCCCTGAGCGCAGGCCGTATGCGTTTCAGAGACCCAAGCAAGACAGCACCCCCCCCCTCAAGAGCAAGTGGGTGGAGGGGGTTGTTGTCCAGATCTCCCTCGTCCACAAGTTTAAAAGTGCGCCCAAACAGACCCTAGCCCCCCAAATCCTGACCCCCCCCCCTCAGACACGCACGGCGACGTTGGCCAACCAAACCCTCGCCCCTTCGAAAGCATCCCCTCGTGGCGCGCCAACGTCACCATCGCCCGCGCACTCACCCCCAGCGCTGAGGGGGGGGTTGAGCTCCTTGTGGTGGTGCACAAGGGGGGTGTCTCCTTCCTCCCCAGCCACAAAGAGGCGTCGTCAACCCACTCGCGGCGCCAAACCCTCGACGGCGAGGCCTTCGTCCTGCGGGTCGGCGCCGACGCCCCCACCCTCCGCCGCGTTTGGTCCCCCCGCGCCAAGGCCGCGCAGACGCAGACGCCGCTCGACGCCGCCACCCGAAGCGTCCTCGGCGCGGTTGTCCACGTGGCGGAGGAGGTTTTCGCCGCGCAGAGCGCCTCTGCTGCACCCTTTGCGAAGCGACGTGCGATTTCGCGGGAGGTTCGAACAGCCGTTGGCGTCCTGGCGCTTAAAGGCGTTGAGACAAACAGCGCGGGACAGCTGAAGCGCACCGTCAGCGCTAAGCAAACTAAAAAGAGCGACTTTGCGTCCGTCAGCTTGGCGCTGCGGCAGCGAAGCGCGTGGACGGCGCCGAAGAACCATCACGCGGGTGCGCTGAGGGGTTTCACCATGCGTGCGCAGCTCAAGACGCGGGTGGCAATCTCATTTTGCGGCGACGGTGCGGCTGCAGATGCGAAGGGGTTGGCTCAGTGCGCGACGCTTGACAACATGGCGCGCGCTTTCGCGCACAGCCTCGACGTCGAGGTCGAAATTGATGCCGCGCAAGTTGCGGCCGATGTGGCGCACAGGCGGTCCGCGTCGCTGTTGAGCGCGGAGGACGTAAAAAGTGCTGCGCCTGTTCCTTTTAGCGCGATGGGAATCGTCCTACTTAACGACGAGACTCTGGACCAAGACGTTGCGCACAGCAGCGGCGCCAGACGGCTGGCGGAGGCCACACGGGGGGGGGGGGGCTGTTCGCCTGAGGCAGGCACCCGATACCAGAGAGCTTTTGTTAAGTTTAACGTTTGCGTCGCTGAAGCCGGCGACATTCAGCGGCGAGATCTGTGCGCCGTAAAAGCAGGATTTTTAGCGCAACCCCCCTCTCAAAGTCACGCCGCCTGTGCGGCGGAGGCTTTCGCCCGCAGCCTCAACGAGGGGCCTGCAGCCGACGCACCCCCCCCTCTCAGCAGTGCGTTCAGCTCCATCGACTCCTGCGACGGGGGCGGCGCGGGTGCATCTCAACGCGACCAGGGGGGGGATATCTTGGCGTTGCTGCGGCTGCTCTCGCATGGGCAGCCCTCTCGCGTAACTCGCGCGCTAACAGATTCTTTAAGCGCTGTCGCTATAAGCCCCAAGCCGCTCTCCTGTGCCGCTTGGCTTCGCTTCATCGAGGCGCTGGAACTCCTCGCCGGCATAGCGAAGCGGGACTCAACCACAACCGCACGGCCGTTCGATCCGGTTGCGCTGGAGCAGCTCCTCAACGCCGTCACCCCCGCGCGAGGGACACCTCTCATGCGGCGCGCTCTGTCCCTTGCCGCTGGCCTGTGCTCAATGCAACCGGCAGCGGCGTGCGGAGCGCACGCAGCACGATGGGTGGGGTTGGTTTTGAAGGACGGGCAAGCGGCCTCAGACGCCTTCAGCGCGCGCATTCGCGACGCCCGCCACCGCTTCGAGTTCCTCAAGCCGCATGCGCAAGCAGCGCTCACCATGAGGGCCCTGCATCTCAGCCCCCCCCAGTTCCGCAAACTCACAAACCTCCTCAAGATTGGAGAGGGTGCCTCCCCCTCCGTCCGCTGGGGGCAAGTTGCCGTCGAGGTGCTCGCTGCCTCCCTCGCGACGCCGTCAGAAACAAATGCGGTCCATGCAAGCCAACGGGCGGCGGCGCGGCTCTTCGATGCGCTCTGTGGCCACGAATTCGCGCGCGAAAGCGCCATCAAACTAGCCGCTGCCGCTGCGAGCCTGGAGATGGGCGTTGCTTTCAACCAACGCGCCGCCGAGTGTCTTCTCCACCTTCGCGACGGCGACGACGTGGCCTCTCTGCGGGTTGCGCTCGCGCGCCGCAGCCTCGATCGGATGGGGGAGAAGGTGGGGCAGAACTTTGAGGCGCACAGGCGGGTTCTTATCTCAAGCGCTGCGCCACTTGCTAAAGGGCCCAAGGCAACAGCGTTTGCGCAAGTGCTGGCGCCGCTCTTGTCCGTCGCGCGCGGGGCTGCAGAGGCGTTGCTGCGGGTGCAAGGGGCATTAGGCCAAGAACCTGCGCCAAGTCTCGTCGACGAGATGGGGAGGGTCGAGGAAGTTGTGCTTGCGGTAAAGTGCCGGATGCTACAGGAGAAAAATGACCCCACCCCGCCCCCCCTCGATGCGTGCATGGCGTGGGTCAACATGACGCTTGAATTGGCGCGGCTTCCACTCGATCTCACCCGCGAGATCCCCATCGGCGCTCACCCCGCGCTTGCAGAACTTTGGGGAAATTCAAGTTCGAGCAGCCAAACGGGCCGGAAGCTGCTGCAGGCCAGAGCGACCTCAAGCCGATGGGACGTGACGGGCCTGAAGTCGACGCCTGAGAAGATGACTTTCTCATACGGCCAGAACTTCGACAGTGTGATCGTCACGACGGAAGCAAGCTCCCAGGTCAACGTCCGCAGCGGCCACTTTGGCAGCAGATTCAAAGTTGACGCGACTTCTGCGGTGACTGTCACCATTGACCCACCCGGAAACGAAAATACGGAAGGCTTCCTGAGAGTTCAAGCGATCGGGCATACACCAGCCGCAGTTCCAAATCTTTCGACGGCGCCCGTCTCGCTAAAACGACCAAACGGTTTCGAAGACGTTGAGTTTTACATCACTTCATCCCATCAACTCAATGCGCGCCTGACCCAGGCCCTTGCCGCTGTTTCGGCCGTCCTGAACTCGTCCTTTTCATCGAACGGGTTTCAGCTTGCCTCTGCGAAGGCGGCACTGCGAAAAGCCTTGGAAGCGGCCAACACATTGACCGAGTCTTTTGAAAACGTGAAGATTGCTCAGGACGATGCGTTAAACGCGACGGAGTCTGCATCAAACGTCATCTCTTCATTGCAGGGTGTGCACAGACTTGCAGTGAACAACCTCAGTGACATGGCGATTGGTCTTGAAGGCGTTCAGAGGGCGCTGCAGAGCGCTCGAGAAGGCGGCTTTGAAGCAGAAATTTCAGCTGCAATTGAACATTTGAAGGCTGGAACTGAAGTCAGTCATCTCGCCATCAACAACGCCAAGACGTTTCTCAACGCTGCAAAACAGAGGCTGCCGCATGAGCTTGTCCATGCCTCGTTCAACCCCGTCGGCGCCACATTTAAGTCGTCCTTGGATAAGAACATGAGATTCTTGGAGAAGGCAATCACAGCTGCAAATGCGGGCGATGGCTGGAGAGCTGATGCTTCTGAGCGGCTGTTTGCGCGCATAGATAAACTCCTCCAGGGCGATGAGGTTTGCGGATTCGGCAGCTCTAAACAAGTTGGCGAGACTGCTGTGGCGGTGCAACAGCATGTTGCCCGCGCAAGAACAGCTGCGGCTGCATCCGGTCAAGCCTTTTCATCAATCTTGTATGCCTCCACAGATGCGCTGAGCATTCTGTCATCTTCTTGTTGCGACCCCCTTGATGTTGGCTGCAAGATGGCTGCTACACTCGGGGCGTCCTATCGGCACGTATCGTCCTCGTCGCAGCAAGGTGCAATCACAAAGCAGATGCAGTCGGTGAGGGCGGAGCTGGAGAGGGTCTTGTCTCTGTTTGCGGAGGACGAGGCGAGAGGCTGCTCGTCGCAGCATGCGTCTTTAGCCTCGGAGGTGCAAGTCGCGTCAGCAGGGTTTAGGATGGTCGCAGACTTTGCAGCGCAGCTGCTGACCGAGTTGCTGGCAACTGGAGGGCAGTTCTCTATGAATGTGGGCACAGAGGCCCCTAGTGAGGACATCGTTGAGCGGTTGTCGGTGCTGACAAGCCAGTGGAGCCTGTTGCAACGTACAGCCGCTGATTTGCAGCAAAAGGCGCTGCTGCTTCCTGGGTCGTTCGAGCACGACGCAACGCTTCGATATGCATTGGAGCAGTTGCGCTCAAGTGACAGTCTCGCGAAGTTGCTTCACTGGCTGTCAATCATCGATCAATCACTGGAGCAGTCTACAAGCTTCGACTTGTCGGAGGGCAGCGCTTGGAATGTCACATTGCAGAGAATCAGAGCATCCTCAGACACAATGAACGCACTCAGATCGCTGATGGCACGATGGCAAGAGAGCGTGAGCAACCTCAAGGCGTCGTTCAAGGCGCTTTCTCCTTTGGCTGCTCTGGCAGAGAGCGCTACCACAGTGAGGGCAGCCCTGAAGCAGTCCCCAAACTACGATCAAGTCGAGGAGGCTGTGGCAGTCAGCATGATCGTCTCCTCGGCGTTGAACGACATTTCAAAACAGCACACCGCCATGCAGGTGGCCTCTGAAATTCTGCAGAGGCTGTTGACAAATGTCTCAACCTTGAAGGCAGACGTCGACTTCGAATCTGCAAGGAGGACGTTCGAAACCATTGCGTCCCGGGATGCCGCATTCCTATCAATAATTGAGAAGCTGCGAGAGATCACGACCAACGACACGACTGCACGATTGCTAAGCGTCTTCAAAACCCTTGTGAACGAGGCGGAAACCCTGCTTGCACAAGCGGCCACAGACCCAACGGGCTCTGAGGCAAAAAAGGCAATGGAGAACCTGTCCGTTGGAGGTTACCAGACATCGCTTAAGGCGCTGCAGTCAGCTTTCAGAAGCGGATGGCCCTCTTGGTCAACAGCGGTGCCCCCGAAGTTGGCATTTGTTTCGTCAGAGTTGAGGATATTTTTGAAAGAACTAAAAGACTTCATGTCCCGAGGCTTTGAAGAACTTCAGGCGGCGATGACGTCGTTCGACAACACGAAGAGCTTTTCCCTCCAAGTTCTCGAGACCATGACCCAGCTGAACTCGAGCTTCACATTCGAGCCGTGGCTCACAGATCTGTCCGAAAACGAACTGCTTCAAATCGCCCACTCCAAGTTCATGTCGCAGGCGCTTTCACTGGCCAGGGTGCACTTGGTAGAACTCCTTGGACCCTCTGGATCTGTCTCAGCCAACGAGGATTTCGACCGCTGGTTGCTGCTGCGAACCTCATTGTCTCAAATGATGGGATCAGATCTTCCGCTTGCATTTGCAGCGCTGAACAAAACTTATCACGAGCTGAGCGAGGCAAAAGCTGCTTGCGTCATGGAAGCGAGAGAAAGATGTAACGTCAACGTTAGCACAGGATCACAGGCCCAATTCAAGCTCTCCCTCCAGCAGGTCATCGTTGGGCTGGAGAAGATTCGAAGCTTCAGCAACATCACAGCATCTGAGACATACCCTCGACAAGAAAAGGCCTGCGCTATTCGGGACCAAGCCATCAGTTCTCTGGCCCTCAATATGAGCGCAATGCAATCAGGAAGCGGGACGCTGCTGGAGATGGTCTCCTCTTCATCGTTCGAGCAGTTCGGATCTGTCCTCAGCGACTCCATAGGCAAAGAGTGGTTGCAGCTGCTGCGACGAGCGCCCAAGGCTGATGGGTCTTCTCGAGCGCAGATTGCGGGCCGGAGAGCTCTCCAAAGTTTCTTCGGGACTCACGTCGACATATTGGCGAGGGCTGCTTTCGTGAGGAGTCAACTCGCTGCCCCGCTCCGAGAATTGAGGTTCTCATCAAAAGAGACTCAATTGAAAGCATCAGAGCTCCAGTTGCTGCGCCAATTGGTAAGTTTCTGCGGAACCTCTCTCAGCAGCAAAGAAATAAGAACTGCACAAACCACCACCGTCGACGCATCGGTTGGAGCGTTTCTTACCGACATTTGCGGGCTAGATTGGGCCCAGTTGCTGGCGATGTTTGAACAAAAGGACATTGGGGCAGATCCAGGTTTCGTTGACGCACCGCCGCTGGATGTGGACGCTGTGAATGCACAGCTCGTGAAACTCGCAGCCCTTGTGGATTCACCAAACTCGTACGAGATTGCCTTTGGCCAAGCTGCTCAGCTGCTGGAAGCTTTAAGTCCGACTTACGTTTCTTCGCTGGCGGACGCCGACAAGTCCGTCCAGAGTTCGCTCGCAGCGCTGTGTAGAAACTCTTCTTTCTCTTCGCGTGGCGCAGCAGGCTTTGCCGATAAGACAATCGCTCAAGGATGGGCATGGGTGGACCTCATGTGCGCACTCTCCAACAACTCGGTCGACGCATTTGCTTTCATAACAGGGAACGTTGAGCTGCTTGGCGGCGAAGAGAGTGCGGCGGCTTCTAAGCTGGTGCGCTATGCAGAGACAGCATCAAAGCTTTTGGATGCCATCCACCGCGGCGTCAACGCCGCCACTGGGTCTCTTGATGCGTTGCAAGAGCAGCAGCAATTGATGACGCTGGAACTGATGAGAGCCGATGCAAGCTCGCGGAAGATGCAGCAGGTCTTTGCCGCGCTTGCACAGCAGAGCCTGCCGCAAATCGCTCAGACGCTCTCATCGTCAGCGTCGGCGATTGCCAAAGTGAACTTGACGGACGTAAAGGAGCTTCGAGAGTCGACGACTGCGCTTATTAAATGGGCTTTGAACATTACAAACTTCGCCAGCAAGCTAGACCTGAAGATGCTCGAATCCCGCGACTTCGATAAGGCCGTCGGGTCGCTGACTGCAGTGTCCCTCAGGCTGCAGGCCACTCAGCAGTCTCTCACCGCAACATTCGCAGACATCAAAGCCGCATTGATGAATGAAGCAATGTCGCGATTCGAAGACAACTCATCAGTTGCAGTCACGGCGAACATGACGCACTGCACGCCAAAGTCTTGCTTGACTACTGTGTCGACGTCGACCGAAGGTTATCGCTCGACTTTGAATGCAACGTTCCCTCAGTTCAGCGACATGGTCCACTGGCGGTCTGACAGCTCCGCTCCACTTACACGCATCCTCATGCCCGGCCTGACCAACTTCTTCACCCCCACCGCCCTCGACTTCCGCCACGACGGGACGGTCGTTGGTGTGTTTGCAAGCATACACCCTTTGCGCATGGAGCTTCGGATCAGCCATGTTCTTGCATTATTCGACACGACAGGCCAAGTATCGTCTATTTTTGACATTGACCTTGATGGCTTGTCAACAGTGGGTCACGTGGTTTCAGTCAATGGGCTGTGCGCTGAAAATAATGGCTTCTGGACCATCGCTCGGGGCTCGGTTCGCACAGCTCTCGTTCGGTTGGTTCTCAACAATAGCCTCCGCACTGCAACTCTGTCTGACGTCGTCGACTTCAACTTCACAGCGACGAGCCTGTCGTGCGATCGCGCGAGCAAGACGGCTTACATCGTCGACCAAGAAGGACGCCGAGTCCGTTCCTACGCAATGGGCGAGTCAAACATGACTGAAGTCCCCTCAATGTCGTTCAGCATTGACACGAAATACATCGCAGTTGCGGTCGTTCGAGACACTCTGCTGAACACGTCCATGTACGTGGCCGGCATCCATTGTTCTGTTGATTCGGAGGCCTTCTGCTTCGTCGACTACGTCGCAATGGATGCGGCTGTCACCAAGTCAGCAATGGCTGAATCGAATGTTCCGTTTCTCAGCGTCCCGATTCCCCACGGAGCCGTCCATATTTCTGGGTCCGGGTCAGGCGACCCATCATCAGCTCAGGGCATGAGCGGGCTGTCAATTTTGACGTTCTCGTCTGGTGCTCAGCATAGAATTCTCAAGTACCGTTCACAAGCTGACGACTCCTCGTACGTCATCGCTCCTCCTGACGTCTTGTGGATGACCGGCCCTACAGTTTGCTCCTCGGTGTTCTTTAAGGAAGCTGGTGTGCGAAAATTGGACGGCATCGCGATTACTGGCACTTCAAGTCTTGAAGAATGCACAGTCTGGGACAGGGCCCCGCTTGTTTCGAGCGACAGCAACATCGAGCGCCACGGGTATGTCTTCGGAAAGTTGGGACCAGAGGCTCTCCCTTCCAATTCCTGGCAGCAATCGTTCGTGAGTGGTCAAGACGAGGTTTCAGCGAAGCAGATGTCGTACGCAATCGCTGGCGTTGTCGTCAGTCCGACTCTCTTGCTGTACAAACAACAAACGTTTCACTTCAGCGCATCTGTAAGTTTGAGGGCTGGTGCGGCGACTGTCGAAACTTCGATCACTCCGAATGTGAAGATCTATGGCGCACTGGTCGGACAGACCAGCCTTCAAACAAGTAGCGGGAGTGAGCAGGTACATGTTAACGTTGAATTGAGGTACGACATCATCGACTCAGACTTGGAGGCAAGCGTCGCTGCTGGACTTTCTCCTCTTCAGCAAAGCTCAAACGAAAAAGATGCTGTTCTTGTCGACGGGCAACAGTCTGCGGCAGCCCCATTTGTGAAGACCCGACGCGGGGTGCGTGCACAGCGAGATCTTGTCGTGGAGCTCAAATATAACTGGGTAGTGTATTTCTTGGCTCAGTCGTGCAAACCCGAGTTCTGCTGGAGGAGGAAACGATGCATGAGATGCTCTCCGTACTGGGCCACTCGTGAAGGCCCCACGTCTGCGACCGTTTTCAGCAACCGGCTTCCTGGTTGGGATAACGTTGGCAACAGCGGTGGTCGTTTCGTTTCGGAGAATTTATCTGGAGCAGTGACAGAGCAAGTACCTATTGGCAATCTCTTGTCAAATTTTTCTTGTGTGCAGTTCTCGCAAAGTCAAATCTTTTGCTCTTGGACTACATTGCGATCGTCTGCCCACATCAGCTCGGTGTCATTGACAGCCAAGGTTTGGATATCGGGGCCGCAAGGCTCGTCTGAATTCTCTGCAACAGTTTCAGAGTCGCCGCTCTCTAACGGCGCTGTAATTGTTCTTGAAGGGGGCCGGCACATATCGGGAGGAAATGGCGTCGTTGGCTATGCTTTGGTGGGGATCTCTGCCTTCTATATGCCAGCTGAGAGCCGCGCCACCCTCCAGTCCGCGAGAGAGTGGGCTCAGATTGAATGGTCTGGGCAGCCAATGATCACCTCTGGAAGTCTCCGAATCCGCGCTGGAGCGCAACGTTATTTCCAGTCCTCCACCCCGGTGTTCGCATCGTCTGAGAGCGTTCTTTCTGTCGTCTTGCAAATTGGGCCTGTTCCAGCTGCAAGCATTGAAAACGTTCAAGTTTGTGTGTCAAGCGCAGACTCCGTGCAGCCGTGCAACCTAGCCCCGTTGACTCGGGGTGTCTCCAAGGACTCTTCTGAACGAACATCCTCTTGGAACTTCCATCTAGACCTCAGCATGGCATCAAGCTTGAATGTTGCTCTTGGCCGTATTGAAGTGACAATCACGAGCACGACCGGCTTCCAAACTCGAGAAACTCAACCTGTTCCTGTCGTCGTTGTCCGAAATCAGCGACCGGATTGTTCCGGGGTGATTGTCAAGTTGGACAACGCTCAAGCGTTTGTTCGGTCAGCCAATAGACTTTACATGGAGTTTCTGCCTTGCAACTACTCTCTCCGAGCGGATGAACCCCAAATTGAGTACAAGGTCCGCGTTCTGAAGTCAGAAGGCGTGCAGCAGAGCGACCTCATTGAGTTTGTTCCCATAGTCCGTAACGGTCGGGTCTTTTCTGTCATTGATCTTCAGAGCCCTCTCGAGCACGGTGGCACGTACATCATCTTGGTCACTGCGACGAGCGCAGTTGGTAGTGTCCAGACACTTCAGCAGAAGTTCGTTTGCGACCTCACTCCTCCGACAGTGTTTGATATTGGCATCACAAAGAACGAGTGGAATCTCCCTCGGTCGACTGCCTTCGTGTCGGGGCCCTCTGACGCGGTCTGGCTACGTTTTGTAGTCGCTGAAAAAGAGAGCGCCTTAGTGGCTGTGGTCGTGCGGATTGGGACCGCCCCTTCAAGTGGGGACCTTTGGGAGAGCATCGTCTATCCGGGAGCTACTAACTTCAGCGCAAGTGGTGAAATGGAGTTCAGGACACGCCTCCCACAGTTCCTCAATGTTACATTCTTCGTTGCTGTGATCGCATCCAATGCTGCAAGGTTGTCGGCGTTGTCGTTTGCTGGTCCATACATATTGGACAATACCCCACCTCATTGTGTAAAGGAAGCGGTCGTGTACCGAATCAACCAGGCGCAGCTAACTAGATCCTTGCTATTCGTTGATTTCGCGAGCGCTTGTGTGGATCCTGAGTCCGGAATTGTCCGTATTTTGCTGTGGTTATCGGGGGACACGCTTTTGACCCCAATTACTTTGGTGGGGTCACACCTGAGCACGGTTGTATCGCTTCCTGTCGGCGAGTCATCAACCATTTCCTTCAAGGCAGTAAACAACGTCGGGCTCGAGTCGAAGACGTTCGACTTTGTGGTCAACGTGCCAAGCCCTCTTCCTCCAAACGCGACTGGCTGCACGCTGTCTGCTTCGTCGCGACAATCTTCTCGAGCCATGGGGACCGGTGGGGTTCTTTTGCTGGGACCTACCGATTTGGTGCAGCTCTTCTGCCAAGGAAGTCACTATACGTCACAACCGTTCGTGTTCGTTACGACAGCCATCGACGCTGCTTTAGGCGATACTCGCTTCGTGACTAGCACCTTAAATTCGTTGACGCAGAGTATCCTTGCATCTGCATTGGGCAATTCGACGTTGCGCATTGTTGTCACGACGTACAATTCTTTTGGACACTCAGGGGACCTGGAGGTTGGGTTGGTTCGGGTTGACACTACGCCGCCAGTTGTGTCTGTCCATTCTGCGGGCCCTTCCCTGATTTGCCCGAAGCAGGAGTGGGTCGTGTTATGGTGGACCGTTGTTGACATGGAATCGGGGTTGCACACCTCAGCATATTGCGCTATTTCGTCTTCGTCGGTGTATGCAGATCTGTTGTCCTGGACCCCTTGTGCACCTGGCGAGAAAATTTCGCTCAGTTCCATGCAGCAACGTGTCCTTGCCCGCATTGATGCGGCTGTCGTCTTCGTGTCTGTGTGCAACTCTGTCGGTTTGTGCACTCAGGCGACTCTCTCAAATCCGATCATTAATTCCCCCTTGCGAAACCATGGAGGTAAATTGCTGATCATCCGGGACCCATCCCAATTGATTCATGCTGATTTCATCTCCTCGAACACATCGCTGTGGCTGCGGTTGGTGAACTTCAAGTTGGAGCCGTTCCATCGAACATTTGCTTGCATTGCGCCGCTTGGCGAAGACTGCAAATCCTTCGAGCCGTTGCAAATTACTCCGAGTGGTCTTGCGTTGCTGCACAATGGCGGAATGCACCCAAATGTCTCTTACGTTGGCCACGTCAGGGTGATGGACGACTGCAATGACACAGCACTGTTCTCCTCTCGTCATTTCAACGTCGACTCGCAAAGCCCTTCTGCACCAGTCTTTTTCTTCCAAGGCTCCCGCAGCCCGAAGGAGGTGTATTTCAAGACTGGCGGGAGCGTTCTCTTTTCTCTTCACCCGACGGGTCCAGACCCAGTCAGCAAGATTGAATACAAAGAGATCCGCTTCGTGCCTACTTCCGGTTCCCCATGGACCCTGTGGCTTGGCGGCAGCATGGAATACGTCAGAATGTCCTCGCCTGGAGCCTTGTACTCGAGGCAGCGAAGTTGGGCTGGTCTGTGGAGCCCTTGGAGCGATGCAGTTCAGCTCATCAATTGCTCCCAGCCGCTTGCATTTTCTTCGGCGCCTCAGCTTACGGCACCGTGTATTTTTGGCGGCCGCTTCCTCAATTGCACCCCAGCCTCTGTCGAAGTTTCCTTCCCTCTCAGTTCATCTGGTTGCAGGTCACTTGTTCAGTGCGATTTCATGTGGGGGCCGTCAGCGGGACGGAACTCGTCGGGCCATACCATTAATGGAATCACGAGCGGCAACGTCACAACAAACCTCAATGTCCCTCAGGTGGCTTCTGATTTGTTGAGCAAGGCGCCGTTCTTTGCTGTCCTCACGGTATCCTGCTGCAACTCCATCGGATTGTGTACTCCACAATCCTTCTTGCCGCTGCAGCGGGTTTCAAATCCGCCAAAGGTCATCGGCAAGGTTGCAACCTCAGCAAAATCTTCAAACGTCATTGATGTCGCATCGGAAATGCGCGGCCTTGTTGTGCTGTGGTCTGGCTCGTTTGCCTCTACTGTGCCGCTGTTTTTTAGCCTCTCGATTGTTTCCAATGTGTCTGGTGTGTCGACTGCAGTCGGCGCTCCGTTGAACTTCGACTCCTCAACGACGTCCTTTGTCGCGTCGCAGGCGAACATGTTTGCTGCCCTCTCGTCTGAACACGGCTCGTTCAGATTCAAGGTAGAGGCCTGTACGGTGACGGGACTCTGTGCAGGCTCCCTCAGTGACCCTTTACTTGTTGACTGGACCCGTCCACGGTGCGACCCGGTCCTTACCAAATCTATGCGTGGCGTTGATCCTGCCTTTCTTTCAGGCTATCTTTCGGACATACTTGACACTAGGTGTCAAGACAGCGACGGTGGAATTTCTTCCGTGCATGTGTCTGCGACTTGTGGAAACGCCACTCGGGAGCTGCTTGTGTTTGGGCTGAGCAAAGCTATCGTCGATGGCTCTTCTCTATGTCAGGGAAATGCCGGTGTGTGGAACGTGTCTCTAAGTGTCAGCAGCATCAACTTGTCCGGGCAGAGAAGCAACATCACAACAATGACATATCTTTGGTCGTCAGACTTGATCTGGGCCACTAATGTCAGTCTCGTCCCCCGCAGTGTCAGCTCCACCGTGGCCGAAGTGTCTTGCATGTTTGTCCTGCCGAACTCTCCATTGATTTCCAACATCAACGTCTCCCTCCTTGTCGACAGCTTCAAGGATCGCCAGTATGATCGGCAGCTCGACGTCTCGGCACTCGAGAAGCAAGCACAAGGAACGCAAGTCGCGATATATTTCACGATCCCCTTACGCGCCGCTCTCGCTGGGCGACCTCTCACGTGCTCTGTCGAGGTGACACTCAAGACTGCGGCAAAAACTGAGAAAGCCTCCAACACTGCGGTCGCAGACTTCCAAAGGCCAACAGTTGCCGACGCAATTCTTGTTGGACCGACGTCTGTTAGTTCTGGGACCGTTTCGTTGCATTGGGGCGACATGAGAACTCCCTCTGGACCTTTGGCAAGCGCTGTTGTTTCTATTTCCAATGCAACTGCAACTCTCTGCCGTTGGGTCAAGAACAATCCAGAAATGTCCGGCTTCGTCTCCTGCAACATAGACGGCTTCTGGACATCGTTGAACCTCACAGTTGTGTTCGAGTTAACTTCAACCTGGGGCACCAAGTCGTCGAAGTCGTTCGATTTGACTGCTGTTCGGGTGATCAGCGAGTTAAGCGCTGCTGTCAATGTCACTCTCGACGGAGGCTTTGCAAAGGTTTGTCTCAGTATGAACAACGAGCCTGTGGGCTACTCCATCCGCCTCTGTGCTGACGTGAACTGCGTGACAAGGTGGAGCTCTCGATGGTACTTCTTCGGGGCCGTGGGGTACTGCACATACAATGAACTCCCTCACTTGTTCACTAACCTCACTGAGCCAGTTTGCCTCTTCGCAGTTGCAGAATTTGATGGCTATGAGGGCCGCTTCATCTCGAGTTGTTTAGAAGTGGATCCTCCCGTCGTGGTCAGCGCTTATTTCGACAGTCCCTTCTGCGACGACTTGGTCGCCGTCCCGACAACAGCAAACGCGTCGACTGGCTCTTGTTTGACCTCAGAGGCTCGGCTGGTTGCAGTCCGTCAAGCCCGGGTCCGAATTAATGTGACAGTTCAAAACTTGCGTCCCGAAGACGTTCAGCTGAATATCTCCATCGTCGATGCTGTGTCGGGGACCAACGCTTTCGCCCCTCCGATCAGCTCCTCGTCCTCCTGGTTGATCCTGGACCTGTCGTGGGTGCCAGCGAACATCTCTGTTGTTGACCTCATCGTGACCGCAACGCGAAGGTCCAAACCGACAGTCGTTGCCTCCTCTTGCAGACTTCGCGTTGCCGTCCAGGAGACTGCTCCGCTTCCTGTTGAGCGGACTCTGTCTGTGACTCATGACCCTCAGGATGGCGTGACCGTCGTAGTGCCGTCTGGAGCTTTCCTGCCTTCAGACTCCCATCTGAAATTCGTCTTCGCACAGCTCTTGTGCAGAGAAGAGATTGGATTTCGACAAGAGGCGCTGCACGTTGTCAGCGTGGCCCTGACACGCGGCCTTGACAGCGCATTATCCATCGCAATGGGCCAGGTCAGTTGCAAAGAGTTCACCGTCGCAGTCCATGTTGAAGATGTTTTCGGGTTTTCTTCCGAACCTATCGTGGTCGACGTTGTGATGCCTAAGCTTGACGTGTCGCTTCGTCCTTTCAGTGCAGGCGACTTCTGCAACTACAAGGCTTTGTCCAAAGTGGAATTGTCGCTGTCGCCGAAGTCTCCTGAAGGAGTTCTGACGGAAAACAACTTTCCGCTCATTGTCTCGGGCTGTTTGACGTCTTCCCGTGCAGATGCTGTCATCGCAGTGTTTGAATGCAATGCAAGGCAACCTCCGAGCCTTCCGTGGTACATTCCTTTGTACTCAGTGCAAGTCAACCGCTCAAGATGTTGCGAGTATGTACCCGAGTATGTCCTTGGCGTCCTTCGAAACAACAGCGAATTTAAGGCGGATTCTGTACAATGCAGGATGCGGTTTGAGAATTCTGAGGGCACCTTTATCTCTGAACAATCGCTGCGAATGGTGTCTAGGTTGGACGCAAGCGTAAATGTCAATTTGTCGGTCGACAAGTGCGTGCTTGGAGGGTTTGCACCTGAGGTTGCACTCTCCTTTTCGACGAGTTTGGCGCTGAGCAAGGCGGCTGCATTGACGCTGGAATTCTTGGGGGTTAATTCAGGAAAAGCAGTGTACATTTACACGTACATCACTGACAGATTTGAGAAGGTGCTGTCGATTCCTTTTGGCATGGAGTACGCCTTCGACGTCATGCTGCAGGCCTGTTTCAACGGCGTGTGTGTGGCATCTCCTTGCGAGAGGCAACGCAGTGTTTGCGAGTTTGAGCTCGACATTCCATTTGCAACGAGGAAGGGGTCTGCTTTCGCGGTAAGCTATCGGGCTGCTCGGACAGGCTCTATCGTTGTGAAAGGGCCCCCCGTCGTCACTGCACTCAGTCCCTTTGAGCTCTGTGCCGAGGATTTGAAGACACAAGAGCGCAGTGAAGTGTGTCAGATCGTGTATCCAAACACTACGCTCCCGTTGATGCCCCTCCTCCCCGAGAGCCTTGAACGTGGACAAATATTTCTGTTCCATGTCCGCTTCATGCGTCCTGGAACGTCTGGACTATGCAACGGGTCAATCACCCTGGTTCTGCAAGGTGACGACGAGGTCCTGCTGGATACGGATCTGCAGACTAGATTGACGCTCCAGCTCCAGCCCACCGCCTCCACTGGTGCGAGCTGTTCTCGTATTGGTGAGTCGGTGCCGGCAAGAGGCTCTTTCCTTGACGAAATAACTGAGCGAGTTCTTGAAGGGCCACTTCCCTTTGAGCAGATTCATCAGATCGCTTCCTCTGACGACGCCTCCATCGCCATAAATCTCTCCTCCCTCTCACCGGGCGAATCGGTCGTTGTCACTCTCCTCCCGGATCGAGTGTCTCTGCAACTGCAGGGGAGTCTGTGCATACGGATTCCCCGGTTGCGCCAAAAGTTTGCCCCCTTGCAGATTTTGGTGTCCTTGCTCCTCCATGGCGACATCATCCAGCAACTCTCGTTTGTTGTCTTGCCTTCGTTGCGAGATGCCTCGGGTGTAGAGTTGACTTTGTCAGGCAACTCAAGTGACTCAAGGATTCAGCTCAGCAGTGGGCTTCGGTTGGGTCCTCAGGGTTTGTCGGTCATGAGCTTTGATGCGACCGTGAGTGTTCCGGCGTTTCGAATGGAATTCTCGCTGGGTTCTGACCTGGGAAACGTTTTCTTCGACCAAGTTTTACCAGGGGCAAGGTTTGAGCTGGGGAAGTTCTTTTCTTGCTCAGCCCCATTCGAGACCGTAGTCAGAGTTTGCTATGATGTCGAGGGCTTGGATGGCTCCCTTGCATGCGTCCTTTATGACAAACTGCTGTGGGATTGCCAAGCGCCAATCTTGTTGGGTGGGATAGGGCCTTCAGGCCAGAGCCCGTCTGAGCGACCATTCCTGCCTTACACTGGAGACTCGGCAATTGCACTTCGAGTGCCCATTGCCGTGGACCGTGAGTCCAATGCAACATGCATGACTTGCTGGTCCTTAAATGGAGTGGATTGCTTCGACTCTCCGGAATCTTTCTCCTGTGTGACATCAAGTGCTTTGTTGACTTTACCAAGAGGAACGCTTGTGGGCTTGTCCTCGATCCGAGTTTTGATCATGGCAACAGATGAGTCGAACAATAGCGCAGCTATGAGCTCAGATCCTATCCTGTTGCCCTTCAACCAGCAATTTCAATTGAGCCTCTTCGCCAGGGCGGCTGGTGGGGAAGATTCATGGGCGAGCGGTCAAGTGACTGCGCTTGGCAATGTGTTGCTGAGCTTTAGGGTCGCGGGCCTCACAAGTAGCCTGGCTCTCCCAATCAGCGTTAGCATTGACACGCGTGGTTGTGGTGCCAATGCAATGAAGAGAATCACCGTACCAACATTGTTTGTGAGCGAAATGACACACGTTGTTCGTCTCGACGAGCTTGTGCCAGGGCTTGAGGCTGCAAGGGTCAATTGCAGCATCAGTATCGAGGCAGCCACTCTGACGTACGGGTCATTGAAAATGGCAACAGCTACCTTGAGCATCATCTTCGCAGACTCAAACCCGAACATGCTTTCAATGTTCAGACCCACAAATCGAACGATTTTCTTCTGCCCCTCCTTGGCTGGGGTCAACATGAGTGCATGTTTGATGAATTTCAGCAGTGATCTCAGCTTTATGAATTCTTCAGACAGCGCAATGCGCACAGTGTACGATGTGGTGTTGACAACTACCTCAGGGGTCATGAATGAGACGAAGGTCGCTCAAGTCCTCGATGTCAATCTGACAAGTTATTGTGACCGACTTCAGCAACGATTCGACTTCGGAGTGAGAGTGTGTAATTTGCGGTCGTCAGTGTGCAGCCCAGAACTGCACTTGACTGTGCTTTGCGACCTCGCAGAGTTCGCCAAAGGAGTCAGTGTTTCGATGACGTCCATCAAACGTGGCCATGGGCAAGGTCTAGTCACGATGAAGGTGGACGCAAAGACGTTCTGGGGCGCCATCTTCAATTTGGACCTGAATGCAAATGAGCTCGCCCTTGCTGCTTGCGTGGAAGACACAGGGTCTGGAAATTGTGTTGCAGTGGGCCAGAGTCCGCCGGCGCCACTTATTTTCGAAAAGAATTGCACTTCTTGTGACGTTCGTGTGCTCTTGTTGCTGACGGTGCAAAACGGAGCCGCGTCCATGCTGCTCTCATCCCAGTCCACTCACTTTGACTTCCGAAATGTAGCCAAGCCACTGTTTGAGCTTGGGACTTGCGGTTTGCTGAACCGTTCGTCATCCTCCACCCATCGTCAGCGGGACATCAACTCAGTGTCGGTATGCCATCATGCTGTGCAGCAGGGGTTCATCTCTCCGAAAGGATGTATCCTCACCGTCGTGTCCGATCGGGGAAGGCACTTGGTTATCGAGTTATCAACAAGCTTCGTCGATACCTCTGGCACACGCAAGCTTCAGCTAGAGGCCAACTTCGTCGTCGGCACACAATTCACTGTCAACGTCAGCTGCTTTGCCAACGGAGAAACCACCTCCTCCTCTGTCGATGGCTTTGTGGAGGACGCGTCGCCGTTCCCGACGATTGTCAGTGTTGGAGGTGTCTCTCCTGTCCCTCTGCTGACATCAACCAACGTGTCTGTGCAGTGGAGGGATTCTGCTTTCGTTGAAAACTTGCTGAGGCGGTTTCTGCGTGTGTACGTGGTCACGTTATCCTGCGAGTCGATTGATGTGCCCCTCAATGCGGAAGGCAACACGAGCTGCGCAGTGGCGAGGATGTTGATGGAGAAGCTCATTGAGGTCCCGCTCACTGAGCCTGCATCCTCCGCCCCCTCGTCCAACCGCCAAACGAGCGTCAGCATTGAAGGCGTTGCCGCAGACGGTGACATCCTTCTGTTCGAGATCGCCGTCGAGTATCTTGACGGCTCTTGGGCGTATGCGCGGACTCAGCCGCTGCTCGTCAGGAGCAACTCCTCCGCACCTGTGGTGGACGCGTTTGTGGACGCATCGGCGGCAATGCTTCTTTCGAACAGCTCCGTGAGAGCGCTTTCACTGAGGGGGAACGCAACCCTTAAGTACGGCTTTCGCAGCCGTTCAGAGGGTAGCTCAAGCGACCTCTGCTTTGACGCGGACGCTGCTCGTCTCCGCGTCTGCCAGGACTACATCCTCGCAGAAGTCAATGTGGCCTGTCTGCGACTGGAGCTCCTCTACCCACTCGGTCCAACCAACGCCTCTCGGCTGAACGTTGACGTCGGATGCCGTCGGGTGTCCGCCCCTGCGAGGCAGTCTTGTTGCCAGCTTGGGTACAAATCTGACTTCTCCATCGCTCCTGACGATGAAACAACGACCCCAACGCAAAATGGCGCCGTCATTTGTGCGATTGCTTCGTTTTCGAGCGGGTTTCAAAGTGCCGGTATGGTGACGCAGAAAGGGATTCGCGTCCTGTCGCCAGGTGACAAGAGCTCGAGCTTCTTCAAGTTTCAATCTGATGCCACCAAAGCAAATTGCTCCGCTTGCGGTGACGCATCGTTCGCTTGCGCCATCAGTCACAAAGACGGTTCGCACGTGCTGTGGGTCCTCACGAGGCGCGTTGGCGACGAGTGGGATGTCAGCCGGCGTGACTTCGCTCCAGATTTGAGCCTGCAGTCCTGCGCCACCCGCAGCTTTTTGGTCCTCATCACAGCCACATCGAGCACGATTGCTCTGCAGCTAACTTTCAACTCGACGTCAGCAACATGGGCGTCGCCTCTCCAAACCCCGCTGAATAACTCAAGAATCTGGTCCGCTGGCGACTATGTCTTCTTGGTCAAGGTCGATTCGGCCAGACTCTCGGTGTGTCATCTTGGCGGCCTCTGCTCGGACTGGCAGAGCAGCGCGAGCGTCAAGACTGCGGGCGATGTTGTTCTTGTGAAAGTGCTTGACAGATATGTCGCCGTTGTGGCCGGCAACGAAACGCTTTACTTTGGATTTGCGAAATATGGAAACGTTTCGTTTGTAGGCCGCGCTGCTACCTTGCAGACTCAGTTCGCTTCTGTTTCGTCATCGGTTGTTGTCTGGGCGAGGGGCAAGCTGTGGCACGCCGTGAGTCATGTTGAGGTGACCTCCAGCACCGCGCCTTTTGAGTTCACTTTCACGCGGACGCTTGTGGAGATTG
>JAIYDP010000380.1 GCA_027487435.1 Verrucomicrobiaceae bacterium | reverse complement strand
GGCTCGACCGCTTCGATTTGTTTACCCAGGTGCAGTGTATCACGTAATGGCTCGCGGGGATGGTGGAAAGAAGTTGTTTCTCACCGATTCAGATCATTTGCTCTTTCTCGATTGGCTTGCTGGTGCTTGCAAGAGTCACGGTTGGCGTATTCACGCTTGGGTCTTAATGGGCAATCATTTCCATCTACTCCTAGAAACCCCTGAGCCAAACTTGGTGTCTGGCATGAAATGGTTGCTCGGCGGCTTTAGCCAGGCTTGGAATCGACGCTACAAACGCACGGGACATGTATTTCAAGGACGCTACAAATCGATTCCTGTGGCAGGCGAACGAGCATCTGACGCTTACCATTTTCGCATCGTAGCGGATTATATCCATCTTAACCCCGCTCGCGCCAAGCTCGCTGGCGGCACAAATGGCGCGCTATCCGCCTACCGCTGGAGCAGCTTGCCCGCTTATGTCAAAGGCAAGGGGCCTGAATGGTTGGTGTTTGATCGGGTGCTCGATGCGTTTTCTCTCGCCAACTCTGGACGAGGCAGACGTGCCTATTTAGAGTGGTTGGAAATCCGAGCTGCACAGGATGGCGGGATGTTACCTGAAACCGCGATGCAGGCATTGCGCAAAGGTTGGTATCTCGGAGAAGACACATTCCGGGACAAGCTTCTCGCGCTACTCGAAAAAGGAGCCAAAGCACTCAAAGGAAAAGGCAGCCATAGCGGGAACGCGTTACAAACGCACGATGAATCGGCTGCCGAAACCATCGTGAAGAAAGGGCTGCGCGTATGGAAAATGCCCGATGGTGAAGAATTGCAAGAAAGCATCAGGAAAGGCGATTCGCGCAAAGTAGCGATAGCGATCCTGATTAAGCGCCACACGAGCGTGAGCAACATTTGGATTGCGGAGCGTCTAGGAATGGGGCATGATCGATCGGTAAGCCGTTTGATGAAGCAAGGAAAAACAGATGAAACAACGCAAAAGCAATGCAAAGAACTGGAAAAAATGTTACCATGCGAGGACTGACCCCTGAGATGACCCCTGAGAAGGATTGTATTATCCTAAGCTGGATAAACGTGAAATGGAAATTTATGCAAGCACGGTTAGCAAGTGGAAAGAAAACCACCGAGACTTTAATGAAGAAGTATGGTGTGTTCAGTGCAGGGGAGGCCGCGGAGGTATAGCAAGTATATTACGAAGATAACAACAATAAAAAATTACAATTATGAAAAATTTTCTTGCCGTTGTATTTTTATTTGGACTTTTTGTTACTCGGGTTCAAAGCCAAAAAGAAGAAAATCGCGTTATTGTTTTGAAGTCAACATTTGAAGAGGGTTTTGGCGTTGCTATAAAAAAAGAACTAACAATAAAAGTCTTGCGAGCTGCCGAATTCAATAAAAAAAGTAATAAGCTCAAATTAGATGAAGATAGATACTATATTGATGATCCTAATAACAAAGGGAAAACTATTTCTATCTCAGGTGATAGTTACGATGTGAATGAATATCTCAAAGAGACATTTAAAGTTAAAAATGAAATTAAAATTCAAGCGATATTTTATGAAACTCTTGAGGTTGAAGGTTCTCCATCACTCAGTATGTCTGTCCCAGAGTTGGAGATTCCAGCAAATGTTAGTTGGTATGTTGTAAATACATTATCTTTGTTGTCGATTCCCCAGTAGTTTAGTACAATGAAAAGGGATCGTAAGCGTTCAACAGTAATTAAAAGTAAGATCAATGATGGGTGTGGAAAAGTTCACTAAAAATCGTAACCGTCCTACGAAGCGCCTTTAGTCATAAACATCGTAGATGGTAGCCTACGACGTTGATGACTACGACGAATGAATCATCTGGCACCGAAGGGCTGCCCACTCTAACCACAGCACTACTCAAGACCGATGTGCTTGGGAGAGTTACGCTAGGACGAGAGCAGCGCGAAGCCGTCCTTGATGCCTTTGAAGCCAGCGGCATGACAGGACAAGCTTTTGCGCTCCAACACGGAATCAAAATCCAAACCTTCGCCTCTTGGATCCAAAAACGACGACGCGCCCGTGGTGATTACCAATCGCAGGCTGTGTGCCGAAACTTACGCATGCGCAAAAACACAACGTGCCCCAGCACGCAAAAAACAACGCCCCCTCGCGTCGCCCTGAATCTGGTCGAAGTAAATTTGCTCAAAGACACAAGCGCGACCGAGCCAATCGAAATCCTCTTACCCGGAGGAGCCGTCGCGCGCATCAGCCACGAAAGCCAACTCAGCCTGCTCAAAACCTTACTGCGCCAACTCTCATGCTAGCCTTCACCTCACACGTTAAAGTCTGGGTCTGCCTCGATCCATGCGACATGCGCAAAAGCTTCAACGGCCTCTGGCAAGTAGCAGAGGAAAAAATGAAGATCGATCCCAAGCAAGGAGCCGTATTCGTCTTCACCAATCGAGAACGCAACCGCCTCAAAGTCCTCTACTGTAAGTTCTAGGGATCGTAAATTTCTCCCCTTAGCACGCAAGCTTGGCAGCAGGTCAAGATGTAGGAAGGTATTCAACCCGAAATCCGAAGTACAACGCTGCCATCATTTGCCGTGCCTTGGCGGCAAGGGAGTTTATGTAATTTCCAGAGAATTTTTTGGGGATGAAGGATAGAACGCCGCGCATCAAGCTTTGTGGTTTTCTGCAAAGGGAAGCGAGGGGAGGCTCTCATAAAAGACTCGCGAAACGAAGGAAACAGGCTGGAAGCCTGTTTGCCGAGACAGGTGGGACACCTGTCCTCCGATTGCGGGGGCGGTTTTTGGGTCTTGTTAGACGGTTTTTGGC
>JAIYDP010000496.1 GCA_027487435.1 Verrucomicrobiaceae bacterium | reverse complement strand
TGGCTTGCGACGGACGGCGTGCGCAGCAAGTTCGGGTCGTCCGTCGAGCTCTCATTCAAACTCTTTCGAACTCTCGTCTTCCTCAACCTCGCGCTGTCCCTCCTCTGGCTCCCGTTCGTCGTCGGCAACGCGGTCAAGCTGTCGCAAACGTCACGAGCCCTCATCCGCAGCGTCATCCCTTGGTTCCTCTTGATTGGTCCAACCTCATCCGGTGACGTCACCGCCTACACGGCCTCTCTCTTCGCCTTCATCGCATACTCCCTCCTCGCCTCGTTCGCCGGCATTCTTCGGGCGCAGGCGCTGAAGTTCAGAGTGGGCCTCGAGGCGCTTGAGACGGCCGACTTTTCGGTTTCAAGCGCCGTTTTCAGTGGGCTGAAGTTCAGCAAACGGGCAGAAGATGTGAAGGAGCAACGCCGCGTAGTGGCCATGGAGCTGAGGGAGGCCCTTTCAGAAGAGAGCGCAGTGGCGCTGAAGCGGAAGCTGATGGGGATGTCCCTTCAGGAGTTCCTTAAGAAAGAGGCCAAGGCATGGGGCAGCTTCGCCCTCAATTGGGGCCTCATCTTCGGCGGCTGGGCAGCCTTTGTCGCCATCAAATTCATGTCGTGGGACGTCTCCTCCAGCCTCGCCCTCAGCACAGCCAAGAACTTGGTGCCAACCATCGTTTCGAAAGCTCTCCCAGTCATCACCGCCTTGTCAACGTCGCTGGTCAAGTGGGACATCCAAAGCGATAAGACAAAGACGGTCATCTCGCGGCTGTACGCGTCGAAGATCATCCTCGCAGTCCTGCAGGGGGTCATTGAGCTCTTCTTCGTTCTCGGCCACCCCTCGGGCATCCCGCGGCTGGAGCTGCGAGACTGCGACATGCCGACGTGCTTCGACCAGGTCGGATTCACCCTTTTCTCAGTCGTCGCTGTTGATGTGTCCGTCACCACTATCTCGTCAACAGCAGCCACCATCGCGAAGCATGTCCTGGCCAAGCGCTACGCGAGGTTCCAGTCGTTGGCCCCTCGGTTCGACGTCCCTGAGTGCGTCATCGAGCTCCTCTACTGGCAGCTCCTCTTGTGGATGCTCGCCCCTTTCTTCCCCGTCGGCTTCATCGTCGGCTCAGCTCTGCTCGTCCTCTCATTCCTCACCCGCCGCTACGTCGCCATTCGATTCGTAGCCCCCCCTGAGCAGCTCTTTCGGGCCAAAGACACCGACGCACTCATTCAGCGACTGCTCACAATTTCCCTGGCCCTTTTCTTCGCCTACGCATTTGTCGTCGTCCGGTACTTTGAGGCGCAGTACCTCGACCCTTGCTGCGGGAATTCGAAGCCAGCCGAGACCTGCTTCTCCTCTTCAGCTGCTTGCTCCGTCGTCAGTTACAGCTTGTTTACCAAGGACAGCACATACGACTTGTACCTACCCTCCACAGACAGCATGCCCGCGCAAGTCCTGTGGAACCCCCTCGCATGTGCCGCCTTCGCCTGTTTGTTTCTTCTTCTCCTCTCAAACGAGTCCCGCCAAATTCGAGTACAGCGCGAGTTTGTCCAGAATGTGTCCCTCAACGCAATGATGAAAATCGACGCCCTCAAGCGCACGTGCGCTCGCCAAGGGAAGCTCATCCGCTCCTACGCAACTCGCGCTACGTCAGCGTAGCCCTGCCCCGAACAAAGACTCTCTGAAAGCAAACCCGCCCCACAAGGACTCTGCGCTTTGGCTTTGGTCGGTGGCAGCGTCTGCCTGCTCCTGCGTGTTGGAAGCGTCCCCCGCCACCTCCATCAACTCGTCGATGCCACCGGCGATGCCACTCTCGCTGCTGCCGCATGCCTCCACGCCATAACGCCGCTGTACGCCCACCCACTCCGCTTGGACGCGCTCTAACTCTTCCGTTGTGGTGGGTTCGTGCGAGAAGCGGCACTTGTCGCCGAATGTGCAGCTGCCACGTCCATAGAGAAACCGGCATGGAAAGGCTTTCGTCTCTACGCGATCAGATCGAAACAAAAAAACCCCGCAGACCGTGCGAAAACGGACACTCATCCCCCTTTGTGCAGGCGCCGCTGAGGAGGAACTTGCAGAGGGTTGCGCGGCGCTGGGGTGTCCCCTCATGGAGGAAAGGGCATTCTGTCCCTTTGGCGCACCGGCCCCGAAGGAAATACGCGCATGGAGGCACTGGCTTGCACTTTGGCCCCTGCTGTTGCTCCTTCTTCCTTTTTGCTCTGCCCGCCTTCTTAGCTCTCTTGCCCCCACCCTGACCCGCTCCACTCCCCCTCTCCTCCGCCGCCCCAGTAGCTACAAGGCAATCGATACTTTTCGTCGTCGCTGTGGTGCTTTTGGCTGCATCGCCCACCGCAGGTGGAGAAGTGGGCTTGACCTCACCATCTTCAAGAAGTCCAGGACCCGCCCTCCGAACGATCCGAAGACGCCTCGTTGGCGCAGGACCCAGCGCGGGGAGGTCATCAGCGGTTGAGAAGATGCCTGCGACTGCAAGCCGTTTGAGAAGCTCGTTCGGCCACTGAGCCTTCAATTTCGGGCCAACGCTGACGGTGAGCACCTGCAGGATTGAGTAATCAAACAGGGGGCTGTCGCACCACAGCGATGGCGTCAGCAGCTGGCGTCAAAGGTGCAGCTGTCGACGCTTGTTCTAACGCAGCCTTTGTGAGTTGATGATCGACGAGAAAGTTGGCCAATTTGATGGCAAACGGGTCCCTCTGAGCATCTTTGAAGGAGTAAAACGCCGCCTCATCGCGTAAGCTTCAACAGGATAGCAACATCACCTCAGTCTGAATGTCCTCAAAGTACTTAAGGGCATCCACGCAATGGTCACCAACGGTAGAGGTGGTGTCCACGCTGACTTGAGCACAAGGGTACACGCGGTGTAAAACTGCTGCGCGGAAAGATGAGAGCGTCGCATCAACGTCCCGTTCAGGGTCCTGATGTGGAGTCAGTACGAGCCACTCGGAAGCTGCCTGACATCGTGATGAAAAATGCCCAAGGCAACTTTTGCAAACGAACGGACTAGAGAGGAGGATGCGTCCACCAATTGTAAACATACACCCTGAATCGTCAAGACCTCAAAAGAATGAGTAACCGCAAGAACTGATGCAAAGTCGGAACTGAAGAGGCCAACTCCACACATCGCACTCATTTCAAGCATATACATACAACGCTGACTGACAGAAATGTCCGAGTGGCTCAAAAATTGCAGAGAGGGCCCACCGTCTTCGTCATGGGTTATGAGTACAGCCTCTTGCTCACGCCGCAGAGCCCTCGCCTTTTCAAATAGCACGTCCGCAACCTCTGAGAGGACCTTTGCATGCATTTTCCCTTTAACATCAAGAGAGTATCTTCTTTGAAGATCACTCAGTGCGATTTCACCACCCAAGAAGTCCATCAGGCCGGCAAAAAAGACGAACCCTGACGCTGTGGTAAATCAGTCTAAAGTACACAGCAAAAGTTGAGAGGAACTGAGTACACAATTACAGGAGTGAGAGAGGAACTTTCCGGTAAAATCATGGAGGCACGAGGGAGGCAGTTGATCTGAAACCGGCCCATTTTGGAGAGAACTTGGGTGCGTGTGCTGGAGAAGTCAACTGTGCCGAGCAGCGTGTCAACGTAGAATAGGATCTTCACTGATCCATTACACTGCGCTCTTTGCACCCCCAAATAGAGTGGATTGAGCTACAATTGTCTCAGCCATGACTGGCGCTGGCGAAATTGTGGCGTCCAAACTGACAGCAGAGTGCTCCATAGGGGCCGACGGGGGAGGGGGAGGAGCATTCTCCAGCAACGCTTTCCTCTTCTTCGCCCAAGCAGTGAGGAGGATATTCAAAATGCCAGCAAGCATGACCATTGCACTAAGGATGTCACGGGAACTTCAGAAGAAACGCCTCAACAAGGTCATGCCAAGTACTTACCCAATGACGTATCCAAGTATCCGCACAATCCCGAGGCAAAGAGTGCCAGTACTGACGGATCAGAAATGAGCAAACCAAGCAACAAGAAAAAGAAGAAGGCGCGGCCAGTCCGAAAACGCAGGAAATGGAAGTAGCTGCGCGTCCGCTTCTCTCCCAGCTCAGCGAGCAGTATCAAAATAGCCAACGCCCTTGTGAATTAGAGTCAGGTTTTGGTCAAGCGCACATCAACCAAAACCCGATGATTCCAAGATGCCATGTTGGGACGCCTTCAGTGCAGTTATTATTGTCATTTCTTGTTATAATTGCAACGAGCCCTGTAATGAAAAGTCCGACCGATGCAGATACTGAATATGCCTTCAGTACGATTCGAACTTTGGCGATGATAGGCTCTGGAGTTTCGAGAGCATCGTCGTCTTTCTCAATGAGAGCCTCACTGTTTTCCACTGGATCCGCGGGTTGTTGCTGCATTCACCGAATTTTGCTCTAAATCCTTTTGGACAATTATTATTTAACATTTGGCGGGAAAGAGAATGTTTGATTCCTATCTCGTTTGTTTTCGCAGACGCTCCTTGTGACATGGCAGCTCTCTCGTGAAAAGTGTAAGGCCGACAATGAACAATTTGTGGCGCGTGCTCTGAAATCACTCGCTACTCATCGGGACGTCAATCTGACATTTCCTTGTAACATTTTTGCAGGACAAGAAAGCTTTAGACAAACATATGATTGACAAAACCGCATTGAAAGTGGAAACGTTTCTCAATGCGCCTTCGCCAGCGCTTGAAAAATCACGCTTACTGAAGCAATGTGGAGTGTTAGGAACGATTGGTTGTCTGATTCGTTTAATTGAGAGCAGATCGCGAGATGGCACAACTAAGAAAATCTTGGGCAACCAAATTGAAGAATTGAGTGTAATGTCCAGCATCATAGAGTACATTACTTGGTCAGCAGCTCTCTCCGCTGTTGATCAAGCATTTTCTCCAACTCTCGAACCCTTGCGTCCATCTCAGCCAACTCCTCGTGAAGCGAGCTGATCTTTTCATCCTTCAGCGCCATCGCAGCCTGCACCCGATGCTTCAACTTGCAAATTCAATTCCGAAACAGAAACACTCACCGCTACGACGTCGTCCGCTTGCCGCTTCCTCAGCGCCTCGATCTCCCCCTCCTTGGAGCGATTGGCCTCCAGCAGCAGCCCCTTGTACCGGCCCAACTCCTCCTCAGTCACCCTCCTCTTCCCCTCTTCGCTCTCCAACGCCCGCTGCACCTCTCCCAGCTTCTTTAGCGACTCCGACTTCGACCCCTCCACCCTCCTCCCCTCATCCCGCAGCAGATCGTCCTTCTCCCTCACCGTCGCCCTCAAACTCTCCGCCACCGCGCCGAGCCTGTTGTTTTCCGCTGTCGTTGCATCCAGCTGCCGCTGCACTTTGAGGATTCGCTCGTCAAAGTCCTTCTCTCGCTCCCGCATGTCCCGCAGCAGCGAAGCCTTCTGCTCTTGCATTTCTGTTATTTTTGCGTGATGCGCCCTTTCGCGCTCGCGCTGCTCCCGCTCCATGTCCTCTTGCAGCCTCACAATCACCGCGTCTATCTCTTTGTCACGCTCCTGCTTCAGCCGCGACGCCGCATTTGCCTCTCGATCCTGCGACCCGTTAGCGGTGGCCTCTAACAGAACAAGTCAACCTTCGCCTCCTTCTCCAGCCGCTGCGACATCTGCCGCTGCCACTCCTCCATTTCGACTTTCATTTTCTCCTTCAGCTGCGACACCTCAACCGCATGCCGTCGCATCAGCTCCGCCTCGCGCTCCAATCCGTCCCGCCGCATGTCGCCGACGCGCTTCAGCTCCGCTTCAACCCGCGCCTCCAATTGCCCCTCAATCCGCTCCTTCTCTTGCCGTCGGACCGCTTCTGCCCGTTCTCTCTCCGCCTCAAATTCGCCTACCTCCATCAGACCCCCCCTCTCCCATCTCACTGGCGTAGCGTTGCCGCAACGCCTGCATTTGCACCTCCGAGCGTTCCACAGCCTCGCGCAGCTTCTCCACCCACCCCTCCCGCTCTCTCTCAACCGCCGCGTCCCTCTCCCGCACCAACCGCTCCCTCAGCTCCCCACAGCTCTTCTCCGCCGCAACCAGCAGCTGCTCCTTCTGCCTGCGGAGCTCTTCGTCGAACCTCTCCTCCGCCTTCCTCACGTCCACTTTGCTTTTGTTCATCAGCCGCTCCACCTCAGGCTGCAGCCCCTTGATCGTCGTCTCCCGAATCTCCTTTGTTTTTTCCGCCATCCAACTCTCCCTTCGGATCTTTTCCGACGCACTCCACGCCTCCTTGTGCTTCTTCAACTCCCGCTCCTTCTCCTCCTCCGCAGCCCTCAGCTTCTCCCCGAACCTACCCTCCATCGCCTTCACTTCCGCCACGAGCTCTTCGCACCGCGCGTTGAGGACGTTTTTGTCCGCCAGCAGGCGGTCAATGAACGCAACCTGCCGCGACGACGACGACTCAAACTCGGCCTTTTGGCGAGCCAGCGCGTCTTCCAACCGCCGCTCGGCCGCCGCCATTGCAAGCGCCTATGGGTTGAGATGAATGCCATCACATCAATCACGTCTTTTCGCTTTTGAGAATCCAGCGCATCTTTGAGGGTCTCCACGAGTTTCTCCTTCTGCTCCAAAGCTGCGCGCATCGAGCCGATGTTTGCCCGCAACTCCTCCACAACGCTTCGCTCCGCCGCAACACCTCCGCGCCAGCTCAGCGCCGACGCGTTGCGAGGCGTCAACGTCCGCGCAGAGGGTGCGCGCTCCACCTCGTCAAGAAATTGCATCAGCGAAGCGACTTCAACGTCGTCTGGCGCGGGGAGCCGCAGCTCCATGCGCTTGGTAACGGGCGGCGGGGATGAATTCCGCCGTGGGGCCTCGTCGATGACGACGTCGCGCGCAGGCGTTGGCGCTGCAGTCACGAGGGCCGAATGGTCTCGGCGCAGCAGCGGCGAGAGCGTGGGGCGATCGCCTGCGTCTGACCCAAAGCTGGAGCGCAGGAGCGACACCTCCGCCTCAAAAATAGCGCGCCGATCTTCGTTACTGAGCGGCGCAACATGGCGGCGCGGGGACAAGTCCCGTGGGCTCGCGTTGCGGGCCGGCGGTGGCGGGCTACGAGGGGCAAGCCGTCCATGGCGGCTCCTGACGACAAGTCGGATTTGATGGCGGCGAAACGCGCGCTGGATGACCCGCGCAGAGTCGTCGAGCTTCTTTCGAAACGGCTCGTTGCGCTGACGGCGCTTCGGCGGAGGTGCGCCGGAGATTTCGGCCTTGAGTTTGGCAATGTACTCCTCCTTCTGCTGCCTAAGCTGTAAGCCCCCATCAAACAGCCACATCAAACGTTCGGGCCTCCATCAACTTCGCTGCATCCTCCTTCGCCCGGCGCGCTCCCTCGAGGCGCAAACGCCGTCGCTCATCCGCCGCTTCGCGGCGATCCACCTCACGATCCTCCAACGCCTTGCGCACCCCAGCAAACTCCGCCTCCACGCGGCTTCGCTTCTCTTGGATCATCCGCTGCACCTCGGCTTCGCGCGCCTGAGCTGCGGCTCGTCGGCGCTTTTCCAAAACTCTTGCACAGGCCCCCCTCCACCATCGCTGGAGAAAAACAACAGATTCGACCCTGCGCCGCGCCTCCTCTCGCCTCTTTGCAAGCGACAAAGGGGGGTAGCTCCGTGGGGATGTAGAGGCGACGGCTCTCATCGGAGCGTCTTCACCCTGCCGAGGGGTGGACGGGTGCGGCGCGGGTTGGGGGGAGGGTGGGGGCCTGAGAGTAGGAGAGTGAGCGGGGGGGGAGCGAACTGAGGGGTGAGT
>JAIYDP010000142.1 GCA_027487435.1 Verrucomicrobiaceae bacterium | reverse complement strand
CCAATCTCAGCACGTTCGGATGCGGATGCGTCAGTCGACAAATACACGATGGGATTGTCGAAGCCCTCTGACGCTATCTTCACCGTCGACACGACGGCATGGATTGAAGCGCGCCACTCAGCAGGTGCGTCATTTCTCCGGAAATGAAGTGAAAGGAACGGACGTCTATGAAGTCCCAATGAGGAGATAACAGCGTGAGCCCTCGAGAGGAGAGATGGATGAATCTTAACAGCTTCTGCTGCCCGTGCAACGGCAGACGACGGTGCATATGAGATGAGCCGACCTTTATCAATTGTGAGAGCAGCCGAGTCGTCTTCAAGGGCGCGGAAAAGTGGTGTGACAGTGACAAACGTACCTGCGCATGTCGCAGCTGTCACAAGTTGCGCCGGACTGATGAATTGCTGGCGACCTGCACGAAGAGGCCGTAGGAGGGGCCGCAAGGTCTTGATCGACGTTGGTAACGGGGACTTGGTCACCACTCCATCAAGGGCTATCTGAAGCAAATAATCTGAGGGGGAACAGACTACGCGATCGTCGAAGACTAGATTCACGTACGAAGATATGGAAGTGAAATCGAAATAGCTGTTGAGGGAGCCAATCGCAGCGGTGCAACGACCGAATGAGTCCGGCAGTGGGGCCTCCAAGTCGTAAGGGACCAAGAGAGTTCGATTAAGTATCTTCGCAGCAGCCACCGCATGAATGAGCGAGCGCCTTCGGTTGTTGATTCCACCAGAAAGACCGACGGCGAGGAAGAACTTAGGCTGGATCACGTCATCGGCAACTGGACAAACAGTAGATCGGAGCAGAGCAACTCGAACTGACTCGCAGTCCGCTGACCATCCGCAAGAATCGTTGTGACGCCTCAACGCCCTTGCAGTGACTGCCTCATGTTCTGCAACGCATTCACAAGCTATTCTTGCCAAGGTTGAAATCATAGACGATCTCACTTGCCCATCGCACATTTGCTCCATCCTTCGAGCTGTGCTGATCAGCCGGACGGAGAGGTTGCAGAGAGACTTAGGATTGACGTCAAAACACTGTCCGATTAGAAATAAAAAACGCATTTCTTCACCGACGCTGCAGAAGCGGCGAACCTGGCCGCACTAAGGTATGACTCCATGCGACTTTCATCAAAAAGGGCAAGCGCCTGCTCCAATACCAGCTTTGCCGGGCATGGAACGTGACCGCCAACAGCGGCGACCAAGCACAGGACAAACAAACAATTCATTATTAAAGAATTTAGAGTAACGGAGAGTTCGTTTACTGGGTCTAGATGATGTCCAAACACAATGCGACGCCTTGAAGAATCCAGTGGCTGCTGTGCTCTTTCGAATCAAGATCTGCTTCGAAGACAAGACCCTTCCCACCAGCGTCTCTGCGGTGCTGCGTGACGTACACTGGCGTTCTGAGAGTGTTGACGAGCTTCAGCGCATGCTCTTCAGTTGGAATCACTTGCAAGATAGGGAGCTCAACAGTGAGCTCTTTTGGCTTCTGCCTGGTCAAGCAGCTATTCTTCACATCCCATGCTGCCCCTTCCAAGTAGAGCCCGTAGACATAGCATCCGAATTCAAGTCGAGATTGAACTTGAGAGGGTGACGTGAACTGAGTGACCTTCGTGTACAGCGTCGACCTGTCCAAGGGCCATCTCTTCGCTCTACACGTAGTTTGCACAATCGCCGCAAGATAGGTCGCTGGAATATGCAAACCTGACAGCCAGATAACGACAGGCTCACCATGATCGACCCAGGACTTGTACTGCTCTTGCCTCTTCTCAAAATGCGCCATCCACGAAGACAAATTCTTTTGTGTTTGAGGGGCAAGCCTCTGCCAAGCTGCAGGCAGCGTGCCGTTGTAAATGGAAGTGGCCAACTCGTCGAGATCGTTGCTCATTCCAACCTCACCAGCCAGAGCGCGCTTAAGTTCCTTCAACGACAAGCGCATGGATGTGATCAACCTGTTCCAGTAGACAAGTTCCTGCAGCAACACAACTTGAGTTGGCGTTGGAATGTCGAACCCCTTGCGAACCACAACCATATCAAACACTTCAGGGATCTTGGCTTCGATTCCAGTAGCAGCGGCAGATATGATATCCTCACGAGATACTCCACTAGAGCTTCCGGTTGCGCGAGGCTGGAGCTCGATCAAGTTTTGCAAGATTGAGCGAGAAGTATTTGTTTGGTACCCGATCTCTGCGTTCGGATGGAGCCCAAAGACTTCCGGGGACGATGCGAGAGGGAGCGTCTCGATGTAATCCGCATACACATCACGGTGAGCTGTGTCGGGCACGCCGTAGGTTGCTGCGTTGTCTGCGTAGAAAAAGAAAGGCCTTGACTCGTCGAAAAGGAACTCGCCCAAGTACTCTTCAAGGTACGTCTTCAGCACCCGGCGGTCGTAAGAGTCAACAACTCGACCGCCGTAGTGCACCTCACCAACGAGGTAACGAAGAGTGCCCCAAGGCAGAGCTTCATCCCCGTTTTCAAATGCTTTGGTGAGGTACGTGTTGATCAGAGAGAAGCACACGCGGAAGTCTGAGTCGTTGAAGTCGTAAGGGACGTTCCATCCGAGCTTGCCAAACTTTCGACGCTCTTGTACAACAGCATGCAGAAACCCAAGGACATAGACCAGCTTTCTGTAGGCGTCATGCGGACACTGAGCCAAGTTCTCCTCAGAGATCTTCGAGTAGGTGGAGCGCAGATTGAGCTTCAGTCCATTTGGAGGCTCTGTGACGACTTTGAAGGAGCGTTGAAGGATGCCGAGGGGAAACGAAGACGTGGGATCAGTAGTGAGCCAGAGTCTAAAGTCCTTGTGGGGCTTGTCTAGCTTCTCAAGGATTTTCTCAAGAGTCTTGAGCCACCTAGGCAGCAAGTGACAATTTTGCAGGAGAACCCATTGCCCACGGGACGCACCTGTTTCCACAAGCTGCTGGGCGATGGGACCCTGCCCTTGGCCAAGGGCAATGAATTTCATCTTGGGAGGGCCACAGCCCTCCTGCTCAGCAAGCTCGAAAATGTTGTAAGCGGGGTCGGCTCCTGGGGACAACACGAACACGACAGGAGTCTTGGGAGTGGACTGGTTCAGAACGCTGCGGTAATTCAAGACTGGAGGTTGCACGAACTTCTCGCCCATTCGCTTCATAACGAACCCAGTGATGGAAATCATCAGCCGGTCGATGCGGAAGCACCGAAGGACGCACAGAATCTGAAAGTCTGTGAGCTTCTCCGACAGCCCATCCGGAAACGGCGAAGTCTCTGGCGCTTCGTGGTCAAACCACGACTTCCACTGCGCCTCAGAGCGGGACAGACTGGGCAGAATGGCTTCAAACACTTCCTTCACAGTCACAAGCTTGGTCAGATCCTCCCAGCCCTGATCAGATATCCAAGGAACAGATTTCTTCATGTCAGACTTTGTCAGGGACGTGTTGCCTCTCAAGAAGAAGTCCAACTCCGCAGCATCGATAAGATTGTCGCCCTCGAGGATCTTGATTGTCATCTGGAACGAGAACATTAGCTTGTGCACTTCGAACAGGCCGTAGCATGTGTACTCGTACACCTGAACCGTTAGATGAACTTCAAAACAACGTTACGTTTTCCGTCAGCGTGTTAATGATGTTGTTTAAACGGTTACGGAGCTCTGGATCCCGTTTTGATCGCTCCAGTGCGAGCACAAAGACGCCCAGAAATGACGCGAGGGAATACTCGTACATAGACGAAATCGCGGACAGAGAGGACATTGCAAAGAAAAGAATTGAGCCCCTCTTTGCGGGCTCTTGATACTTAGAGCGTGCCACCTCGATCTCTTCGGCGGTGACCCGCGCCTGCTCCAGCTTCTGCGCAATCTCGACTGCCTTTTCCTTGACCCTCTCCAACGTCGAAATGAGTTCTTCGTTATCCAAGATGTTGCCAGTTGCGTTTGCAAGCTCCTTAAGCAGCGTATCTTCCAGCTTCTTCAACATGGCCTTGTTCTTCGAGGTCTCCTGAATCAGCTCAAGCCTCTCAGCCTCCAGATCTGCTCTCTCATGTCCAACGACGACGTTCAGCAGCTGCGCCTGCAGACCCTGCTGCGTCACGGAGTAATTGATGACCATCGTCTTGCCAAACACCTCAGGCGTGTAATGCGGGTTAGACAGCCTTGACGTTAAGTACAAACGGAACGAAGGGTCCCAGTCAACATCCTTGTCGCCCAATTTCACGCTCCGCCTGGCACCCTGTATGATGATGTTCTTTTCAAGCACTGGATTGATGACAGGGTCAATATACTCGTCAACGTTTTCGAACAGGAAAGGGAAGCCAAACGTGATAGCCATCTCGAGGTGCTTCAAGAAGTCAGCGTCGTTGAATGTTTTGACACGGCCGTCCAGGTCCTTCCCCTCCTTGCGCTTGATCCAAGTCACAGCCTGCATCTGGGGATCAATGCAAAGCGGAAAGCGAGACGCCCGTGTAGTGAGGATGCCGTTTTGAATTGACAACTCGTCAGAGGGCAGAGACTCGGAAGCCCATTGGATGATCTCAACCTCGCTTGTGAGAAGAGTCTCCAAGCGGAAAGGCTCTGTCAGCGGCAGTTTCCTCTTCCGCACGTCCCCTATCCACTTGTCGTACGTCAGGGACTGGCGGAACGTGTTTGAGAAAGCGCCAAGATACGAAAGGAAGGATGAAGTGAGGAGGCAATCGCCAATGAGGTTGATGCGCTTGGAATCAAGCAGGGTCATTTCGTTCGACCATCGCTCCTTCTCAGAGCCCAGCCCGACGATAAGCTTGGAAGCTGCCTCGAGCTGCCGGGCCATGATTTCAGTCTTGCGCTTCAACTCCTCCTTTTCAGCGGTCGCCTGAGCGAGGTCGCTCCGAAGACGCTCCAAAGTGTCGCTCAGCTTCTGCAAGTCCGCTTTGACTTTCGCCAACTGTTTCGAGCTCGTCATCAGGTCCTTTTCGGCCTTCATCACAGCATTTCGCATCGGCGTAATGCGAGCAGCCACTCCGTAATAGTTGACCATGGCACAAACCCATTTCAGCAAACCGGCGCCAGCAGTGGACACGTTCTTCAAGTTTTCGACAGTGAAATTGGGGTCAGCAAGGTACTTCTTCACAGCATTGACCTCCTTGTCCTTCAGGGAGTCCTTCTCGAAAAAGATAAGAGAATTCAAGAACTTGGGGTCAGCCATCATGGCCTTTGCTCCCTTCCAGCTCTGTGCGAGTTAGCCAGAAACGCAAACGGTGCACAGTCTCTGGAAACTTCTTCAATATCGCAACACACTCCGCTACGTTTTGCACGAGGACGTGGGGCTTGGCAAAAGACCGAATCTCAGTGATGTCGTCTTTCGAAAGCTCTTCCAGCGCCTTCGCTGCCTCCTCAAGTGCAGGCAGTGCTGCGGCGAGATGACCTTCAGCTTCTTGCTTCTGATCAGCAATTTTGACGGTCTCAACAGCGAGGAATGCTTCCTGTTCCTGTGCGATCGCCTGCTTCTGCGTTGCCTCCTCAGTGTTCTTAGCTGCAGAGTTAGTAAGCAGCATCTAAAGACAAACATATTTGGTCAAGCAGCTCATTGCACTCCAGAGACTTCTGTTGCACAATAAGCTGTTGCCGACCTAGCTCCTCCTTCATGACTTCGACATCTTGAGAGGCCTGAATGAGCTTCTGGAGACCCCCAGATAAGCGCTTGGTCAGGTCCATGATTTCTCTCCTGTTGGTGGCAAGATGCTTGCGGTAGTTGGAAATAAAATCGAGGTAATTTTTCGGAGTCACGTGATTGTAGCGACGGTGCTGAATCTCAAAGTCAGAGCTGCTCTGGCGAGATGATTGATGGACCTTGAGAAGTAAGCCAGTGCCACTGAAGTCAAACCAATATCATGTGCTGAACAACATGATCGCGACATTCTGATGGCAGTTCCTCCTCGGCCAAGAAGACCTCCGCAACTGACTTCAGCGCCTCTTCTGGCCATGGAGTGAACCAGTCAATGACAGTGTTGTTCACCATTCCCGGGAAGTTCCTACAGCGCCGGCGCAGGGTCTCTCCAATTGGGGACATGGCAAGGACAACGTGCAGGTTGTCACGGCATCGGTCCACAAAGTACGACCAGCAGTTTTCCTTTGTGTCAGGAACCCCAAGCCGTTTCACATCCTCGCGGACTTGCGACACGAAGCTTTCCTTCTCATCTTCGCCGTACAGCGCTGGCACCATGCCAGTTGTGAGCATATTATTGATGAGTTCGAGAAAGCCCTCGTTGACGACGTGCGCATCGGTGAACAAGAAAACAACCGCCTTCTTGCTGAGAACAGTATACAAAGACTTCAGGTCCTCCCTGAACTCTGCCTCTCCATACGTGCGGGTTATTGTGATCTCGAAGACAGAAGCGCCTGCAGCATATGCAGCCAACCTTACAATTAAGACATGGCGAACGGACACAATTACCTAGAAAGAGACTGTTTGCCGGACCCGCCGACGCCCACCAGCAGAGCATTGCCTCGAGGAAGCCTGAGGATCCTGTGGATGCGAGTGAGGTGCTCGAGAGCATCGTCGAAGAGGACAAGGTTCATGGGCTTGTTCGTCGTGTTGTAGTTGACAAGCACCTCTTCAAACACCATCTTGACATCATCGTACGTGCCGATGTCCTGATTCAACCGTGGTGAATTTTCATCGGCTAAGTTTTTGAAATCGCCGAAGAGGATGGGCTCCACCATCGCCGACCCGGACTCCTTGGCGAAATTGTCTTGAATCAGCTCTGCGATGGCGCCACTGACAATGGCCTTATCTTCATTGCTGATCAAGCGATCATGGAAGATCCTCAGTGCTTCATTCCGCCACAGGCGAACGAAAGCTGCTGCGCTGTCGAAGCAATCAACGACAGCAGTGCAGAGCCCCTCATAGATCCTGGACAGGTCTCTGAGGTTAAAGATGTAATGAAACTTTGACGGAGTTGGTGGCAACTTTGAAATGATCTTGTTGTAAAGTTGAAGGGTAACAGAGGTGAGTTTGCTCCCAACCGCCTTGATTTCGTCTTTGAAAGGGTCCAAGTGACCCATCAAAATCGTGGAGAAAATCTGAATTGTCAACATCAAGCTGAATCGACGGAGTCACCTTCACGAGGGCCTCCTGCTTCGGGAATGTGATGTTAAACACGCCAAAGAGGGATACGAATCGAGGATCCATTGCATTGCGAGCACCTCCGGGGGGCCCACAAGCGGCGATGTACTGAATGTCTTGGAATTTCTTCCACACTAGCTCGGTGCGGTCGTACAGGCCTTCGCGTTCCATTAGAAGCTTCAGCAGAGCAATCGGCTGCTGAGTGCCGTACGTGTCCACTCGCGGCATGTTCACGTCATCAATGAACAACAACAAACGCTTGCCAACGGGGGGTCCAAACACGTTCTTGAGCCTTGTCAAGTGAGTTCAAGTAGAGTGGATGAATACCTCTTCTCGACGTTTTCCTCCAAGATAATCTGCACATCCATCGAAGATGTACGGGACGAGAAGTTAACGTTCAGCTGATTGAACTTGTCCACATCCATTTGCTTCAAGATGCTTTGGATCGTGACAGTTTTCGCCGTGCCTGAATCTCCGACGAACATGACTGGTTTCGGAACGTCAAGCATGGACTTCATCAGCCACGAGTTCCGGACCGTGTCAGCAGTTGGGACGAGAAGCGAGTAGAACTTTGCACCTTTGGGGGGCGAAAAGTCTAGAGAGTCAAAGACACAAATACACAGACAACCTTGCACCATGGAGGCCCATGACGTCCATGACTGGTCTTCAGGATTGAAATAATAGTCATACATGAGGCCACGAGGAAGGTAGCCTGCGCGAACGTGACTGCCGTCTTGAAGGGGAATCTCAGAGATTTTCTTGACGATGCGATCAAAGCGATCTTGCTCATGCTCTAAGACTGTGCAGCCGATCGACCACATGATGGCGAAAATGAAAAGTGCTTCAACCAGCTTCGGCTCAACTAACACCTTCTCAGCGTCTGCCGGCAATAAGTACTGCAGGGGTTAGAATGGATGAAATGAAGCGGGAAGGCACCTCCAGCATCCAACAGAGCTGACGGACATGATTGAGGTCACATAGAGGGATAACTGTCTTGACACGAGGCTCATACTCACCCCCGTTCATACCGAAAATGATGAAGTCAATGAGGGGCTTGCAGTACTTTTCAAGATGGCGCGCCAACAAGTCTGTCTGCTCCTTGTGCTTTCGGCGAGATAGCCACGTCTGAATAAATGGTTCGAATCCCAAGTTCTTGGGGTCTACCCAAACCATGCCACAGCGAGACACGGTGGCAGGTGAAGCGTATTGAAGGTCGCCGACTTCGAAGAGCATGGCGCAATGATTTTGCAAGCGGATACGCTCTCCGTTGGGGAGAGTAAGCAACTTGTTGTCGTCCATAACACTGTTCATGTTCTCCACCCAGACTGCATCAACGTCGCCATCAAAAACAATGTAGCGACGCTCATCTTTGTCGCCAATAATCGGCCTGTTGATTTCACGGAAGATGTTGGACAGGAGGCCATCAGTCCATTCACGAGTGTTCGGGTCCAGCACACCATAGAGCTCTGAGATATTGATGGCCTTGGGGTTGAGGATGAAAAGCTTCGTTGGACGATTGAGACGATTTTGAGCTGTCGCCAGACCATTGATAACAACGCTCTTTCCGCCGCAGGTGGGGCCAACCACCATTGTTGTATGGCGAGTGAGCATAGTCTCGTAGAGTTGAACGACCTTGTCCGCTTGGTCTGTGAGGAGCTGATAGCCCTCCTCTTGCAAAACACCCTCGACAGCGTCGTTAAGACTTGCGTAACGAACTCGAGGACAATCGAGCGAAGGGAACAGATCATTAATGAGCCCCATGAACAAAGGAACATCGTCAAATACAAACTTGGGCATGTTCATGTCTCGCAGCGCTCTCATCAGGACCGAGTCCTCTGACAGATCCAGCGCCCCTCGTTTAAGCGATCCAGCTCTGACGAGCACCGCTTTTAAGGCACGTAGCCCCCAGTCATAATGATACTGTCGCGAGAGCTGCTCTTGCGCAAGCTTGTACAGCACAACCATCTTCTTCGCAAGGACTCGCGCAGTCTCAAACCCCTCGGAGAACAGCATGATCTCGGCAATCTGAAGCATATCAGGAACAACCATTGTCACCGGGCGGAAAAGAGCTTTGAGGTTGTCTGGTAACTCAACGCGACCAGCATATCCAGGATTCATCGTGATGAAGATACCGCAGCGGGGATCGAGTGATATTTCTTTGCCTTCGAACATAAATCGATTGTGTCCAGCAAGGAGAGAATTTTGAATCGTCTTAATTTGGGCAGAGATTACAGAAAGTACCGCGAGTTCAATTCGATTGAACTCATCAAAGCAGCCCCACGCTCCGCACTGAACCAGACCTGAGAAGATGCGTCCCATAGCCTTGTAGTCTAACCCTTCACCGCAATTGAACACAACGCAGAAGAGTCCCATGGCCTTTGCAAGGTCTTTGACAGTCTCGGTCTTGCCAGTTCCTGCAGGGCCTGCAGGTGCACCGCCGAGTTTAAAGGACAGCGCTTGAGTCAGCGTGATGTAGCAGCGGTCTGTCAGTGGGGTGATGACGAGTCGGCCATTCAGGCCCATGTACTCGAAGCCGAATCTGCCATCAAACGTACATTGGCGGATGAGCAGATCGTCGACAGTGCGGGACCAATAGAAGCGAAGCTGCGACTCCCACGCAAACTCCCGCGCGTCCAGAATGGAATCCCTGACAAAACGATCGATGATGTCGCGGGCATGGACATCGATGATGATGAGCGTGTTGACTTTCTTTCTAACATTTTTTTCTAAATCGCCCTGCACTTCACCGACAAGGTCGGTCAGTTGCGAAGTCAACTTGGCGGCGAACTGCTTCATTCCATGCTTGTTGCCTTCGCGTACCTTCTGAAACGTGTCCTCCACCTCCCACGTCCACCAAACCTGCGAACCAGAATTCACAACCATGCCGAGCTGCTCATGAATCCATTTGATACGCGGAGTCTGAGGTGTCAGGAGCCCGCCATCACATTTCCACCTTGGGATAGTGGAAAATGGCCTCCTTTGTAATGCCGTGAAGGGTTTTGCGCATCTCAGCCTCAACAGCTGTCATCCACTTCTCAACGGCGCCCTCTGTCGAGACGGGGTTTTTGAAGTTGAAAGACTCGCTCTCAGAAGACACCATGCCTGCAAAGAAGTCAGTTGAGAGTGGACAATGCGAAAGACCCGAAATAATCTTATTGTTGCGAGCGAAAATGAGTGCTGCGCAATTGTCGTAGAGTTTGAGCATCTGGGGAATGAGAGGAGTGTAACGACTAGTGAACATGTTCTTGAACACTCGTAACGTCTGATGTGCCTAGAATCGACAACAATTCGTCGTCGGAGATGAAGTAGAATCTAGAAAAGGCATTACGCTTCGACTCCAAATACTCGCTAAGGCTCTTCTGGCACATGTCAAGATCCTTTGAGAGACTGTTGAGAAAGTTCAGCCTCCCGTCGACAGAACAACACTCCTGGTTGCATCAGCAACTAGGAGGGACGGGGAAATACAAGAACGACTGTGTTCTTCGCAGTATCCTGCATCAGCTTCACCCATGCCTTGTCAATGGTGTCGAACCGTCGGGCCTCCTCCGGGAGCTGCAGACGAATGTCATCCGAACCAACGAAGATGCCTTCCAAGTACATCCACTTGCGCTGAACGTTCATCCACGCTTCCAACACTTCCCCAGTCATCGACAGCTTCTTCTCCCATACACGCACTTGCTCAATAAAAGGCCCAGAAAACCGAGACGCTGACATCGAGTTGAGGTTCATCATATTGTCATCAAGAAGAACCGTGATTTCGTCCGTTGACTTGAGGATGTAGGAGCGGTCCTTGCCATTCTTTGCATATTTATGCAAATCCAGCCTCATCGTCTTCCAAACTTCAGTGATCTGATTCAGAGCCTTTTCGATGGCAAGTTCCTGAGTGCTATGAGCAGAGGATAGACAAACATCACACCTTGATAGCTTCATTGGTGATCTCCCCAATCATGTCGCCGAACTCCGCGAGATTCATTTGAAACACTTTCCCAAGTGTAAAGGACTTCGGATCCAAGTCGAACGACTTTCCAGTCACTTTCATGAGTTTCTTCCAATGGCGCTCCCTCAGCGCGTCGTTCTTCAGATCCGAAATCAGCGGCAACGACTGCTTGAACTTCGAAATAGCATCTCCGACTTTATCGAACACAGCATATCTCGACGCATCGGAAGGAGCCTTGCGGAGACGGATGGCAAACGCCTCAACATCTGCGGAATCAATGGACTGGACGAATGGCAGGGCCAACTTGAAGCAAGTGCTTGGGTGTCCAACTGACCAAAAAACAATGTGCCGGACCACTGCTTCTCAGCTTCCTTAAACTCCACGTAGAGATTGATTATCATCCCCAGCAGGTTTATGATGTCCTCCGCCTTGGCAAAATCGCCGAATTTGACCATTTCCATGTCAAAGAGCTTCTGAGCAAGCACAAGCTGATCTCTTGATTGCTTCTTTTCTGCCATGTCTCCCTTCAAAGTTAGTTTGGCATCGGCAACAACGTTTACGATGTACTTGCGCAGCATCTCCGCAGCATTGTCCAATTCCATCTTGTTAGACGCGGGCCCATTCTCCAACAAATCTTTAAGTACCTCATTAGATTGCACCTGGAAGCCTTCAATCTGTTGCCTTGTCACTGCCACAAACTTCTTCTTCGTCCCCGTAATGCTCAACGAAACCACCTTAGCAGCTTCAGTCAACTGCCGCCACTCCTCACGAAGGAGGAGGACACTCTCCAGCTCAGCCGCATCAACGGTGACACCGTAAAGGCTCAGCGTGCGATACCTCTCGCATACATCGGTGATGGCCCTCTCCGTCTCCGCTGACACGTCGAGAATCTCAGTGATGGCATTCAAAAGGGTCTTGAGCTCATCAAGCGAATCAGGAACCCGCTTCAGCTCCTCGTGGTACTTGCCAACTTTGTCCTTGATGCCGCTGTATATCGCAAACGATGAGTCATGAAGGTATCGACCGATGGTGTCAATCCATGTCTGGGCCTCAGACCGAATGCTTTGAATTGCGTTCGCGTACGACACATGAAGAAACCCAATCTTCGCTTCGGTTGGGAGCCTCTCAGCGCTGCGGGAGATGTGCTGATAGTGCGAGAGATGCTCGTCGTACGCAACATTGCTCGGGACTCGCTTTGCAAACTTTTCGATGGAGGCAGCGCGATCATCCTTCCACAGCTGAAAGTACTTCTTGAAGGGTTCGCCACGACGGTCCACAGCAACAAACGTCTTCTGCAGGCTTTGATTGATGGAAAGCATCATCTTGATAACGCTTTGGTTGACCGACACATCCGAATAGAAGCTGAAGATAATAGGCTCCTCCTCTTCAGAGGGGGGGGGCTGTGGGGGAGTCTCAACGCAAGAATATCGCAGCCAGCGGACAAAAGACTTGGAGCTGTCGGCGCAGTTCTTCAGAAGCTTCCCAACAGTCTTGTGGATCTCATTGAGGGCAGGGGAAATGAGAACGTCCGGAGGATGCAACAATGCAGATACTTTGATACGAGCGCGACGGGAATCCTTCCGACCAGACAGCCCAAGAAACTTTGAGAATGCCTCCATGCCGGATAGAGTCATTTTCACAATCGCTGTGTATATTTTCATCTCAACATACTCGTAGAACTCCCGCATGATCGGAGCTTTCCCTGAATTTGTCCCTGCGACAACTTCTTCGATCTTGCAAAGCAGCGGCGCTATCTGGCGGTACTTGAACACGAGCGACTCCACCACCTCGAGCCTCTTTTTTTCAATGCGGTCGAAGAACTCCTGGAGATCGAGCAGCTCATCCGGCTGGCTATCCAACAGAACGATATGAGACTCCTCAATGGTGCGTGCTATCTCATTGATTGCAAAGATGTTCTTCTCAATGGACGCTTTGTACGTCTGGAACACGCTGATGGCCTTGTTGCACTTCTGAATGAAGTCCTACCAAGTCAGAACAAAATGCAAAGAATCACCTGAATGCCAAGAGAATTCCAATTGTAAGCTGTCAAGCCGGGCTTCAGAACGTCTTCCAGTTCAAGGACCTTGTGTGCAACAAGCTTATGCAATGCAGGATCAATGGACTGCCGCACATTCAGCATCAAGTCGCACATCTGCTGCAGCGATCCAACAAACTGATGGAATTTCTCTTCCTGAAGGGCCACATTCAGCGCAACTTCAGGGACGGTGAACCCAAGACGGTCGAGGTACTTGGTCTCACGGATAAGTTGCACAAGCTCTTGACCAAAGTTGACGACAAGCTTCCCACTCTCTGGGGATTTAAGGATCGGCCTCTTCAGCAAGCTAAGCGCAAGGGGGTCGATGGTTGCGACCCAAGCTTTGTAGAGCCGATTCTCGAACTCTCTCATTGACTTGCCCAAAGCAACGTAGGACTTGGTTGCAGCCTGGCCCTCCTCCGTGCCTTGCATCATCGATTGCAGAGTCTGCAGTTTGAGCATCGTCTTTTTGACACGGCTGAACAATGATCTACGGGGTCAGCGCGTCAGAAATATGACATGAGCATCACCTTGACCACTGAACTGCACCAGCAACGGGGGTCTGATTCTTGCTGGAAGGCGGGTTGTCTTTGTTCGCATCAAAAATGACACGGATGCCGTCGACCTCTTTCATGAACTGGTGCAGAATATCGATGAACTTCTCCATCACTTGCTTATTCAGAGAGTCCCTGCTGGCCAGTTCCGTGAAGTGCGTCAGCACATCGAAGGCACCTTCCGCAGATCGCAGAGTTTTGAATGACGCATTGATGAACGACTTGGTCATTTCCTCAATCTCCGTAACGTCGGTGCGGAAGCGGTGCATAACAGCGTCCCACGACGCTTGAAAGCGCTTGTCGAAGAGATCAAACGGGATTGCCTCAAGGGGCAGGACTAGATGCTCGACGCGCTTCAGGACGCTGTCGATTGCAACCGCATCTCCTGTAACGGCTTTGAGCTGAGGGCCCATGATGTTGTTGAAGTGGTCAAGAGCCTGCGACGCCTCAATGATGTCAGAGCACCGCATCGCCATGTAGTTTGTGCGGTCAAAGAGCCGGCGCTTATCAAACTCCCACCTCTGGTCACGCCCAGACGTCTCAATCTTTTCCCTCACCTGCAGATTAAGGCCATCAAAGAGAGCACAACGAATACCTTGTAGTACGTCTCGCGCCATTTATCAAGGACGTTTTTCGCTTCATTCGCCTTGCGAATAACATCTTTTGGCTCTTGCCGAAAAATAGAGCGGATTGAAATACTCGTTGCAACTCGGTCGCCTATTTCCTCCGCAATTCGCTCCATCAGCGGGACCATGCGCTCGTCGGTGTTGTAATGCCGGCTGATCACCCAGACCATGCGAAGTGCGTTCATCATCGATGGCAAGGCCTCGACGATAGCGCTCAGAGTGCCATGAGAGATAGTCTTGAAGTGTCTTTCCAGCGTTGTCAAAAACTTCACGTTATCCTTCGCCTCCGTGTAGAGCTTCGACAACTCGGCAAAGTAGTGCTTGAACTGACCATATTGCAACTCGAAGCAAATCTCCATGACCTCCATCATCTTCCTCACAGGCGCAGTACTCAACTGCTCGTACACAGTTCCAAACGCAGTAGCTCTCTGTCGCCAAAAGTCAACCTCGGCGAGCGGACCCTTCCCCACAGCTTTCTTGCCTTTCTCTTGCTCAATGATTGAAGCAATGGCAGGGATCCAGTTCTCGAGAGCGAGCTGAAGCTGCGCCACTGTGGTCGCATCAGAGGCGATTTCAGCGACACGACGATTGGTGTCGATCGAAATAACTTCTAATCGAACTTCGCGGCTCACTTGCTGAAATACATTCTGGATCTGCGCAGAGAACTTCTGAATGTTTGCAAGGAATTCCGCCTGCACCGCGTCTGACAACTGAACTAGTTGCTGTTGGGACTGCTGCTGCGAGGTGGTGGGCTTGGACGAGTTTGCAAAGAAAAGCTGAATACATGGGGCGTAAATCTCGGTGATAAGCTGCTCAAGGACGCTGAGACTTGAGCCCCACATAACTCCGACTTCAAGAGAGGACATCGCAACTTCAATGTCCTCTGGGGCAACATTCGGAATCGGCTCCGCGTTGGTTCGAACTACGTACAGGACTTCTCGCGAACCCGAAATCCCATCAGGCAACTTGTCAGAAACAACCCTGACAACTCTGAGCTTCAGTAGCTCTTGCAGTTGCTCAGCAGCAGGGGATACGGCTAGCACTTCTTGCTGAGATTCTTCAGTGGGCGATGCATCCTCTCCATCGACAGCAGCGGGAGCTGCATCAGCTGCTCCATCGAATGAAGCAGAGTCTCCACGAGAGGGTGCCCTCGATGAAGTCCGAGAAGGCGAAGACGGCTTCGATGATTGCAACTTGTTCAAAGTCTCCACCGCAGTTTGCTCAATTTCTAGAGAATAAGAATAATATGCATTCTTCCACCTTCTTCTGTTTCATCCATGTAAAAGAGAAGGCTCTGCGCCTCCGTGTCCGCTGAAAGGTAGCGAAGAATTAGTTCCATTGACGTCGCGTCCCCCATGAGGGAATCCAAAGCAGCATCTGTGCATCCTTGAAGGGAAATTCGTATCGTGCTTCGAAGCCATTGTAATCTTGAGTCAGGCATTCGGCACTTTTTCGAATGGAGCCCTCAGGTTTTTAACCGATCTGTAAAATTGCGGCTCATCTGTAAACTATGATTTTGATGTGCTGCGAGATTTTGTACCCAAACGGTAGGGGGAGGCATTGCTTGAAAAATTTGATCAAAAGAAAACACTCTTTTGTAGCAGCGTGCTGGAGACTGGACTGCTCAATTTTCTGTCAACAATAGTCGTGACGTAACGCCTGGGATGAGAGATGTTTACAAAACTCCCAGAACGTACTTTCGCTCTTCCGACATTATTTTATCTGAGGACTTGATTCACCAAGATGAAGAAGTCAGGAGGATCATGGTAAGCTGTGTGAAGTCGCTCTGAAAGGTAGGATCGTTCGCAGAAAGGATGGAGATCGACGTTCGCTGAGCCCTATCGTCCTCTCGGTCAGCTTCTGCTGCACAAATCTTATGCCCTCAGGAACGCCAATCCTAAATATTCAAAAGCCTTCGCTACAGCCAGCTCCTCCTGTTTCAACTCCACGGGCAAGGTCACTGAGATCTCCAAGGTTCATGTGAAACCATTTCTCTGAGTAGGAAGGACTGGGATTGCATTAGAGCCTAAAGCTGACGCCGAGGAACTGAAGAAAAAGGAAGCTGAGCTTCACCCATTTCGAGGTGTTTAAAAACTTTGCCCACTGAGCACAAAGGACTGCGAAAAGGGCTGCGGAGTACGCGGAAATCTTTCGAATGCTTCAAAGACCACATGAGGGAGTCCGATGAGCGAAAGAAACAAATAAAAGTGCTCAAACTGTGGCTGCCTTGACGGTTCAGGCAGGCTCTTTGATTGATTTCATCATGCAATCGGAGCACGCGCTGCTCGCAGGTCCTGTTGGCGTCATTTCTTTCTGATAGGGCCAGACTCAGAGGACATGGCCGTGTTTAATAGCGCTATGTCAACTTCTCCCGACAAGAGAGGTGCTGCATCGGCAATGCTGCAGCTTACTTCGTAGCTGACGCCGGCTTCACACGGAAGAAACACAATGTGTGTGTCTCCTTGGTTCTGATTTGATATGCAAGGTTCCGCGGCTCCCTATCGACGCGGTTGTACAATCATATGAAAGCATCGTCAATTTTACGACATCGTATTAGCCTCTTAAATGAACGTCTCATTGGGGAAGGAACCCCAAGTTCGAAATGTCGCCAAATCGAAAGGGCGGAATGGACTCTTGTGTTGCAGGCCAGGCGGGTGTCATCTCGCCGAGAACTGCCGTCATTCCTGAGGTCCCCAATCCTGTTTGCTATATTCTGACGAGGAAGTTCCATGTCATATTCGATGAGTTCGGAGAGAGAGTGCAGAGCACCAATGAGGGGCTGGTCGCTGAGTTGAAGAGGTTGCAGGTCCTTTTTGAGTCTGAGCCACCAAAGACAAGAAAACGAGCGGATGGCGACATTTCGAAGAAAGTACAAGGCGTTTGAGAATTCAGTGCGCGTCATATTGCCACTAATGATGTCATAGGCGTCGACGGACGTTGCAAGTGAGAAAATATTTGGCATGAGAGTTTTGGCCGAGCGCGATCGTCGGAAAAGCAACAAGCGGCTGATGCAGAATCGGCGCTGGTACAACGAACTCATTCGGGTCACTGCAAAGGATGGATCGGCGTCAGATGCTGAGGACCGTCTGTTGACGATCATCAAGACGTTTGCCCCTGCCCTCATTTCTTCCTCAATGATCTTAGCATGATTCGGGATGGCGTCATTTTCACCCAAGTGACGGTCAAAGAATTAGTCGGGCAATACAAAGACGTTCATGTTCGCACGTAAAGTCTTACTGAGCAGCCTGCCTTGTGTAACGACTTTGGAAGGGACGACGTGCAGCAAATTTTTGAATATTTGTGCAAGCACTTCATGATTTCGCTGGAAGAATATGACACCGCGGTGATCAAAGCAGGACTTGAAATCCCAGCATCAAGGCTGCATAAGAAAGCCATTGGTCTGCCCTCGCTCGTCTCACTAATTCACGGCAAAGAGCAGCAGAAGCGAGACATTGTGACGTACGGCAATGAGATTGTCGCGCGACACATGGCAGAGCAAGCCGAGATTTTAAAATCGTTTGATTTGTCGCTCTTGCGTTGATATTGGAAGTGCTCGGGATCTTTACAAAGTTGATAGAGGAGCCGCTATTGACGAGAAAATTGTGGCAGCACAGTCAGCTCGGGGAGTTTCGAAAAGTTTCTTCGCTCCAACGATGTACTGACATCGTAGCATTCATAACTACAGAGCGTCCCCACACTTAGGGTCAGTCTCGTTTCGTGTAACTTATACCTCTCAATGTTTCTTATGATGCAACTTGAATCCCAAAATATGTAAAGCAGGACGATACTCAAATTTCTTCAAAAAGATTCTTTAACCTCCCAACGGCTGATGGCAACCAAGTTTAGTTTCAAGCCAGCGGGCAAGCCTGCACCTCCCCCAGGGCCGACAAGTATGGGTTGTATTGATTACTAACGTAACTCCACAGTGTCCTCTCCAAGTCCTCAGTATGAGGAAGATTTCCATGAGGACGAGCACACGGAGACATCGACGTCGTACACGAAGGAGGATGGCACTGTTGTTGTCGTCGAGAAGCGCATTGAGCGGCGAGTAATCAACGGTGGCGCTTCGGACTCAAAATTCGGTTTCAAGGGTGGCGCCCGTTCAAAATCTCTGGGATCGGAGAATTCCAACATCAGACCTCCAGCCCAGAAAGTCCATGAAGGGATGATTAGTCACGAGCAAAAATTGAAGAGGCTTGAAGCAGAACTACCATCTATTGTGGAACCGAAGAGAACTATCATGAAGAAGAAGGAAATTGTATACGTGACGTCAGATTGTTCTGACATGGCCAGACTCGACCACCATTACCGAAGCTCGAAGCAGCAGACTGTTAGAATCAATGTCCTTTGCTAACTTTTATCAGTAGGCGAACAGGATGTGGAGCAGCTTTTGGCAGAACGGGATCACTTCAGACGGGCTGCTGAAATGCTTCGACGGAAGTTGTCCATGTAAGGCGGCGACACTGCAGTTGTGTTTTGCTTAGATCGACTTGCTATTCTAAAGATTGAAAACAAAGGCTTACCCCGCAGTGCTGTCAGGAATGAGCGGTTGGAGGAGCTTGAGGCGATGCTGTCTGACAAAGAGAAGCACATCAAGGAGCTTGAGGAAGAGAAGCGGACGCTGCTCAAGATCAAGCGAGATCACGAGAAGAAGCTCATGGAGACAAGCGACGCGGATTCTGGGTTTGAGGAGAAGAACCATCAATTGAAGGAGGACATGCGCGTGCTTAAGGCGAACTTGAAGAAATACAAAGAAATTTATGAAGAGCAGCGGAAAATCATCTCACTGCAGCAAAAAGAGGCTGACAAGCTTGTGAAGGACATCGAGCGTCTCAAGACAAAGATTGGGTCGTCGGAGGATGATGGGAAGGGCGAGGAGTTTTACAAGAAGCAGCTCGAAGAAAAAGCTGCGATCATTGACGTAAGGGAGGAATTTGTTGTTTTTGTCTGAGTTCTTTCGTTGAATGCTTTGGGTTTCTGTTCTGATTGCTTGTGTAGAGATTGCGAAGGGAAAATGAGGTGTTGGAGCGAACGAAGGAGTCTGAGCATCGCTCGTTCAAGGTGTCGATGAAGAAGGCGCGGAGTCAAGTGGAGGAGTTGCGGAAGGAGCTCGATGAGCTGCAGGTGCAGTACAAGGTGACGGCGTTGTAAACTGCTAGTGACCATGCAGGAACGAGAAAAAGAGCTTCGGCTTCACGCTGTCCACATCAAGAAGCTGCAGAGGCAGCTGCAGGTGAAGCAAGAGACGCGGCTCAGCATTGAGACGGAGCACTCAAACATCCCTCCCATCAACGTCGCCGCAGTTTCGATTCTTCCGCAAGCGTCGTCCCGAAAGTCAACAACCTCTTCTCGACTGGATGCAGCGCCATCTCAGCAAGAGAGTGCCCGCACGGTTGGCGAGCCTGCGGACGTCCCCGCCGCAGCAGCGGAAGTGTTTCCAGGTGACGCAAACATCAGCGCACGTTTCTAATGGCCCTAGAGGACAGAGATTTGGAAAATCATGCCGAGGAAGAAAATCTTGGCATGGAAGCAGAGGACCCCACTGACTTGGATGCCGGGGAGCCGGAGGGTGCGCAAGTTGAGGCACAGCCTCCGACGGATGGCGCCAAGTCTGCCTCCTATGACGACGACTTCGAAAACTCGGCAACTTTGTCGCATTCTGCGGCAAATGACGAAGAAGAAGCCTTTGTGGTGTCAAAGGAGAAAGAGAAGGATGAGGAAGCGGAGGGCGGGCAAAAAATAGCTGCAGCGGTCACGGAGCCCCAGGTTTTGGACGCCAGTGCTAAAGCTGTGGCTCCGTCGGAGCAGAAGAAGGAAGATGGGTCCAAAGTGAGGGCTGGAGGGCCTTTGAGGAAAAAGAAGTGAGGGCTGTGAGGCGTTGACATGTGTGTGTTTAAGTAGTGCAGTTGGTCTTGTATCTAATCTTACAAACAGCACTTCGACACCCTGCAACCTACGTCAAGTATCTCGACACAGCCTGAAGGCGAAGGAACCGCATTTGTGGGGCAAGTTGCCTCCGAACTCGAAATCCTCGAAATAGGCTCTGCAGCCGAGTTGCATAATGGTGACGGCGCCTGGCAAAGACGACGAATCGTACGTAGCACTTCCCTGAGGGATTCAGCGAAATGATCGCGGAGCTGCGACGGCGGATGGCCGCTTGAATGAGGACACATGAGCCGATGAGTTGCTTAAAGGATGACAACTTTTCTTTCAAGAACCGAAACAGCTGTGACATTAGAAATGCATTCCGTCAAGAAACAAGCCGCTCAACATGACCGCGGAATATTGACTGCAGCTTCACTGCCGCGTTCGTGTGCCGAGTAGACGGTGGAGTTATCTGAATGCGTGTGAGTGTCAAAGTGGATGGAAGAGACAAACCATCTGGAGTACGTTTCGGATACTGGAAAGAATTGTCACAACCTGCGGGCGAACGTCTTCTGCCTCCGGCGGGGTGGACGATTTCCCGACGTGACGATGGGATAAGATGTACACCCGCTTGCGGAGTAGAGCCATTTGCCAGCGCCGTCGGCATCGGTGACCCTTCCTCGGACAGTCAGGTTCATGCGCACGCATTACAAAACCAAACTGCTTGCACAACAGTGGCAGCGAAGGAAAGCACACGATTTCGAACGAAGGCGCGACGAACATAGAAGCGCCGCCAACAAGCCTGAATGCGGGAGCACATACGGTCCTCTCGTGTGCGAACTGGTAGATGTTAGAACACTGTGCGGCAACATGAACGTCGAGCGCGCCCAACAAAAGCATGAACTCTGACTTGTGACAGGGCAAGGGACTCGCGCGTAGGGGCAAAACCAAATGGTCCGACTTTCACACGAGCAGCCTCCTTGACCCTCCGCCACCTTCCTTGAATGATGGCAGCAGCAGCACCCTGTGCTCTCGCACAATGCTGCTCAAGCTCAGCACATTTGCTTGTCAAGGATGCAACCTAGGTCGTGAGATGCAGCACATGCACATGAGCCAACTTGCAACTTGAGGACCGCCAGCTCATTTTGCACTTCTTCCAATTGCTGTCGATCTCTGGCCACGAGCGGATCTCGGGGAGGCCTAGACGATCAGCACAAGCGTGCAGCTTTGACTGTGGCGCATCGTAGTACCGATCGCGTTCATAGTACGTTGGTGGCGGATAGCGCACTGGTGCTGCATAGGGTGGATTTCGGTACGCCGCGTAGGGATCTCCGTAAGGGTCGTGCCGCAGAGGAAAGTGCTCCGGGCGGTCCCATTGCTGCGGTGGCCCAAACGATGTATCGCCGCTGCGGTATTGTGACTTCCTCGCGAACTCATCTTCTCTATGAAAGGATCGCTCCGGCTCCACAAAAGACCGATCGCTCAGGTGAGCTTTTTGCGGGACAGGGGGAGACGGGTTCCTTCTGACTGAAACAGCTTCTTGTCTCCAATCGTCAACGTCTCGAGTAGATACTTGGGAGTTGTATGGGAGTGACGGCACTGGAGGTGGTGACGAGGTTGATGAAATAGCCGACGAGCGCCGCGCAATGTGCTCGATCAGAGCACCCTCGTTTCGGGGGAGGAGGAGAGAATTAAACACGTCCGTCAGGACACCACTTTCGTCGGCGAACAAGCGCTTCGCAGCATCCCTGAGCAGTGATTCATGGTGCTGAAAAGTATTAGACCTGTCCGCTTGATCAACGGCGACGCCATCGACAAACGAGAGGCGGGGCATTAAAAAGAGGACGAACGCACGAAACCCAGACCTGCGCTGTTAGGCCTCAGCAGAGAATCAAGACTGGATCCGCGGCTCATTGACCAAGAAGGGATTCTGGGCAAGATGTAGATTTCTCACAGAGGCCAACGAGGCCAGGTACCTGACCTCGCAGAGGGACTCCATGAGGTTCGCTGCCACAGAAAGCGTTTGGAGAGAAGATGGAAGGCATCGACCGAACTCTGCTAGTGATACAATGATATTGGCCTCCAAGTCCAATATCTGCAAAAGTAAGAGAGCGATCTGTGGGAGACACTTTCAGTTTCTCACAAGACCTTAAGTCACCAACCGAGGCGAGGCTGTTCTTTGCGGCAACTACCTTCGATAGCCGTTTACAGCCCTCAAGCCCAGCGAGCGTCCGAAGCATGTTTTCGCTGACATCCAGCGTTTCAAGAGAAGACAGCGAGGAGAGGCCGTCCAGTTTGGATATTGAATTGTGGCACAAAATCAAAACCTTCAAGCACTTCAAGTGAGACACTCCGTCAATTCGAACTATCCGATTTCGACTTAAGTCAAGCTGACAAGTCAGTTTCGATGGTCACTTTCAAACCATTTCAAGGTCTGGCGACTGATCCAAGCACTCAATCTTGCTAATCTTATTGTCACGGAGATGGAGGACTAGCAATGACCGGTGAACAGGAAGGTGGTCCATCTTGGTGATGGATTTCCCACTCAAATCCAACTCAGTCATTCGCCTAGCTGACAATTTTGAGTTATTTGTTAAAATTAAGAAACTCATTTTGATCTGTTACAGTCAAATCGCAGGCTGTCGCAAGATCCACAAATCTCGTGACCGTTCGTCGCCCACTGCACCCCATGGCAAACAAGAAGTAAGTTGTTTGATCATGCTTTCCCGTGCAAATTTTCGATTGTGTCCGTGACCTTTTGTTCCTAAGCATTGTAGGGACGCCCCTGTTCCTGAGCACATCCTGAAGAAGAGGAAGAGTCTTGATGTCCTCAAGGCGAAGAAGGCTGAGGCGACCTCCGCCGCTCGCAAGGTTTGTTCTAGACGATATGTTGTAATTAGTGGTAGGCCAACAAAGTCAAGAAGACCACCATCTTCAAGAAGGCCGAGACCTACGCAAAGGAGTACCGGAATGCCCAGTCCTCCCTCGTCAAGGCTCGCCGTGAGGCCAAGAATGCTGGCGGTTACTACGTGGAGCCCGAGTCTAAGGTTGTCTTTGTTGTCCGCATTCGCGGGTATGTGACAATAGGTTGGGTATGTCATGACCTTTTGTAGTATCAACGGAGTTGACCCTCGCACGCGCAAGATCCTCACTCTGCTGCGCCTTCGCCAGATCAATAATGGTTCCTTTGTCAAGGTCAACAAGGCCACCCTCAATATGCTCCACCTTGTGCAGCCTTACATCACCTTCGGGTTCGTTCTTGGTTTCCGATGTCTCACAGTTTCCAGATCTCCCAACCTGAAGACTGTGCGGGAGCTCATTTACAAGCGTGGATACGCAAGTGTGAAGGGCAACCGTATCCCCATCAATGACAACGCCGTCATCGAGGAGCATCTCGGCAAGTTTGGCATTGTCTGCGTTGAGGATCTTATCCACGAAATCTACACTGTGGGCCCTCACTTCAAGGAGGCCAATCACTTCCTGTGGCCATTCAAGCTGTCGTGCCCTGTCGGTGGTATGAAGCAGAAGGGAATCTCTTTCATTGAGGGTGGTGACTATGGCAACCGTGAGGACAGGATCAATGCTCTTGTTCGCTCAATGAACTAAATACAAAAGTGCTCAGTGCGGTGCCTCTTGGGGAAAGTAAACTGTGGGTTGCAGAATTTAGTCAGGATGTCATTTTTCATGAGATGAAAAGGGATAAGAGCTCACGACAATGCGACTGTTTGAAGGCATGGCAGTTTATCGCCATCACTACAGAACTTTACACTACACGGAAGCGCCGGCATTTTTCTGAGAAATTAGTGAAAATCAATTTCTTTGATGGAAACCGATCGTATGAGGCATGCTCTAAGATCCTTATCCAAGCGATCACACTCTTGTCCGCCCTCTTGAATGCAGTCCCACAGAGGCTTGCAGTCACAATACTCGCTCTCGACAACGTTCTTTTTCGCTGATGCTAGCGAGAGATTTCTTTTCGGAGCTGCTACTGAATACGCAGCTGTTCCCGCAACAGCAAGACCGAGGAACACAGCCGCTCTTCTGCTAACAACATTCGCCATACTGCCTAACTAAACATTTAACTAATTCAGTTATGTTGGCCCGCTTTGGGTTGTTGTTGTTGGCTGCGGTATGCGCGTATGCAGCAACTGCAGAAGATTTAGAAGATGCAGATATCCCTGCCTGCTTTGTTCCCTCTGCTTCGCCTATTGATTGCATCGAAATATCTGAGAGACCCGACAAGAAGCTGAACGATACCAATCTCCCGAAAAAGTTTGATTGGAGGAACGTTAAAGGCAAAAATTATGTCACAGATGTTCAGTATGAGACTTGTATGTGCTCCTCTCAACATGAAGGAATCAGCATGTTCCGGTCTACTGCGGTGCTTGCTGGGCGTTTGCTCCGTTGTCCGCCCTCTCAGATCGCATCAAAATCCGTAGGAAGGCCTCGTGGCCAGACGTTGTTCTCTCCCCTCAAAGTAGATCAACCTTCAAGCATTCTAATTTGTCCTAGTGGTGATCAACTGCGCTGGGTCTTTTGTTGACGACGACGTCGGCTGCTCCGGGGGTGACAATTCTTGTCCTTTGTGACTCTAGTTAGGCTTTACTCACGCGACATACAAGCTTGCTCATCGCCACGGCGTCACCGACGTGACGTACGAGGCTCTTCGGCATCATGCTTACGTTGGCAGGTGCAGCCCGTATGAGGCCAAGAGGCACAACTGCACGGCCATTAACATTTGCAAGACTTGCAACCACAGCGTAGAGGTCTGGTTGCTTGTTTCACGATTCAGCATATTTGCACCTCGGTAGATCGTCCCAGCGTGTACAAAGTGTCCGAATACGGCAGCGTGTTCGGCGAGAGGAACATGATGGCAGAAATTCTGGCCCGCGGGTTTCTTGTACCGAATCGTCGTTCTGATACCCTTGACAGACCCATCGCTTGCTCCGTTGGCGTGAATAAGGCTTTCTTCAACTATAAAGGGGGCATTCTCCGAGGTGGCTATGCTCCACTTCTAACTTGACTTTCAAGTACCGGCGCGAGACTGGACCATCCGCCACGTCGTATCTGTCGTCGGATGGGGTGAGGATGACGACGGGACTCCGTTTTGGGTTGGTCGCAATAGCTGGGGGTCGTATTGGGGGGAGAACGGGTTTTTCAGGATTACCCGCGGTGACAATCCGCTGAGCATTGAGAGCGATTGTGTTTGGGCCGTGCCTGAGTTTGAGGAGGCGATTCTTGAGCGAGGGATGGAGGAGGCGGCGATGGAGGACGTGGAGCTGTTCAATGACATTCACGAAGTCACGCAGTCGTAAGAGCTCACGATTTCGATGAGTAAACCAGACATTCACATATTGTACAAGGAACCGGGTGCAATCAAAGCTCTTGACGTCGTTTGCTGCACAGCAGCTCAACGTTCGCTCGAGTCAGGCAATCTAAGCTTTGGGCTGACAGGACAGCTTTCGAAAGTGAGACCGTTCGAGCAAACGTCGCTCACCCTCCCACGAGTTGGACTGCAGTGCCGCCTGAAGCTTTGCAACGTCGTCTTGCTTCCAAGACAGCACCGTCAAACCCGCTTGAACTCTGCTCTGTGAGAACCTGCCACCCTCACAGCGCACAAAGAGAGCGACACTTTATGCCGCAACGCGCTCGTCATCAACTCCTCCAACTTTTGAAAGTAAGACATCGTCGAAAACACATCAAACCGTCGCAACATCCAAGCGCGTTTGCTCTAGGCTCGCTCTGCGACTTAAACCAAATTGGGGCACGCGTTCGCACCGTGTCACTGACGACGCATTTTCGATGAATGATGCGAACACGATACGGTCTATCTGAGCTCTAATTCGGCTTTCGTATCTCCGCAACAAGGCTGGGGCAAGAATGGACTGTAACGAGACAAGATTCTCGCTCAGGACGTCATACGCCTGAAACAGCTTGAAGGACAGCTCGTGCACTTCCTCCACCTTGACGCGCTTGAACTGCAAGGTTAGATTGGAAGTTGGACGCTCCACTGAGCCGAAAAGCCCTTTTGAGGTCGCGCGCGATGCGACCTGCAGCCCTTCAGTAAAATCTTCGCAAACGCTAGAAATGACAATTCCTTAAGTGTCATATGACCGCCTTCCATTAAAAACCCATCAGCTCGTCTGCGCGAGCGACAGCAGAGGAATGAATGGAATCGAACAGCTCCACCATCATGTCGTCGAGAATTGCCGCGACTTGAGGGACGAGCGGCCACTCGAGGGACATCTCTGCAACGGCGTGCGCCGCATTGACTGCCTCCAGCAGCGATTGGAACGACTCTGAAGAGTGTCGAGCCAACGCAGCAAACGTGTCGTCAAGAAGCCTAGAGGTCACAGCGGCAACGAAAGCGCCCCTTTGGCCCGTCGCTCCGATGGCGGCTGCTTCTTCCAACGACTCGAGGCCGAACTCGAAGACCGACTCGGCGAATGCGCATCGGGGGAAATCATCTGCGGCGATGCGAAGAGTCTTTCAAAGCGTCAACGCAAACGGAGGGGTCGCTTGCCTTAAAACTAGACGCCTGCTGAGCACTTGTCGCAACGAAGTCATCAATCACTTGGCGATCAGGTTGGCTACAATTTGAAGGACCTTTGGCTTCAACAGAAATCCAGCTCTTGAGCAGCGCCTCATCAGCAAACACCCGAAACACAGAGGGGAACAAGGATTTAGTAGTCTCCATAGAGCTCGCGTCGAACTTGGTCATTTGAATGATGTAGTGACGGAAAACATGGTCCTCAGCGCAAATCCCACCAGCGCCCTCACGAGAATCCGCAACCAATCGAATGGCCGCCAGATCCGCGGCAATTTTGGAGACCACGGCGTCCGAAAACAGCCGCAGAAACTCCTCCTAGAGAATTATTATCAAGCCGGTGAATTTGGAGACAAGCAGTCCTTCAGCGTCGTCGCTGAGAGCGGAGACAAGTGGAAGGGACGCTTTCAAGGCCATGAGGCAGAATGCAAAGAGCCACTCGGGCTGCGTTGGGGTCAGATGGCTCAGTTGCGGCCACTTTATCAGGGCGATTTGTTTCAGATGGCGACGCGAAATGGACGACGAGCATATCGTTGAGGGGCTGAAAAAGAAGGTCCGGCAGAAGGGGGCGTGGGGCATCTGAATGCAAGCGGCCTCTGAGGAGTGAGATCGTAACGCAGAGCAGCACATCTGATCGATGGAGTCTAGCTGTTGGGCCGCAAGACGCAGGGCCGCAGATGGGGCGATCGAGTTCTGGCCGGAAGGGACGGCCCGAGGCGAGAGGGTCGGGTAGTCGAGCGCGGCAAGCTCGGATTGGATCGTCCTGCGAGAATGTCAAGATACGATTGGAGAAAATGACTGCTTCAGGGAGCCAGAGTGCCCTTCCCAGCTGTTCTTGATGGAAGAGATGACTTCCCCTCGCAAACTTGAGTTTCAGATGGTGGCGTTCTCGCAGTCAGACTCAAGGCACGCTGTTGGGCATGCCTGCAACAGGTCACGGCACAATGTGGCAAACGAAGAGAGCGTAGAGGATGGTAATAACTGCATGAGAGAGCGACAAGAGTCAGTCATTGCATCGAATTCTCGTCGAAGAGAGGCCTCTTCTTCTTGTTCAACCATCTGAAGTAGATCGCGAAACATGGTGTCGTCATTTACGAGCTTTTCAATCAGAGGAGCAATGTAAGATGTACTGCAGCAATACGCAACTTCAATCTTGATTGCTTTTCTCTCACTTGTTGTAGCTCGTTTGCAACAACTGCTGCAGGCTTCCTCAATGCTCGCTTTTTTTCGGTTTCAGAAATCTGAACGTCAATGAAGCCTCTGGAATCTACCTTAGAGGCCAAAGCACTCGAGAGAGACCTCAGAGAACCCAAAAAAGTCTCAGGAGTCAGCGAGGGGTCGACCAAAATGTTCTGCAAATCTCTTTCAGTCATTTGTACACTGGTCCCTCAAAAGTGCACTTCTAGCTTTCTCGGCACCTCCAAGCACGACGTCGTCAACGGAGGCAATTCTCATGGAGTAAGACAACGAAGTCTGCCAAGGGCTCCGCTACTCATTCAGATCCGAATCGGTCTCTCAAGCGGCGGTTCCCATTTTGTTTCATTTGGAAAGAGACTTAGCCGGCTGTTATTAGCGTTGTGAAATAAATGTTCAGTTAAGGGATAATTTCGTGCATTTGGTCAAACAGCTTTCTCCGTTCTGTTAATTTATCTCAGACGAGACTGTGCATTAGACTGACAGTATTCAGTGGCCTTTTTATTCTAACGTCCTCAGTGGAAAATGCAGCAGGAGCCTCTATTGTGGTCGACCTAATAGAGAGTTCCAATCATGAGGACCATCCTTTGTTGAAACGCCGCCACACTGTTGATCGCAGAGACGCATCCGAAGTGGTCATATCCTCAGTTGTTGACAGTTCTGGAGCTGATGAGACGACTGTATTGAGCTCTTCTAGTGACTCGATTTCTCACATAATGGCGGGGGTGGAGCCAAGTCCCGTTATCACCGTAATGGCGTCGCCATCAGCGGGCGAGGACTATCCAGATGAAATGCAGCTTGACGATCCGATCCCACCAGAACGAGAACTGGCAATGCGTGCAGCAACAGCAGATGCACATCCAAGCCCTCCAATCACAGTGTCATCTGACCGACCAGACGACGACCCAATGGAACTCTCCCTTGAAGACGCCCTGGGAGAAATTTGTACCAACAGTGGGTCACCACGGGATGCACCGCTGCAAGAGCTTACTAGTGGACCTCATTCTGTTTTGGATCCGTCGGCTACTGATCAAATGGAAAATATTGGGCCTGACGGATCTTCATGCATGATCCCGTTGGTGACCCCTCGAGCGACGCAGCCGCCGATTGATGTGACTCTTTGTGAACGACCAACTTTCTTGGCTGTTTTCGACTTGGATAAGACGATTGTTGGAGACCTTGAGACCCTGTCCGATCGAGACAATTTGGAGACGAACATCGAGTGGACGTTCTGGCCTGACGGCGTGAAGAGGGGCTTGACAGTTGACGACATTGTCCCTTTCATGGAGCGTGGAATGCTGAGGCCTGGGTTTGGTCGACTTGTGGACAACATTGTCCGTTTGGGCGGTGTCATTGTCATTTACACTCACTCGGAAAGCAAGTGGGCGTCTAAAGTTCTCGAAGCTGTCGAGATTGTGATCGGCAGAAAGTTCTCTTACCGTCTCTTTCCGCGGTCCGATTGCATCGATCACAACCCTCATTTCCGCTCGAAGAAGAGTTTGTTGCACATTTTCTCAAAGTTGGCTTTCCGCTGGACGCGTCTGGACAATGTTGTCATGTTTGAGGACGACCCCAACGCGCTGTGTCGATCGGAGGCGACGCGGCTTCTGCATGTCCCTGCATACGACTACTGGGAGCATTGTCCTTGGTAGGTTTACTTGTGATAGCCATCAAATGAATCCACATCAATCCAATGTGCTGACTTGACAAGGGACGAAAACGTCACGTTGGACTTCCTTTCTCTCAACCCCCCCCTACTGGCTCGGCGAGTTATCACGGCGGTGCGGCAATGGCAAATCGCACCACCAAGCTTTGGAAAGATTGGCAAGACAGATGCTGATGAGAGCCTCGACGTGCAATGGTTTAACGCGAGGAAGGCAAGAGAAGAAACGCGCCTTTGGCGGAACGAGACGGTAGTGAAGGACAGAGTGTTTGAACGGATCAGCGGCGCGTTGGAGAAGTTCGCTGAGCTGACGCAAGAGGACGTTGCGAATCTGCCAACCACATTGCGTGCAGCCGTGGCTTCAGAGTGCTCATGAACCTTGTAATAGTTAGTCTGTTGATTTGCCGTGAATAAATAGCATCCGCTCTAGCCTTCCCCTGCTGCCAGCTTCATTTGCTCGTCAGAAATCCCGAAGCTTTGCTCCAGCTTTTCAAATCGCCGCTCGACCAAGTCGTCGACGAGGGTACGCATCTCGTACATTTTGGCGAGGGTTGGGAAGCTCGACACGAGGTTTGACTCTGAGGAAAGCTCTGAGGCATAAGGGATGATAGACGAATGGGAGGAACGGTCGTCGGTCATGAGGTCCACAAATCCAGCGAGGGTGAGGGATGTGTCTGAGAAATCAGTCAACGCTCGCGAATCGAAGCGACTCTGACGACTGCCCGTAACGTTGATGATCATGGACTCGATGTCTTCGCGGGAGTACTTGAACCCGAGGACTGCTGCGTGAGACGACCGAAGCAAGCAGAGCCTCACGTCTGAACGCATCAAGAATTTCAGACGCGTCTATTTCGCCTGTCATCTTAGTCACTGGCAATGGCACTGCCCGCTACCTGATCCATCAGCATCCAAAGCGCCGAACATTTGCTTCATTTTCAAAAATTCGTCCCTCCTGATCTCTTTTTTAATCATTTTCCCTCTTGTCCGCATCCAGCGCCGCATCTGCGGCAGCGCCACAGCTGAGTTGAAGAAAGTCTTTGACTTGAGCATGCCAGCCAGGCGGGCCTTCTGTTGGTCAAGTCGCCTTCTAAAATAGTCTCTCAGTACTTCCCTCTGCTGCCTCGTAACGCTCTCCCATCTCGTTTCGTCCTCAACATCAAAACTTCGACCAGCGCGTAACTCATCGACAAGTTCTTTGTGTTGCTCCAGGAAAAATCTCATCGCGTCAGGAGGAGACGGGCTTCGTTCGCGGTCTCGCGATCGAGACGGTGGCGACCCGGCGAGTGCACCTGCGGTCAAGGGGTCCACAGTCCGTGGCCTTGACGGTCCCGCTCGCGAGAAAGGACGGCTGTTGTCACCAAAGCTCGGAGTATTGGCTCGGGTATGCGTGGAAGGGCTTAGAGGCAAGAGGCCTCGTGAGATGGCCCGTGATGGCGGAGGGGACGGGAAGTCATCGCCCTGGGCATTGCTTTGGAAAAGGGAGCCATCAACGGCTAGATCAAACGATTTCCGCGGGATACGTCTGTCAGTTCCTTCAGATGGCGGGCCATTGAGGCGCCGAGGAATCGCCTCTGTCGAAGGCCTCAAACTTTTTGCCATTGCGTTCTTGACAGGGCTTGCTGTCTTCGAAACGCTCATGCGGTGTGGCTCCGGGATTGGAGAGAGGCGGCTTGGGGCTCTGCTTTTTGGAGATCTGACGGTGCTGGGAGAGTAGCAGACGAAGAAAGGGTAATCCAGTCTCACCCCGGGGCAGTCAACGACGACTGACAGCGGAGAGCGGCTCGGAAGCGGGGACGCATCTTAGATGAAATCAGAAGACGCGGGCGATCACAATGCGTATTCAATGTCAAGCGCAAGGCTTGACGATCACGCGTGTATGAAAGCAGAGGGTATGGGCCAGACGGCGTTACGGAAATGATAACAACAAAAAGGGAGAGTTTAAATGGGCAGCTAGAGCTGCGCTGGGGTTAAGAAGAAGGGCAACACTCACCCGAGCTGGCAGGATCATCGACGAAGACGAAACCGTTGAGATCCTGCATGGGAAGTCAAAGTCAAAGGGGGCATCAATCAACATCAATTGCCGTCATTTTTACAGGATGCCATGGTCCAACAACTTTCCCTGTGATAGCGAGCGCGCTGTACAGCCGCAGGTGGGAACAAGCTCTGACCGTGGGCGAGCTGAGGGAGAATCATTCCGTTCCTTTCGATATCCCGGGCTGTAGTTTCTTCTTTGGGCTTGGCCATTGTGTCCGTGGTGTGAGAAAGTACGTGCAGAGCAAGCGGAAAAGTCGCCTCGGGATGTTCGACTCTGCATGGGCGCTTTGAACAAGAACGGACGCGGCGGTGATGTCACTCTTCGTGACGACTCCAGCACCTTTGGTAGACTTGACGAGAACCGCTGCAGCCGCAGCGGGAGAGAGAGTGGTGCCTGCAGCCGTTATCAAAAATGGACAGGGGCGAACCGTCTTCACAAAGAATTGAAATCCCATCTGCGGATGAAGAGTAGACATGGAGAACCGAGTCAAGAACAAACAAGAGGGCCAACGGGTCGCCTGCATTCTATTCTGTGAGATTTAAACTGCACAAGCTACCACTCCAACTGAAAGCATGGGCTGATGCAACTCAACATGTGTGGCCCCTTTGTCAAGCAATTTCCATGAGAGGTCAACAATGGGCCGAGACGGAAAATCGTGACAAGCTTGCCGAGATCGGCAGGACGGTCCAATTGAGATTCGGAAAGAAGGCAACTCGCTGAGGGCAGTCTGCATCGGCGACGACTCTGACAGGATTTTCTGGACAAGTGGCACAACGTCGTCATGCCTCGGTGGTGTAAGAAAGGAGACAAGGAGAAACCACGACGCGGCAAGCAAAAGGTCCTTGTTGGCCCAGAACAATGATGGTGTCAGCCCCTTGCAGATCAGCGCAACGTAACAGGTCAACACTCCCGACCAAGCCTCTTCGTCATCGCCAGCCCCTTGAATGTACTCCCACTGCCCGTTGACAGCGCCATCGTTGACAAAGTCTCCTCTGGTCTCAAAGGTCAGGGAAGGGACTGGGTCACGCACTCGCGAGGCAGTGATCAACACGACTGGGATGAACGGGAGGCCTATGGGTCGGTCAGATGAAGAATGACGTCACTGGAAAGACTTGGCCATGAAGTCACTTCTTCGTCTGTGGGGATGGAATGAGGCGACACCCATAGAGGGCGGAGAGGCTTTCTCAATATGGACGACAGTTCGCTGATGGAGATGCCGGACTTCTGAAGGGTAAGCCAACATCACGCTAGCGACCACATTGAGTCGCTCTGTCCATTCCGAGAGGCGAGAGAGAATCACGGACTGCTCGGAGGGAGGGACGCTACGGTGCAATGCCAGCGAACACAGCGACGTGCTATCTTTGACGTTCTCTATCCCGAACACAGCGCTGTTGAAGACAGCACACCAGGTCGGAATCGTTTTCGAAAAGCTAAAGATTTGACAACCTAGACAAGCCTGACGAACCTGTCTGGAAAACGCTTTCCAGAGCGGGTGGCATCTACGATGAACACACCACTATGGATTGTTGCAGCCTCCAAGACTTGAAGGTTGAGCCTTCTCAAGCTGAAGTCCCACTGTCCATAATGCCCATCGCAAGACTGCAAAAGTCATTTGTGATGTGTTTGACTCAAACATACCTTAAAGCAACATCGCCTGAACGAGGAGGTATACCACGCACCGCAACGAAGGTTTCCGAAGACTGGACACAGTGGCCACATTCGACAATCGTTACGATAAGGAAGGTGGCAACGTTACGACGTCACAGAGGCAACGAAGCGAGAGTCATGTTCGATCGAATGAAGGAAATTAGGAAGATGGCGACGAACTGAGTCGTGGATGCAACTCTGGGCCTGCACGCATGAGATTTCAGTCGCAAATGCGTACTTCGCTCCACTGTGAGGGGTCGAATCGTGACATTCGTTAACAAATAACTACTCAGAGAAATTTGGGTATCGTCTTGCAGCGACAATGCAATGGTCTGCGATCGCCTCCAGTGACGGACCTCGCGCGAGGGCGCAGCACAGCGCGATTGTGTACAATGGGTTTGTCTGATTTGCAACTGCCTGATCCACAAGAGCTATGTATGTTTTTGGTGGAACTGTTGGGGATCAGGCAATGGTTGGCGCCGAGTAATTCTGCTCATTGGACGCCTAACGGTAAAGATATTTCAATGATTTGTTTAAGTTCGACTTGTCCTCGAACTCCTGGAGTCGCATCGAAAGCACCGGGCAGGTTCCCAGCATGAGAGCGTTTGCAAAGGCGGTTATCTTCCGAGATAAGATGTACATATTTGGAGGAACTCGCGGCTCTGGAGGACATGCGACATCTCAGTTTCTGAATGATCTCTTTGAGTTCGATTTCCTCACGTCTACGTGGACTGAGATTGTGCCTGCCAGCGTCAAACCGCCAGGGCGCTCTGGGACTTCAGGTATCCTCCGATCGTAGCAATTCTGAAACTTGAGCCATCGTCTACCAGAGTAGCCTGTACATCTTCGGGGGCCAAACATTCAGTTCTGGACAGTATGTCTACTTCAACGACGTCTGGGCATTCAACTTCACTTCCCAAAACTGGACGATCGTGTCAACAACAAGCCAGATACCAAGTCCTCGCTCAATGCACAGCGCTGTCCTGTTCAACCACGCCATGTACATCTTTGGAGGGGAACACTTCGACGGCTCGTACACACCCGCTACCCTCCCTCTTATCGTGACAGGGCGTGGCGATACTTCGATGATCTCACTCAGCTCGATCTCAACACAATGTCTTGGAGTCTCGTTCAATGGTTCCTCTTAGCATCGCCCTGTCTTACCCCATTCAGTGAAGGAGACTTACCACGCTCAAGATGCGCACATGCAGCAGTTGTTCTTGAAGCCCCCTCTCGCATGCTCCTCTTTGGTGGCGTGCATTTCACCGGCCGCAGTACTTACTTTGGGGACAGTTTGATCTTTGACTTCATTTCGCAGCGGTGGACACTGCTATCGCCGCTGAACCCTCCGCACCCGCGTGCGCAGCATACCCTTGTCCACTTTCAGTCTTCAGTCGTTGTCTTTGGAGGCTATGCGTACAGAGAAGGGCGGCGATTTTACAACGACTTGCACATTCTGACTGTGAGTCATGGACCCACACTGCGGGCGGAATCTGTGGTTGGGACGTTGGCTGCTGACATGCGGACGCTGCTCGAAACTGGGGACCTTTCAGACATCAGCCTCATTGCAGAAGATGACACCCGCCCTATCCGGTGTCACCGGTGCATTCTCACTGTCCGTTGCCCAAAGTTTGGCGCAATGCTGCGATCAGATCACTTTCAAGAGAGCTCACAACCATCAGTTCATCTCCCGATCAATCGGAAGGTGCTTCTCATTCTGCTTGAATACATTTACACTGGTTCGTAACGGCCTCCCAACGAAATAACTGTGTGTAGGAAATGTTTCGATTACGACCGACCTTGCCCCTGATGTGATGGTGGCGGCAGATGAGTACCTGCTAGTTGCTATCGATGAGATAGAGCTGACCATCCAGAACTCTCTGAAAGATTTATGCTCAGATTCCATCAACGGGATGATTTGTCCTGGAAACGTCATTTCTTTCTACAACGTTTGAATATCTCTTCATAACTTGACTTCCTAGTCAGCTATCAGACTCAATGCAGATAAACTTCGAAGCTCTTGCATTCAATTCATGTCGAAACGGGCAAAGCTTATGATTCAAGAGGTTCGTAAAAGAACGTTCAAATTGGAGTAATGTCGACAGGAGGAATTCTTTACGCTCGATAAGGACACACTGCGGATGATCCTTGAGGCCGCGCTGCAGTAACAGCACCATCAGGATAAACCTATTCGCATCTATATCTTGGTTGAGGCATGAAGCGCATGAAGGCCAGTCTCAATTTTTTTCATTAGGTTCACGTGATCATACTGTAGTGCTGCAGTGTAAAACTAGAATGAGCAGCCAAACTTGCAAGTCTGCTTCTCAAATGGGAGATTCCTGAAACGTCGATGTCGCTCCGAGGAAAGCCATCCTTATCAACGAGCTTTGAATTAGGGCCTCCGACGCCTTGCTCATTGAGTGCTTCTGTGATGCCCTTAATCTCAAGCTCCAATGCGTCTTTTTTCGAAATGAGTTCCTTCAATTCCTCGCGCAAGCTCATGTCACACTAACAAAGTCTCCTATACCAAATTCTTTAACTTTGGGCCAAATTTGACAGTTCGTCTTGACAATGGGTGGGTACTTTTCAATATTTTTCATCATTGGATGGGCAGGTCATTGTCATCTGACGGCTCAGCTGCCTTTGACATCAAGTCCATTTCGACTGATTCCCTCATGTCCGAGGTTCAGCGCCGTTTGAAGTGCGCTGAGACCGGTGGCAAGAGGCTTGTTCTGTTTGGTGCCATGTCTTGTGTTGAAACTGACACAGAAAAGGCCCCCCTGGTTGTGGAAAGGGCACTCAGGCGCCTAAGTTGAAGGAGGAATTGTGTGTCTGTCACCTTGCGACAGGTGACATGCTCCGTGCTGCTGTCACTGCTGGCACTGAGATCGGGAAGTTGATCCCCTGAATCATGTTGTGACTGAAGCCAGGAAAGCCAAGGCCGTCATGGAGTCTGGCGGCCTCGTCTCTGACGAACTCGTCGTTGACCTGATCAAAGAGAACCTCCACACCCCCGAGTGTTCCAACGGATTCATTCTTGACGGGTTCCCTCGCACTGTTACCCAGGCTCAAAAGGTCCTATTTTTTGGGCACTTGTTCACTGTGTAGCTTGATGAGATGTTGACTAAGGACAAGATCAACATTGACCGTGTCGTTGAGTTCAAGATCGATGATGAGGTCCTTGTTCGTCGCATTTGCGGTCGTCTGATCCACCCCGCCTCTGGCCGCTCCTACCACAAGGAGTTCGCTCCCCCGAAGGTTGCGGGTAAGGACGACTTCACTGGAGAGCCCCTTATCCAGCGCGCGGATGACAACGAGAAGACTCTCCGCAATCGCCTTGATGCCTACCACAAGCAGACGTCACCCCTTCTCGAGTTCTACGCCAAGAAGGGCGTGTTGTCCACCATCAACGCTGACCAGGCTTCCAAGAAGGTAGCTGACGACATCCAGAAGGCGATCCACGGTTGATAGAAAGGAGGCTTTCTCTTGTCAAGTAAAGTAAGATCTGGAAACTGAGTGCGTGAATTCTATTGTACAAATGATCAGATTACACAAATTAAGCCATGGACTCATGATGTGAGGCAGACAAAACGTCCAATTCGCGACCCTTGCGGGGGGGTGGCACTGCTCGTTTGCCTCTGTTGTTGATCAAGCTTCTAGTCTTCTTTGCAGATATGCATCCTCCCATCTGAATCACGAGCAGAAAAATCGCAATCCCTCCCACAATGTCAAGGTTGGCAACGATTAAGCTGATCAACATTTGCGGTGACGGTATCGATGCCCTGACATCTGGCGGGAGGCCATTGTAGTACGAAATAATCTGCAAAAATGAGACTGCTTGGTATGATGTAAACAGTCTCATTAAGGAAGTTTCCCGTCCAAGAAGGATTAGCGAGCAGAAGAGCGAGGACAGCGATGACAATTTCAATGATGATTACAATGGTAACAACGCAAATGAACTGAGGCTTTAGGATAGAGCGAGCGCTGTACTCACTGTGCACAGCAACTTAGACTTCTTCCAAGCACCTCCAACGCACCCACACAGAGAAATGAGGGCGATCGCACCTCCAAGGCCCATCACGACGGCAGCAGGGGTTTGAGTGAGTTCTTTAGTAAGCGTCGACCCCTTAGTCCGTAAGGGCTGAAAATTGCTAAAACCTTCAAGCTTCCGGTTGACAGCACGGAATCCAGCACACTGATGTTCGTCGCGAAGGAATATGCGCCAACACCAAGTAGACCCAACCCAATCAACTAGATGCTAAGCTCAAACAATTGAGATCGAACGAGAGTCAGTGTGGAGAAGGAAAGCAAGCAAATCCGTGGCAAATCGGGATCACTTGTGCACGATGGCATTTTTGCCTAAACGGTCCTAAAGACTATTCCCAATTTCCTCCGTTTATATCTCTGCCTCTTGCTTTTCGCGACGTCCTTCTGGTTCCTTCTCCATTCGGACATGCCGGAGCATATTCTCTTGGCCGCCACATCCTTGCCTTGCTGTTGGCAATGTGCTATGTGATGCGGAATCAATTGAACAAGGGGAGCTGGAACGGGAGGCCTCTGCGTGTCTGCGTGGTGCGCTGGCGCTTTGACCATGCACAGTCAGATGATGTTTACAAGACTTACGTCCAACATAGTCATTTCACATAAACAATAAGAAAATAAGATTCCGAATAAGCGAACACATTCACGACCTCTACGCTTGTGCGAGAGGAGGCTCATGCATTTCAGTTGGGATGGGCGATTTCCCATCGACAATTGAAACGCCTCCATTTGCATCCAGGTCTCTGAAAACTCCAACGAAGTTTGCGTCAACCCCGCTCTCGTTTTCAACAGCAAAATTAGGCTGCCCGCTGCCTCGAGACACGGAGCTGTAGTCCGTAAGATCTTTGTCCACTCTTTGGTCTTTCCTCCGGGGGAACAGATCGCCCGCATCTCCGTCGCCCTTGCAGCCAACGCCAGCACTTGACGAGTCCTCAACGATTTCGTGAAACGTTGGGAGCTCGTCCATCTCCGCCTTCAGCCCTTTCAGCGCTCGCTTGGCTCTCACAAACGCCAACATCGTCCTGTTGGTCATCCAAAGCCGCACCTCCATCTCCTTATGCGCCGCGCTGTTGACTCCCGACGCAAGCTTTGCCTTGGCATTCTTCTTCCAAATAGCAACCAAGCGAAAAAACATGTCCGAGTCGACATTTTCAGATATCCGAGATGCTGGCGAACTCTCAACATCCGACAGCTGCTGCATCAGAACGGCGACGACGAGATTCAGCATGATGAAGCTCGTAAGGCAAATAAAGGTGATGAAGAAGATGGGCGCCCCAACGGGTTGGCCACACGTCCCGGTGCACGATGGCTCGCTGGAGTCACAGAGGCCAAGTGCTTCGACTTCGGCGTCGCTAACGCAGCCCCCCAATAACGCGAACACGCCGGTGACGTTTCCTTGTGAAATCGCAACGCGAGCTTGCGCAAGAGCGTCAGGGACACGAGCGGTTGTTGTGGTCGACATTGATGACATGAGGGGCGACCAATTGTCTGCAGTTGCAATTCGAAAAAGAGTCAGCAGAGCGAAGCCAAAGTCTCGAAAATGCGCGTGACTGTCGACGAGGACGGCAGGGTCGACAAACGCGCATTGCCTGCGGACGTCGTCCACCAGACACACTTGCGAGAAAATTTCAACTCCGAGAACAGCAAAGACGAAGAACTCAAGCACGAGCATGCCAAAGAGATTTCCGATCTGGGGGAGGGACCGCAGCAGTGCAGTGACCACCATCTGCAGCCCTTTCGTCGCTCGGAGGACGCGAAAGGCTCGAAGGATGCGGAAGATGCGGAAGATTCGCAGAGTTCGGAGAATTGTGGGGTTGATGGCGACGTTGACGCCGGAGCTGTCCGACAGAACGCCAGCGAAAGAGACAACGACGACAAAGAAGTCAAAAATGTTCCAACCTTCGGCGAAATAGCGGGTGGGGTGGGAGGCGAGGAGTTTGAAGAATGCCTCGACACCGAAGAGGAGTGTGAAGAAGTAGTTGGTAATGTTTATGAACTGAATCTGCCATGACGACGACCGGTACGTTTCAAACATCATTGTGATGACGTTCAGAAGAATCATCAACGCGGAGAAGCCGTCAAACCAGGTGTGCGACACGACGTCCAAAATGATGCTGCGAAACATGTCAAACGCGCCGGGAACAGGGGGGGCAACTCCTCTTGCCCCAACCTCGCCGTTTTCGTCTTCTCCAACCATGTCAGCCAATTCGTGTGCGTGCTTTGCCTCGGCAAGCTTCGCAAGGACTTGTCCGTGCCGCTGGGCAGCAGCTCGGCGGCGGAAGGCAAGGTAGCCTCTCGCAACGAAGTCTGACGAGACGTGGTAAGCGTCGACAAAAACGCCGACAAAGATGTTGACGATGAAGAAAGCACCGAGGACTATGACAAGCACGAAGTAGAGAGCGGCTGCTTCGTTGGCATATTCGACAAGAGCAGTCGTCCGTCCGGTGGAGGACACGCCGTCCCAAAGGAAGTCAGTCCAATTGTCCAACGACGCCAAGCTGAAGACGGACACCATCGCATTCAGGAAGTTGTCAAAGTTGACGGCTCTGTTTGCCCACTTGCGGACAGTGCCGTCAACTGCAACACCAACGCACATCTGCTGCATGGGAATGGTCACGTCGCTGCATGACGACAAGGCGCCTCCAAAGAGCTGCATGCCGAGGATTGCAAAAATAGCGAAGCAGAAAAGAGTGATTGCGACTGTGTTGACAATCGGGCGGAGGGAGTGCGAGAGGGTCAACATTACAATGCGAAGGCCGGTGGCACGGGAAATGAGGCGGAGGGGTCGCAAGGCTCTGAAAATGCGGAGAGTGCGAAGAATGCGGAAGGAGGATGATGCGCCTGTCGAGAAGGAGATTGACGTGTCGATGACAGCTGACACCACCACAAGCAGGTCAAGCTTGTTCCAATGCGACCGGATGTACGTGAGGAACCCCATGGCCACGATCTTGATCAGAGCTTCCAAGAGGAAGATGGCATTGAACACCAAATTGATCATGTCGAGGACGAATCGCTCGTTCAGCGACATCACCGGGCGCTCCACGGCGAGAGAGCAGGAGGAAATGATGATGCACAAGAGGATGAAGTGGTCGAAGCGCGGATGGAACACAACGCGGAGGAGGAAGCGTCTGAACCTGCTGTCGATCGAAAATATGAAAAGCGAACGGTCCAGCTGCGGTCGGCGAGAAATCAGCGAAGGGGCATTGATGTGGGTGACACGGTCTAAGGTCTCCATGGACATGGAGCCCAAGCTGAGCATCGCATCAGGCGTGGAAGCGTCCGTCGCCGACTGGGTGTCTGACGTTGTCGCTGCAGCGCCCGACCGACAGCAACAAAGCATGCGGACGCAAGACGCTTTGAAAGCGGAGACTCGGTGGGAAAACGATTTGGTCACAGTTTCTTCGCTCGATTGAACTGGGTCAGCAGGGTCTGCAATGTCCCCGTCGTTGCTGAGACCTTCGATGACAATGGCGACGAAAAGGTTAAAAAGAAGGAAATTGCCGATGACGATGATGATGACAGTGTACAGCGCAGCCCAACCACCCAAAGCACGACCAGTCAGGAACACAATGACAGGCCAATCATCGAACGTAAGGATTTGGAGCACAGCGATGAACGAGTGCCCGACTGAGTCAAAGTTCTTGCGAGGGACGACGGACGCAATGAATGGCATGGAATCGCTTTGGAGTGACGACACAGCTGCGGTCATGGCAGCCTGCGTTGGAGGAGCGAAGCGAAAGGACACGTTGTACAAAAACTCACCCGAAGGGGCGACAAATACGTCCTCGACAGCCGCAGGGTAGGTTGCGTCGACGGAAGGGAGGGCGATGTTGACGAGGGTGCCCCGTACGATGGGGACCTCGTCGGGGAAGTGGAAGAGTTTTGCGCCGAACAAAGAGTTGCCGAGAATGGCGAAAATGAGGATGAAGAGGCCCAAGAGGACGATGAGGGAGGCGACGGAGGCGGTGGACTTGACGATGAGGCGGAGCTGGCGTTGGAGGGCTGGGAAGGATTTGAACAATGCGAGCAAGCGGAGGATTCGAAGCATACGAATCGCCCCGATGCCGCTTCGTCCGCTGTCGCAGTCGATTAAGGAGACGTCTCTTACACCTGAGCTGCATCGAATGGACAGAAGCGACTGTGGGACCTGGCGGGGCGTGAGTGATTGCACGGCCAAGACATCACCTCAATGAGGGACACGACGACAACGGCAACATCAAGAAGATTGTACTTGTCCAAAAAATATTCCTTGGGGCCATAGCAAAACACTTTGAGGACGAGCTCAATGCAGAAGAAGGCGGTGAAGACGAGGGACGAGTACTGTTGGAACAAATTGAAATCGGGGCAGTAGTTCTGGCCCTCACAATCGTGCTCCAATGCGAGAACAACAAAATTGGCGGAAATGACAAACATGATCGTGTACGTAAAGCGGGGGGACATGACGGCTCTAAATATAATCAACCGAAGACGTTTGATAACTTTAAGCCAACCGTCGGAATGGTCAGTGGGTGTCTGCAAGTGCAGCATGAGGACATCAACGGAGCTTCCACCAAGGCGGGACAAGCGGCGCACGATGAAGGAGGCTCGCTTGTTGGCAGGGCCCACGAGAGCGGTGATGGCAGCCTTTGCCTCGGTGAACTTGGTTGAGATGACGACCAGAAAGAGCTGGACGGACAGGAAGGGGCCAACGACGGAGAGAAGCACAAAATAGACGAAAATGTAAAAGGAGTGCGTGTCTTGCACTCGATACATAAGGTCTGTCCAATTTGCAAAAGTCATGACCTGCAAGACTGAGATCATGGCGTCTCCAATTGTGTCGAACGAAGTTGCCACTGTCAGCGGGTTCGTCGAGAGGGAAAGGCATTCAAACCCATCCGGGCAGAGCGACATTCCGGCATCAAATGGCAACGAGCAGACAGGCGAGTTGGGCATGACGCCAAAAGAAAGAACATTGTAGCAGCGCTGCCGTAGCTTGCCTTGCCACAGCTGCACACCAACCAGCCCAAACACTACGAAAATGAAGGCGATGAGACAGACGACGTTCACAAGGTGAGGGATGCACTGCAACTGCATGACTCAGGCCAAAAAACAAAACATTACCAAAAGGATGACAAGGAATCGAAGTTCGCCGAAACGACTGATCGCTCTGAGAGGCCGCAGGACCCTGAATGTTCGAAGCACAAGGACGGAGGATATCGAGAGGGAGGGCAACAAGTCGATTACTCCAAGCAGCACGACAATGAAGTCAAGGACATTCCACACGTCTCTTAGGTACGTTTTTTCACCCACGATGAAGCCGAGCGCAACGATCTTGGACACGCATTCGATTGCAAAGAAGATGGAGAAAACAACATCCGCCATCTCGAGGACGGCACGTCGGGGCGAGGAGGGATTTACGACGGGGGAATCGACGGGGTCATAGGCGGCCATGAAGCCGACGTTCGCGAGAATGACGACGAGGACAAAGCGTTCGAACCACTTGTTGCTCACCATTCGAATCAGGACTCGGCGGAATGGATTGCCAAGCGTCAGCAAGAACAAGGATCTTGCATTGTATTTTGAAAAATCTATGTCCGACACTTGGGCAGTCGTCGTCCGCTGTTTCGCAGCCTCCAACAGCTTCCAGGTCAGAGCACGCGGGGAAGCCAGCTCACCTGCTGGACTGGCGCAGCGCCGAGTTGGTTCAACGTCCTCGCAACAGCCTTCGTTGTCTCCTTTCGAGGGTCCTTTTTGCCTGACCTCCAAAGCTGAGCCGAAGAAGTTTGATATGCAAACCGTGGACGATTTTTACCCCCGGTAGCTTTGTCCTCGGGTTTTGAGAATGTGGGAGAGGAACCCTTTGGCACGGGCGACCTGTTGAGACTGCCCTGCAGCTTGGCTGCAATAAAAGACTCGTGACTGTTGCCAGGGTTGTCTTCTTCTTCCTCTGCAGACTCATCGATTGCTCCAGGGAGCTGAGCTTCTTTAGGGAAAAATAGATCGTCAATGGGAGTGTCAGGGCCTGCATGCCCGGAAACAAGATCACTTCGAACCGAAACAACAGGACCCACGGAATCGCCAAAAGGCTGCATTTGGAAATTGTTCTGAGATATCCGCTGACCTTCGGCACTAGCCACTTGTGCGTTTGGAACGAATGGAGAGGGTGAATCAGCAACAGGCTTCCCATGACGCTCAAGCCGTTCTTGTGACACTGAGCTTGACTCGCCGAGGCGCTGCTCCAACTCCTCATTGGGGACATCACTCAACTCATGGGAATCGGTCGGGGAAAAGTCCTGTTCGTCAAAGGGGATATCAGTAGGCCGCCCAGGAACAAACGGCCCAACCTCCACCATTTCTGGTCACAAAATTAGATTTTGATGTTGATGGGTGTCCGTTGTGGCAGAGGAACAAACCTCTTGTTCTAGCGACGCGTGAGCCTTTCTTCGGCGATTGCAATCCAGATTTCCCTTGTGCATAAAGGTCAAAGCAGGCTTGCAAGTAAAATTGTACTTGCCGCGACTCGACTTGCACAATCACAGCTTGAGTGCAGAGAGTCAGAGGAAACTCTGCCCGCGAAAAATTAGCAAAAATTATTTGAAGAAAACGCTGCAAATACAGAAAAGGCTCCAAGTTTTAAGGATTAAATTTTAAGGAAATAGAGGTGGTGCAATTTGCAAGCATCCCGCCCCTGAACACAATTCTTCGATTATTTTTATGTCGATGAAGCAGCCTGTTGCTGACTGCAGCTGCTATTGCTTTATTGTGTTGGATCTGATTCAAGAATGGTAGGAGTTACTCGAACGTAAAAGTGCTCGTGGTGCCCATGTTGTGAGCGTGACCTCTTCCAATTTACCCATCGATTTGAATACAAGTCGCATCTTTTTCTCTCTCTCTTGTTTACGGAACGTTTGCCAACTGACGGCCCTACATGGATGGAGAGGGGTCGTTCAACGAAGAGGACATCTTCAAGCTGCGGCGAATGCTGGAACGAAACTTGCAGCATTCGCCCGACTTGATTGAAACTGCTTCGGAGCAAGTTCTCAGAATACCTCCAAAGAGAAGATTGGTCCCACTGCCCCTCCCATCTGACAAGTTCACTTCTCTGCGGCCTCCAGCACAACGATTCAGCCGCGTCGTAGGCAGTCCTGAGGAAGACAAATCAGAAACTCGCGGAGAAGGTGCGATTGTCTCGAGAAGTTCAAGCCCTGATGCGCTTGGAGTTGTTTCGTCCGCAACGACAGCATTGGATTTTTCATCAATGCAAAACCGGATCTCCGAAATGATCGAGCACACGACGCCCTCTCCGACTGCATCCCGCCATGATGACAGGCGCGGTCGCAGAAGCAGCATTATGGTCACTCCCAGGACGCAGCAGACGTTGTCAAAGAAGCTCGCTGCAGCCAAGCCGAAGACGATTCAGTCGTCTCTTGCAAAGCTCGGTGCGCAGCAAGTGAAGAGAGTAAGATGCTGCATCCAGCTGGTACTGACGTCGTAGTTGCTTGAGGTTGCAAAGCTTGTGGAACAACCAAAGGGCAAAGCCGATGGAGTCGACTTTGGCAGGTTTGCGGTCTCATCGCTGTTTATTTTGGGCCGTCAGAACCCGCTGAGGCTTGCTCTCATTCGCCTCATTGAGAACAAATGGTTCGACCGATTTGTACTGCTCGTTATTCTCGTCAACGTTGCGTTCATGGCAGCTTTTGACCCTCTCGATATCCCTGAAGTCAATCCGATCTCAGAGAAGCGCCAGACCCTGGACACAGCCGATTTCTTCTTCTCAGTATTCTTCGCAGTTGAATGTGTTATCAAAATTGTTGCTCTCGGGTTTGTCTTCGAAAAGCGGACATACCTTCGAGACCCCTGGAATGTACTCGACTTTGTCGTCGTCCTCCTGGGTGTCATCGATCTTATCCCCTCCCTTTCAATCTCGTCCGTGCTTGTGCTCAGGGCATTTCGAGTGCTGCGGCCGTTGCGCGCCATCAGTCGCTTTGATGAGCTTCGATTTCTTGTCGTGCTTTTGGTTGCCCCACGCAGTCCCTGATCTTACCCGCTAGCTTCAGTGTATTCCCTACCTCGTTAATGTTGTTGCCCTCGTCGCCTTCATATTCGTTGTGTTTGGCCTCGTTGGCGTTCAACTTTGGCAGGGAAAGCTCCGTCAGCGGTGCTACAGCATTTCGACTTTCAATTTGATGGAAGGAGGGAGCCTTTGCAGCATGGCTTCAGACGGAGGTATGGCGTCTTGCCCCGACGGCTTCGAGTGTTTGGCGCTTGGGCTGAATCCCTCCAATATTGCCGCCTCATTCGATGACATTGGCCATGCGTTAATATCCGTGTTGCAAGTCATGACATTCGCCAACTGGACTGACTTGATGTACTCGGTTCAGGACGTGCACTCCTTCTGGGTCTTCGTCTACTTTGTAACCCTTGCATTTGTCGGCCCTCTGTTATGTATTCAACTCTTCCTTGTCGTCATATCGTCAAAGTTTACAGAGACAAAGGAGGCTGTCTTCATTTTTGTATCCAAGGTTGGCGAATCCGATGCAAACAAATCCAGCGTCCTCCATGCCCTCGCAGCCTCTCGCAACGTATGCGCCCTTGTCGTTTCCGCCTAATTCCCGCAGTCGTGGCGCTGCAGCCTTACCCACCACAAGAAATTCGTTCAGTTTGTCAACGGCGTTGTTGCCAAGGTCATGATCTTTGTAATCCTCCTCAATTTCATCGTCTTCATGGCCGAACACGACTGCGGCACACAGTCTTATTGTCCGTACTTTCATGCCGGCCAAGAGATCGCGACCCTCACGTTTACGGCCTTTTTTGTTGTTGAAATGTTGCTCAAAGTCTCAGCCTTTGGGCCAGTCAAATACATCTGTGATTGGTACAACGTCATGGACTTTGCAGTTGTCGGCGTGTCTTTGGCTGAAGTACCCCTAGCCCTCAAGTCTTTGCAGTGCTGCCTCTCCGCTGTCTCCGCTGCCGCGTCCGCCACAGACTGTGATAGCGGCCGCAGTGGCATCGCTGCGCTGCGGATGCTGAGAGCTTTGCGCCTCCTCGCCCTTTTCAAGTCCTTTCCATCGCTCCAGCGACAGCTGCGAATGATTGTCAAGTCCACAGCTTCGGTCGCTTCCCTTGTTCTCTTGCTCTTTCTTTTTCTCCTCATCTTTGCTATCCTCGGGAACTCCCTCTTCGGCGGGAAACTCTCCTATGTCCCATCAGAAGTCCAGATCGTCCTCGGCACGAGTGTTAATGTCGCCGTCAATGGCGTCACGACGACCTTTCCTGCTTCCGTCAGCGCAATCAATGCTTCCCGCCTGTTCGCGCCATATGAAGTCACTTACACCTTCAAACAGACGACCCGCCCAGCAACTGAGTGGCTGTCAACCTCTTCCTCTGATTCAGATGAAGCTTTCATCGCATCCGTTGTTCCCAGGAAAAACTTTGACTCTGTTGGCCGCGCCGCCATTGCAGTGATGCAAGTTCTTACATTTGATGATTGGCCGGCTTTCGTTTTTCTCGCAGAGAGAGCCCTCGGCGGCTGGAGCGCTGGTTACTTTGTCCTCATCATCGTCATCGGCAATTATCTGCTGTTCAACCTCTTTGTTGCAGTAGTCATCGAAGAGGTTGGTAACTATGAGGACGACCCCCATCTTCTCGCTGAGCAGTCGCCCGTGGAGGTGGCCCCTCGGTTCGGCACCTTCGCATCTTCCATCCGCCGCTTTCTCCTTCATTACTTTTTTTCCACCAAGATCTTCCCAGCTGATTCGCAGCCTCTTCCTCCGCCGACGTCGAAATGGCGTGGAATCATCCGCGACTTATTGCTACGCAAGTCGTTTGACAACACCATCTTAGCCGTCATCGTTATTTCCTCGCTTGCCCTTGCTATTGATCGGCCAGGCAAGTCCCATGCAGAGGCTGCAGCCATCGACATGCTCAACCTCATCCTCAACGCCATCTTCTTGCTTGAAGCCATCATCAAAATGCTAGGGCTTGGTGTTCTGGGTTACCTTTCGTCCCGCTGGAATCAACTGGATTTCGTCATTGTCGCCTCCTCCGTCGCTGACACCGTCATCTCCCTTCAGACCGGAACGTCCTCCGCCCTCAGCATTCTCCGCACCCTGCGAGTCTTCCGCGCAGTGAGGCCCCTCAAATTGATCAGCCGCGCCACAGGCTTACGAGTCGTTATCGCGACAATCTCTCGCTCCGTCAAGCCCATCGTCAACACAGCCGTCATCGCTCTCTTTGCATTTGCCATCTTCGCAATCCTTGGGACTGAAATCCTTGGCGGCAGCCTCTACAAATGCTCGGACCCATCGGTCCTCAACCGCAGCGATTGCGTTGGGGCTGCAGTTGACGGAACTCCACGTGAATGGTACAATCGTGCCGTCAATTTCGACAATTTTTTGAATTCAATGGTTGCCCTTTTCACGCTTGTGTCGCAGGACAATTGGTCAGACTTTGTTTGGGACGGCGTTGCATCGACGGGCAAGGCCAGTGGCGCCATCGAGTACAACAGCGAGCCTGTCGCCATCTTCTTTGTCGCCTTCATCATCGTCGGCTCCTTCTTCGTCTTGAACATCTTCATCGGCGTGTTTGTCGACTCTTACCATCTGGCCGCCGCTGACGTGTACAAGAAAATGAAGGACCTCCGCAAGAGCAACGCCCTCAAGGCCATCAATAGCGACGCCTCCATGGCAGTCTCACACGATCCTAACGACGCGTCCACGTCCTGGCGCGCGACCCTCCGCCTCGTCGTCGAATCGACGGCATTTGACGCCTTCGTCGCTAGCTTCATCGTCCTCAACGTCGCCGCCATGGCGTTTGAAAGCTTCCGCCGGGGCCATTGGCAAGGCACTCTCATCGAGTTTGCCAACGCCTTCTTCACCCTCCTCTTCGCCGCAGAAGCCCTCCTCAAGCTCGTTGCCCTCACACCACGCGGCTATTACTCCTCCCGCTGGAACCTCTTCGACGCCTCTCTCGTGTTCATCTCCTTTGCAACCACCGTCGCCGATGCGATTGGCGCGTCCTCCATCATTAATCCCACCCTCTTTCGCTCCCTCCGCATCGTCCGCGTTGTGCGGGTGCTTCGAGCGTTCCGCATTGTTAAGGCGTTTAACGGTCTCCGGAACATCATCAACGCATTTGTGCACTCTCTTCCTCAAGTCGGCAACCTCGGTGGCCTCTTGGCCCTCCTCTATTTCGTCTTCGGAGTCCTCGCGGTCGAACTATTCGGCCGCCTCTGCGTTGTCAACGACCGTCGCCCGCAATGCGCATTCGTCGCGCCCCCCCTTCGGCTCAATGCCCATGCAACCTTTGAGAACGTTGGCATGGCGTTGCTCACTCTCTTCCGCCTCTCCACCGCCGACAACTGGGGCCCCCTCATGACCGCTTGTGCTCTTGGGCCTGGCTCACGCGCACGCAATTCTCTCTCAAGCGCCCGCGACGCTCTCCAGCGCGGAGACGTTGCTGGTGTGATGCACGCACTACCGGGCTGCTTGACTGACGCTGAAGTCGAGTCGCTGGGTTTATGTGACCCTTCGGACCCGCTCTGCGACGGGACTTGTGGACAGCCTTTGGGCTCCCCTTTGTTTTTCATCCTCTTTGTCAGCCTCACATGCTTCATCATGCTCAATTTGATCGTCGCCGTCCTCATGCAGCAACTCTCAGATGTGGAGTCGAACTCCAGCGTCTTCGTCTCCGAAAATGTCCTGCAGTCCACCCTCTACCTCATCGTCTCTCGATGGAAGAAGAGCGCCAAAGCAAAGGCAGCCCGTCCTCTACCTCCGCCTCCTCCGCCTGCTGGCCCTCGAAGGAAGGTTGTCTTGAAGAAGCTGCCGGCTCACGTGTTTGCGCGAGTTCGGCCAGGGGCAACGGCGATGAATGCGCTCAAAGGCCGGAGTTTCGAAGGGCGGGAGGAGGACGACCTCTCCGCGGCTGTGAAGTCGGTGCAGACTCGAGGAAGTGGCGAATGAAGGATGGTTATTCCCCTTCATGAAATTTGTTCAACCTAACAAGATTCTACATGGATCTCATGTAGAATAGAGCAAAACCAGCTAGTGTAAATAGACGAGCTCCAAGTAGCAGCTGTGTACTGGCTAAGTCTTTGAAAAGAGCGTACGGCCTTTCACATGATTGGGTTTCGGAATTCCAATCTCATCAAATCATTTCAAACATTTGTCAATCAAACAACGATGACGAAACGGACATCATCATATCAATATCACAAAAAAAAAGATTGAACTGTACAACTCAAGTAAGTTTTATCTGCGCGGAAGCGGCCGGATCTTCTTTTTCGTCGGCGCCTCTGGCGGCTTCGCGAGGGCCTCCCTCGAGCTGTCGACGACGACTCCAGGGCGCGACTCCGCAAGTCCCTCCAATGCAGCCGGCAGCCGCGGCTGAGTCCTCCCCTGCTGCGCTTCCAAGCGAAGCTTATCGGCCTCACGGCTGATCGCATCGAACGACGACCCCGACCGTGAAACAAGATTTGAAATGTCCGGAACCGATCTTTGCGATGGCGCGAACGCAGCACCTCCAGCGTCATCCTCCACAAACTGCTCGGAGGGAATCATGTTTGGCATGGTCGGCGTTGTGATCTCGAGCATGACCGTGTCGTTCGACTTGGTCCCAGGCGGGCTTTGCCTGAGCGAAGCCGTCGGCAGCGGCTTCAGTTTCCTCCGAGCACCAGACGGGCTCACATTTGCATCTGTTCCAATCGGCTGGACTTTGGCACGGCGGCGAAACTTAGCTGCTGCTGCTGCAGTTGCCGCTGGGCCCATCATTCCAATTGCGGCCGTGTCGACCTCCTTCGACATCCCGTTGTCGTTGACGACGGTAAGCCGCGAACGGTTGACTTCCATCACCTGACCGCTCTTGGCATTGACAACAACCGACATGCGGTCCTGGATGACGGTGTAGTCAACAGCAACGTTCGAGTCAAGTTGGCCAGTGTCCTTCGCGCGCTGCACAACCTCTCGAGCCTCCTTCAGCATGTCCTCTTTGTTCCTCTTCGACAACGCCTCCTTCTTGACCTCCCGGTGCGCCCGATAAAATCTCGCGATTGTCATCGAAGCGTACACCTCCCGGATCAGCCACCGCTGTCCATCTGCCCGGAATGGCTTCATAGCCGACCGAAGCATCTTCATGCGGAATCGTGAAAGGTCTTGTTGAGCGGCCATCCCAAAGGGCATTCTGGTCAGGTCAGACATCGAACTGGAATATGCTGAACAACATAAACGAAAGATAAAGAGAGAGGCTCAACATCTGTCCACCGCAAGGGGGGGGTTACTCTGTTCCAGCGACTCTCTCAGCAAGGACATGAAGGAGGTCGATGTAGTGCACGCGCCCATGCCAAATGTGGAGCGGGAGGGTGCGCAAGGCCTTCAAAATCTTGATTTCGTTGTATCTCATGCCGACGCCAAGAGGTGGGGGCAGCTGCTGGATCATCTTGCCTACGTGCTCAAAGGAGATGGTGCCCTGGGCGTGGGGATCGTAGAGAGACCATTTGGCTGTGAAGAACTCGATCGCATCCTGCGGAATCAGGTCCATGTAGACAGGTCGGGGTTGATGGCTGCAGTCAATAAGATGCAATTACGGCAGGGAGGATGGAGTTGTCATCAGCGACGGTGGTGTTGAAATTGTCGAGGATAATAGCAATGAAGAGGTTGAGCATGATGAAGGAGCAAAAGAGCTGAAACGACTCGAAGAAGACCAACGAAACGATCTCCCCGCCGCAGCCGTCGGGGTTGGAGGGGTTTTTGCAAAGGCCTCTGCGGCACTCGTGCATGAGGTAGTTCCAGTTCTCCCCCGTGCTGCACCTGAGGGCCATCTCAGCAACAACGTCAAAGAGCTCCAGCTGACCTGAACATGACCATGAAGGCAGTACCGAAGTTATCGAAGTTCGCGTGGTCGTCGATGTACGCGCCGTGTGCGACGTTGTAGAAGAGGAACACCCCCAGCATGGCGTACACGGCATACACGATGATGAGCAGCCCGCCAATGGTGAGCAGCGCTTTGGTCGACATAGTGACCAGAGTTAAGGCAAAAACAAACGAAAGGTGAGGCAATGAAATGAGAATTGAAAGAAGAGGAAGTATTGGGCGGATATAGGATGGTCTGAAAGAGAAAATTCAGGCCCTTGAGGCCGCGGATGAGGCGCAACACGCGGACGGCGCGGATGATGCGTATGAGGGAGATTTCTTTCCCCGTAGCGAAGGAGATCTCCAAGAACAAGCCGAGGACGGAGAGGACGTTGACGAGGGCCTCGAAGCGGTTCCAGATGTCGTACAAGTAGTCCGCAGGGCCGAAGGCAAGCACTTTGAGGGTCATCTCGATGAGGAAGTAGACGATGAAGGCGATGTTAAGATTTGCTGAAGAGTTAGGAGGTAGGGGGGGGGGGGTACTGAGCAGCTCCTCGTACCACGGCGTCATGCCAAAGTAAGGGAGGGCGAGGATGACGACGTTGGTGAGGAGGACGGTTGTGTTGAAGCGCTCGAACCACTTGTGCTGCATAAAACGGAACAACCCACGACGAATGACATTGCGGGGGGGGGTGTAGATGCGGGGAATGCGAATTCTGACTATTTGCTTTTGAATTTCTAAAAGACTCAGGCGCAAAAGCGTTTGGAAAAACCAAGCCAGCGGGTCTGGGTGGCGTTTAAATTCTCCTCGCCATGGTGGCGCTTCTTGTAGAGGATGTACTTCTCGACGACGACCGAGACGAGCAAGTTGATCAGGAGGAAGGAGCCCATGAGAAGGAAGACGACGATGTACGCGGACATGGCCGGGTTGGAGTTCTGCCGGGGAGCGACGCCAGCCTGGTTTTGGTGAGCGATGGCATCAAAAGGCGATGTACGGAGATGCTGTCGACGACGTTGCGCAAAACGATCGTCCAACCCTCGAAGGTCGAGGTCTCAAAGAGGCATCTCAAGGAGAGCGCGACGTTGTCGAAGTTGCATTCGACGTTCTCCCACGACCCCCCCGCAGAGGCGCAATGGATGAAATTCGAAATCTCAGTCCCGTTCGCAAACTCTGCGAACGGTGAGCTAAGGCGGAGGGGGGCCGCACGGGTGAGCAACTGCCGGGGATACATGCCAGGGACGTAGCAGTTCCAGAGGGAGCCCTTGAGGAGCTGAACGCCCAGGACGGCGAAGAGGAAAAAGAAGAGAAGGACAACGACGAAGACGTTGACAATGTCCGGGACGGAGGAGATGATAAACCACGTCGACTCCTTCATGGGCAAGTAGCGGTTGAGGATGCGAAGAGGGCGAAACGACCGGCCGACCCAAAGGTATGTCGCCACTGGGCCAAATGTTGTCGAATCGATGGAGAACTCGAGGACGTAGGGGACGGAGGGGACCTCGGAGGGTAAGAGGCGAGAGGAGAGGGAGGAGCTGACGACTAAAATGGCCAAGTCAAGCCAGCTGAAAGGGTCTCGCATGCATGCCGTGTCTCCTTTCCACACCCCGCAAACGATAAGGTGGAACAAGAACTCGACTGCGAAATAGATCGTGATGGCGATGTCAATGTAGGCGATGATCTGAGGCTGTGAGCTCAACAAGTGCCCCGGCCTACTTTCTCAAATTCGTTGTCGATGGGGTTGTTGGGGTGGTCGTTGAACTGCAGAGCAGAGGACAGCAACGCCATGCTCATCGTCATCCACCAGAACGTCGACGACTTGTAGAACTTCGTCAGCGCCGCATGCACCCTCGCAGCAGTCTGGCGAAAGACAGCGCGGACACTGTGCGGCTCTGCTGGTCTTGAATTGAGGCCCTTCGGGACGGGGGAGACGGAGCTGGAGACAAAGTCCGATGGAGCAGTGCCGCGAGCGGACATGGCGAGGGCAGAGTCCATGCGAGCCGCCTGCAAGCGGGAGATGACATTGTTGGTGATGATCTTGACGACGACGGACTGTTTGGACTCCTCCACACTCTTCACTTGGTCCTCTACGCTGGAGGAATGATCGACAAAGGAGCTGATGAGAATAGCAAGAAAAAGGTTGAGAATGATATCTGGGGACGTCAGGTTCGACAAGACCCTGCATACATCCGCCAATGAGGTTGACAATGACAAAAAAGAACACGCTGTAGAAGCCAACATAGTTGATGGCGTCCCACAGTACGTCGTTCCAGTTCTCCTCCGTCAGGAGCTACCGCAGCGTGAGATGCGCGTCATGGCAAGGGTCACCTGAAACACGGTGATGAAAGCTCCGAACCCGGTGCTGCCGGGCAAGAAGCTGTCGAAGTTGGAGCGGCTGATGGTGATGGCGCCGTCCGGGTCGACACTGACGAAGCGACCGCCAAACATTTGCATCCCCAACAGGGCGACGATGAACATGAATATGACGAGGAGGAGGGAGAGGGGCCAAATGGAGATGAGAGCCTTCTGAGCGGCGGTGATGATCTTTCGGAGGGACGTCCATGACCTGTGAGGTGTGAGTGGGGGCGGAGGGCTGAGAGTGTAGGAACTTGGCGAGTTTGAGGACGCGGAGGAGTCGAAACCCCCTCAGGACGGTGAGGCCGGTGTTGCCGAGGGAAATGACGTAGCCGAGGATGATCTCGACGATGGAGACGGTGACGATGAGGGCGTCGAAGAGGTTGGAGGAGTCCTTGCAGTAGTTGATGAAACCGTAGGCGAGCATGGAGAGGAGCATCTCGAGGAAGAAGAAAGCCGTCAACGCCAAGTTGAGGTTCTCTGCAGAGGTGTCAAAATTCATCCATCAAAGTCGCTTGTGGACCTAAAATACTCTTAAATGACGACGGCATGCCAAGGTCTGCTAGGTCCGCCGTTGCGCAAAAGGAGGAGACGCAATAGGTGCTGTAGTTTTCAACAAACACGTCGTGCTGATAATTCTCCATCGCAAGGGCGATCGTGTTGACCAAAATGGCAAAAATAACAACCGCTTGCACGACCTTGCGGGCGAGGAAAGGCTGCAGCCGCAGCCGCATTGCGTGCGTGCATTCGAACTCGTAGTTCCAAACGAATCTGACGAACCTCTCAAACTGGATGACAGGCTTCCGCAGCCGCAGCCAAAGCCTGCGAGGTCAGTCACTCGTTGGCAAAGAGGGCGAACAGAAAGTCCTGGCCACCTCTGCGGGATTGGAAGAGCGTTAAGCGGCGCTGCTGCCGAAGGGTCTGCACGGCGTCGTCGAGGGAGGCGGAGTCGAAGGCTGAGGAGACGACGACGAGGGCGAGGTTGGTCAAGAAAATGCCGCCAATGAGGCTGGAGAAGAAAAAATAAAGCCGTGCACCATGCAGCGACCAACCGTCTTGGAACTTGAAGGGTCAGGATTTGACCGTGAGCTGGGGGACCAAGTAGAGGACTTCTGTCCAGCCCTCGTTCGAAATGACTTGATACAACGTCAAGAACGCCATCGCAACGTTGTCAAAGCTAATGGCACCGCGGAATTGGGGTGAGTTCTCGAAGGGCATGCCGGTAACGTCAGTTTCGCGGCATGCGGTCGAGTATCCCCCCACCAAACCGCACACACGTCCACCAAAAACGGAGAGGGAACAGCGCTCGTGGAGTCCCTCCGCAGGGAGACCTCTCAAGGGGCCATCCTGAAAGACGCAGCGGTTCCGTAAAGTGCCCATCATGAGCTGCGTGCCAAGGATCCCAAAGAGGATGAAGAAGAAAATGGCGAAGACGAGGATGTCTCCAAGAGGGGTGATTGCTTTGAGGAGGGCGTTGACGAGGACGCGCATACCTGCGCAAAGCGTGAGCGAAGGGCAGTCGCAACTGGGGCACCTGGGATGCGGGTCATTGTGCGGAGGGGTCTGAGCACGCGGAAGGCTCTGAGGGCGGAGTAATTGCTGATGGATGGGGACAGGGAGAGGAGGCTGCGGGCTGTGAGCACTCACGCGGACGAGGCGAACCTGAGGACTACGACGATGAAGTCAAGCCAGTTCCAGCCGCTGCGAAGGTATGCCCCGGGGTGCAAAATGACACCAAAAGAGATGACTTTGAGAAATGCTTCGAAGGTGAATATCGCGGTGAATACATATTCCGAGGAATCCAAAATGCGTGGTATTACATCAGAGCAAACGTGAATGTCTTCGTAGCCAGGGAGCGGCACGCGGTTGTCGTCGCAGAGGGGGTCCTGCACGGCAAGGGACACGCAGTTGAGCAAAATGGCGAGGAGGATGAAAGAGTCGAACAGGGGGAACTGGACGATGTTGCGAGCGTATCTTCGGAATAAATTTTGATTTCCGAAGAGGAAGAGGGTCTTCGTCCGTCGCTGAATGAGTGAGAGAGTGCAAAGAGCAGCGATCTGACCAAAGCATCTTCTTCGGTCTCACCGGATTTCTTTTCCTCTCGCAAAATGAGTTGGCTGAAGCTTCTTCGAAAGTCTTTGAAAGACCGCTTCTCCTTCGATCCAAGCCCCGCTGCATCGACAGAAGAATCGGCGACGAATGACGCCAAGCTCTCTGGTGTTTGCGTCTCCTTGATGCTCGCATCCGGTTCAATCTGAGAGTTTTCAGCTCTGTCCATGACGTCCTTGATCGCGTTCGGATCAATCGAGACTCTCTTTGGTTCCGCACCAGACCGGGAACCATCTTCGCCGAGTGGAACTACAGTGGCGCTGCCCCGAACATTTGAAAGCTTCAGCTTTGGAAGCTTCAATTGTTTCAGAGGAAGTTTTGCAAGAGGATCGCCAGAGTCCCCTACAGTCTCTGTAGGAGCACTTCTGTTTTCCCTCATGCTGACCCCAAAACTGACGATGAGCGTTTTTTGACTTGACTATGATTGATGGTCGTTGTGCACCGTGGTGCAGAAAGTCAGCCGAAATGAAGATGAGATGCCGCAATAATGCCGAAGTAACACGGATTCCTCCTCTCCCATTTCCCAATTCAATCGGAGGTAGTAAATGAGTTGCAATTCCGAACTCGAGGCACCTGCTTCGCACAATGGATTGACAGCTCAAAAAGGTTGCTTTCATGGGGGATGCAATTGCGCAGATGAAGCATAACGAGGCTGGGTTTGCAAAGGGCTCGTGCAACTTTATTAACAACCCCAAATATTTGTTTTTTATTCTTTGGCATTAGATGTCGTCTCCCGTCCCAGCATTACAGACACATCTTTCAAGTGCTGCAATTCATACTGACCTGAGTTCAACGAGCTTTGGGCAAAACTTTGGGAACTTGTCTTTGCGCAGCGCAGACTGGTCTCATGGCAGCTCCAGGTACCCTACAAACGATTTCGTCCCACTTGTGGTCAAGATAGTCGCTACTCAAAGTGTATTTGTTCCAGAAACCCAGAAGCACTACACTGCATATCACATCGAAGTGTTTTCCCAGCAGTCCGGTTGTCATCCATGGATTGTTCGGCGGCGGTACAGCCAATTTCAGGCGCTCCACATTCGGGTTACCCCCTCATTGTTGCCAGCTAACATGAAGTTACGTCAGCGGCTGGGCTCTAGAAATATTCCAGACATTCCAGAACCCAAAGTGTTTGGTGTGATGGAACCCGAATTCGTAGAGCAACGTCGCATCCGACTTCAAGTGTAGGAGCGGTCGTTTCTGTGATCCTAAAGCCAGTAGCTACCTTCAAAGGCTGTGTGCCACACAAGAGGCGGGCATGACCGATGAGCTCCTTCGTTTCCTCGAAGCCAATGCAACTGTACTGATTTAATTTCTGTCCTAACCCTCAAGGCAATCGCCCTGCGGAAGCAAATTCAAATTTTGAGAGAGCGTCAAGGTGCCATTCAATTTGAAAACTCTCGGGTTGTCGAGATGCTCCACCAGAAAGACTTCGAGAATCGTCAAATTTTAGAAAATGTTTGTTGTCGCTGAGGGTGGGCTTAGATGCACAGATTGAGAAGCTCATCCGCATCCACGACGAGCTGACTGTGCGTGAGAGGTCGTACGAAGATGAGATCCGGTCATTGACGCCGCGGTTGACGGATCAGGCGGAGAAGTTGGAATTTCTCAACTTTCGTGGTTTGATGGCGTTAGACTTGAAAAGACGAATGAGAAACTGTCTTTCTGGCGAAAAGTGTATGCGAGGAAGGCTCAAGAGCACGGCGAGGTGAGCAGCAAGTACGAGGAGTTCAACATCGAGTTTGCAAGGTTGCGCGCAGAAGCTTGTCTGACGATGAAGAGTTCAAGCCAAGCTGAACGAGCTCAAGGCGCAGAACAGCGACCGTTCACAGGGTTTGCCTGCTTGTTTTGATCCCGCAGGGCAGCGACAGCATCAAATGCTGCGAAATCGGCTCAGTGAGAGTCAGCGGCAGCTACAAGCGCACGAGCGGACTGTTGGGGAGCAAGATCAAGACATTATGGGGCTTACGGCAAAAGTTTTGATAGCCTGGTGTCTCTTGACGATCACAGATTGAGTCGCTTGACTCGGAACATGATCAATTGCTGCGGACCTTGGAAGAAAAGAAAGAGCTCTTGCAATCTCGTTTGGGTGTGTCCAAATGGAACTCATTTGACAGTGAATGCGGAGCTGGCCGTGATGTCGGCCAACAAGGAGGATCGAACGATGGAAGTGCTGGCTCAAACACCGTCCGAGTCTGCGATGTCATCCAGTTATAAAGCAACGATGAACGGAGGCGCTCCTACGTCGAAGACTTAAAGTATCACATAGTTTCATTCAAATCATGAGCATGTAGAGTGTGTATAAATTGTATTCAGAATTGCATTTTACAGAGTCTGATGATGCGGCGCCTCCATTCGCCGGCGCCAATACTCCGCCAATCGGCTCTCCAGCCAGCCGTAGAAAGCTCTGTCGCCGTGCATCCTCGCCATGTGCACGGACTCCGTGTGGCCGCTGCGGACGTGGCGCGCCTGCCGCTCGAAGAGTTGTACTCCTACATAGCAAACCCGGGCGGCTATCCAATTGATGAGCCAAGCAGGGACGAAGTTGAGCTGCGGGTCAACGTGGCAGAGGCCTCTGATTTTGGTGCACATCCGAGAGATTGGCGTGAGTTGAATGCCGCCGTACTTGATGTGCATGCGGACGGTGCCGTCGTTGGCTTCAACGTAGCTGGTGTCCGAGGTTGAAGCGTCGCGCACGACAATGACGACGCAGTCGTCCTCGTCGAGGCCGTCGATGGCATCTCCTCGAAGGATGGCCTCTCTAGACTTCATCGGCCATGGAGCACGGATCCTAGCGCTTGCGACTCTGCAAGTCCGGGACGGTCTAGAGAGCACCTGGGATTTGGAAATAAATGGAAGCCAATGTTGAAAAAGGTCGACTTCGTTTATGAGAACCAGCAGGTCTTCTAGCGGCGCCTCCAGAACTGCTTCAATGAGAAAGCCGTGAACGGGAGACTCT
>JAIYDP010000091.1 GCA_027487435.1 Verrucomicrobiaceae bacterium | reverse complement strand
CAAGTAACATTGGTGCCGTTGATGACACGAATGTTTGTGCCCAGGCCGCCGTCGAGACCTCCATTCGCTGAAACAAAGCTGTTTACGCTATACGCGCTGTTGCCTATGACGTCGATGTCTGCGGCGTGTATGGCAGGAGCCATAAGCGCAAGCAGAAGTATATTCTTTCTTGTTTTCATAATTTGATGATAATTCAATTTCTGATTGTTGGTTGCGTTGCCGCGTCTGCAGCGAACATCTGAGGTTACGACAGCGGATTATTTTGTCTCGAAAAACAATGTTACAGTTTTGTCACATTCAGGAAGGTCAGAAATTCATTTGAATCTCTGCCCAGTAGTTTCTGCCGATATTCGTGCTATCGTAAATTTGGTCGTTGAACATGTAGGTATCGACGGCTTGGAAAATATTTTTCACACCGACTCGAAGCGTGTAGTTGACGTGTTCTGTCTCGATCACCTTCGAGACGAGAAAATCAAAGGTGTGGATGGCATCTCGGGTAACCTCGAAATCATCTGGCGTTAATTTTAAGATGGTGGGGTATGAGCCATTGTAGTTGTAAACGAAGTTTGCGTTAACTTGCCAAGGTTCGTATTCGTAGCCTAAATTGATATTACCCAAATAGGATGGCTGGAAAGGGAGTTGGCTATTGACGGAAGTAACGGCGCCATTCTGCACGTAAAAATACTTCAGGAGCGCATCAATGTAGGTAAAATTACCTCGTAAACTGAATGGGCCCATGTCACTTAACTCTGCTTCTAGCTCGATACCATTGAGACTTCCTGTGAAATCATCGACGGTATTCGTATCACTATTGCGAAATGAATCGGCGTACAATAACGTGCCATTTTCAAAGAAAGTAACCAACGGACGCGTGAGATTCTTGTGGAACAAACTTGCGCGAATCGTGCTCGTCTCGCTCGGCTTAAGGGTAATAGCAAGGTCGAAGTTGTCAATTTCCGTTTGGCCAAGATTGTTATTTCCTCGACGACCTAGACCAGCAGTTTGGTCGATCGTTTGAGATGGAATGAATTCCCAGAATGTAGGGCGTGCAACTGTCTTCGACCAACCAACTTGAAAGGCTAGATTTTTATCGAAAAGTGATGTGCCAGCATTAAAGGCAGGAAGCATGGCCGTTTGAGGGTCACGGTTTTCCCACTGATTGCCGTCGATCTGATCTTGAGTAAACGCAGAAAGGGGATTGGACTTGATGTCAATGTCATACGACTCTTTTTCAAATCTTGCTCCTGCGTTGATAAAAGAATCGTCAACCCGCAAAATCACATTCGAGTAGTAGGCCACTTGATTCAAGCGCGTGTTAATGTTCTCAAGACCGATCCGCGTTAGGTCATTCACATAATACGGATTGCCATTTGTGCTGCCGTTGAAGTAATTATCGATCAGGTTAGGATTGGCGGCCAATTGCTCGCCGAGTCCCCCAGGCCCCGCAAGCGCACCATCGATAAATCCTGGGTCCAGAGCAGAACTACTGCTCAAGGTAAGTCGATACGCTCTAGCGGAAGTGGCCCGTTCTTTGCTGAGCGATGATGCACCTAGTCCAAATTCCACGTAACGTTCGTCGTCATGGTCATTAAAGTAAAAGGGAATCCCGAGACTAACTTGACGGTGACCCGCCTCTTCGTTTGATTTTTCCGAGCGGCGCGTTATCAGTTGCTTACCAGGAATCGAACCGGACGCTCCATGGTCGGATGTTTCTACGGGTGGTCTTGTATCGTCAGGACGTATAGCGGTGCTAGCCTCAATTGCATCGTAAAGATCGCCCAATCCAAAATCAATCAGAGGTTGTTTGATTGTTGCCCACGTGTAACTTTGTGGGTTCGGAAGTCCCAATTCACCAGCGAGTTGCACCGCATTATTGGCCAAAATTTGATTCGCTGCGGCAATTTGCGGAGCAAGAGCTTGTGATGAAAAATCAAGAATACCATATTCAAAGTGGGTGCTGTGCGGGCGAGATTCTAAAGCTTTACTTTGGGTTAACGACCAATCCATACGAATCCCACGATCATGCAGGCGGTGAGTACCTTTGATTTGAAAAATTTCTAGGTCACGAGATATCGGGTTGATATCCCACGAAGCTCCATAGTAGATGTAATCTGGGCCATAAAGGTTAGAGGGGTTTGCAGTGGAATTCGGAATGTGAACGCCGTAATTGAGATTCTCGATATCATCAATAATGTTGGTTGTTTCGATGATATCGTCCTGTGCGAGGTGCTTGTTGAAATAGGTAGCTTGAAAACGGTTGTTTTCGTTCATCTCTAGCGCGGCGGCTATGTAAGCGGTCCATTCGGCGCTGCGGCTAAATTCATTGCGCGAAAAGCTTCTTACTTGGTTGGTGACTGGAGTCGTATTGTAAACGTCGAGCGTGCTCCGACTGAATGCTGACATTAGCCCAAATTTCATTTTGTTGGGTAGTTCAAATGTCTCACCATACGCGAGTGATTGTGAGTAACCCAACTGACTATCACCTTCTTTGGGTCGGAGATTTTGGCCGCGCCCTAGGTCTCGCCAGCGGTCAGCTAGGTCTGCCGCAGGTGTATTTGCGCTATCAAGGAACTCAAGGCTTCCATCGGGGTTGGTGCGCTCCAACACAGATGGCATATCATCGCCAACATCACCAAAGGCACCAAGATCACGATTCGGGTGCACGTATGTTTTTCTTTTGAGGCCATCGTTGTAGCCAACCCTGCTTGTCACTTGAAGCAATCGTTCTTGGGGAAGAGCACGAGAAGTAATATCGATGGCACCGCCGCCAAAGTCTCCGACAAGGTTTGATGTGTAGGTTTTATCCACCTTGATGGACTCAATGGCGGTCGTGGGGAAAAGGTCGAGCTGCACTGCTTTGCGGGAGGGGTCAGCAGAGGCGATTTGTGCACCGTTGAAGGTGGTGGTGACGTAGCGATCGGCGAGACCGCGAACGACGGCGTATTTGCCATCGACAATGTTAGCGCCGGAGACTTTGGCGATAGCTTCGCCGGCATCACTGACAGCGTTTTTGGTGAACTCCTCGCGCCCCATAACGGCGGTGAGCTTGGGAGTCTCCATGTTGAGACTTAGGTTGAAATCGCCCGCGTTATTCTCTTGGAATTCACCAATGACAATTTCTTCTTCCATCATGGTGTCATCGGACTCGCCATCGATGGATTTTTTCTTCAACGAAAAACGCAAGTTGATGGCTTGGCCAGGCAATGCCGTGAAGCTCTGGGTGGCGGTCTCGTAGCCGAGTTTGGTGACTTCTACGCTGTGGTTGCCGGTGGGCAGGGTCACGATGCTAAACGCGCCATTGGCGGCACTTTCGGTGGTTTTTTTGAGGCCTACCACGGTCACGGAGGCGCCTGGTAGCGGGTCAGCACCTTCGGAAACTTCACCACGTAGAGTGAAAAATCCCGCAGGAACAGGTGCAGTAGGCTCAATGGGCGGGAGATCAGTCGGGGTGAGTGGATTGATGGCCGGGGCAGTGGAAGTTGGTGCAGTTTTTGCGACAATAACCAGCGATGGTCGAGAGAGAACCGCGTATTCTGCGAGCGATTTTTTCTCGAAAACTGCGACAAATCCTTGGGATTCGGCGGCGATCCATGCAGGTTCGCTAGGGAACCAGCCCCATTCCTCAACGAGAGACTCTGCCTTGGACGTTTGCGACAGTCCAAGTGTCGTCAGCGCGACGCAGCATAAAATGATGGATAGGAGCGTTTGCTTCATGAATCGGGGCTTAGAAATACTGAGGACGGAATTGTTTGCCAGAAAGAAATGATTGAACCAAAGCAAGAAATGTGACAATATTGTCACATTAGCGTTCGGAGAGTCGTGCTAAGCTTGCATCATGGCGAGAATATCGGCAAAGCGGTGCTCTTGCCATAAGCCGAAATCCTGATGACTATAGAGACGAGCACGAGTGCTGGCAGGGGAGGAAATTCCGCAAAGGAATCGGGTCAGTTGGTGTGGGGTGGCAAGGGCGGGGAGATTTTGCTCGCGAAGATCGCGGATGTGCTGCCATTGGTCATCGGTGATGCGCGGGGCTTGCGAGGTTTTCATTTTCGCGCCCGAGGTTTTACGACAGTTGTCGCAATT
>JAIYDP010000506.1 GCA_027487435.1 Verrucomicrobiaceae bacterium | reverse complement strand
TCGCTCCAAAGGGAAGCAAACGAAACGAAAAGCCAATCACCTAAGAACGAGCTAACATCACACCCTATAAAAAAAACTTATGCCACGCACATAAAAAACTTGAACAACTACATGCCAGTTAAATCAGTTGTGAAAAACTTTGGATTGGTGACATCAACTGCGGATTCTAGGGTAAACCGCAGGGAATTTTCCTGCATGTCACGCTTTGCCAAATCCGCTGACATGCTGTGAAATCAGCCAAGCTCGTCAGAATCAGAATCGATTCCTAGTCGATCTTATGAACTACCTCTGCCTTCAGGTCACCCATGGCCCACTGGATGCCGGAGAGGTAGTGGGAGAGGACTTTGGGATTCCAGAACATGTCGTGGTTGTGACCAAGGGAACAATAGAAGACGCGGCCTTTGCCGTGGTGACGCGCCCATGAGACTCCGTAGTCGCCATCGGCACGTTTGAGTCCATTGACTTTATCGGATTTTTCAACATTCAGGCGCAGCAGAGTATGCTGGCGGGCGGAATCGTAGTTTTGCAATTGGTAGATCTCTTCTTTGAAGTTGAGACTCTGACCTGCAAACATGACGTTGAGCGGGTGCTTTTCTTGGCCTTTCTCTATGTCGATTTGCACGTTGGTGTTGGCATTCCATGGATGTCCATCGAAGTTGCCGCCAATCATCTTGATGTATTCAGGCCAGTTGTGAAAGGTATCGGAAGCCGCATGGATGCCGACGAAGCCTTTGCCGCTGGTGATGAAATCCATGAGGTTTTTGCGGTAGGTCAGGGATTTTTCCATGGCCGCTTTGGCAGCATCGGGAGCCATGGATTTGAGATTCTTGGGAGCAAAAACATCTTGAGTGGTGCTGAGGAAACAGATGGCATCGAAGGATTTGATGGTGTCAGCTTCGAAGTTAGCAAGATCATCCGAGACAATCGCTTGGAATGCGCCAGTTTGCTTGCCCATTTCTGTGAACGCCAGTTTGCCTGTGGCGATGGATGCGTGACGGAAACCGTTGGTGACGGAAAAGACGAGGAGTTTCCGTGGGGAAGCTGGTTTGGCTGGCGCGCTAGCGGGGAGGGCTTGGCGGATTTTTTCCTCGGCTCCTTTGGGGGCTTGCTCGGCGGAGGGATTTTGTGAGATCAGCAGACCGGCAGCAAGCAGGATGGCAAGTGATGGAAGAATTTTCGTTTTCATAAGGGACTAAGTATTCGAGGCGAAATCGCGATGGTTTTGATTTTACGCGAGCTGTAGGGCGGAATCTTTCAAACTTCTCCTTCGGGGTAGAGTTCGTGGAGTTTGATTGCTTCAAAGCCAACGGTCAGCGCGGTGCCGAAGATGGTTTCTTCTGTGGACGTACGAGGAAGTTGTGCCGCGGGGCGTGAGAGGCCCATGATGAATTGGCCGTAGTTTTGCGCATCGGCGCAGTGGGTCAGCAACATCAAGGCAATGTGGGCCGAGTCGAGGTTCGGAAAGATCAGCACGTGGGATCCCGGGCGGGCGATTTGCTCGGGAAGCTTGATTTCCGCAGCTTTCGGGTCGAGGGCGACATCGGCCTGGAGTTCGCCGTCGATGTCAAGATCGAGGTGTTGTTCCTTGGCGAGTGACTGAGCCAGACGGGTGGCAGCGGCGATGCGTTGGGCACCAGGTGTGCCAGAGGAGCCACGGGTGGAGTGACTGAGAAGCGCGATTTCCGGGCGAATTTCGGTGTAGCGGCGGGTGAACTTTCCGGTTTCCACGGCCATGACGGCGAGTTGTTCCACCGTTGGTTCGGGGATGAGTCCGCAGTCGGCAAGGATGAGAGTGCCATTCATACCGAAGTTTTTGAGATGAGGGGCGACGAGTACGATGGTGCTGAAGATTTTTGGCACCTGCGGCATCGGCTTGATGGTTTGGATCAGAGCGCGGAAGAGAGTACTAGGCAGTGAGTTGTTGCCGCCAATGAGGCCGTCCACGAGGCCATATTGTGCCATCATCGCACCGAAATAAGCGGGGCGCGAGACGAACTCCTTGCCGTCAGGGATATCGACACCGCGGGCGCGGCTACTTTTCTCGAACATGCTGGCGAAACGATTGAGTTCGCGAGATTTTTCGGGATCGAGGACGTTGATGAAGTTTAAGGAGATATTGTTTTCCTCCGCTAAAGCGCGGATGCGGTCGCGGTCACCGAGGAGGACGGGAAGGATGCACTCTTGGGCAACGAGTTCTTGTGCTGCGCGAAGCACACGGACATCTTCCCCTTCGGTAAAAACTACGCGCTTCGGGTGATTGCGCAGCTTGGCGATAAGCTTGGCTGTGAAGACATTGGGCGTGTGAGTGAAGGTAGTCATAACAAAAAAGCTCTCGCGTATTTTCCTTAAGCAGCATACAGCTATGGGCAGTACTTACAATAAGAAAGAATAAAATGCCTGCGGACTATCATACTCATACACCATTGTGCCGACATGCGAGCGGCACGCCAGAAGAGTATGTGGATGCCGCATGCATGGCGGGATTAAGTGAATTTGGGATCGCCGATCATGCGCCGGTGGGGCGAGGTTTTTTTGACGATTGGCGAATGGAGTATCGCGAGTTGCCCGACTATTTAGCTTGGGTGGAGCGGGCGAAAGTGCATGCCGCAGGGCGGATTCCGGTGCGAATCGGCTTGGAATGTGACTGGTTTGCCGAGGGGCGCGATTGGATCGAAGAGCTGCGCGGGCTGCACGAGTGGGATTATTTGATCGGATCGGTGCATTATTTGGGCGATTGGGATTTTGACAATCCGAAGTGGTTGGGTCGATGGAGTGAGAGTGACGTGGAAGAGGTGTGGAAGAGATATTGGGCGGCGTATGCAGCGATGGCGGAGAGCCAGTTGTTTGAGATCTTGGGGCATGCGGATTTGGTCAAAAAGTTCTGCCATCGGCCAGAGGGAGATTTATCGCGGTTTTACGAACCGGTGATTGAATCGATCGCAGTGAGTGGTGCGGCGATAGAATTTAATACAGCCGGTTGGCACAAGCCATGTGACGAGGCGTATCCTGCGGTGGAATTTCTAGAGTTAGCGCGAGCAGCAGGGATTCCCTTGGTGATCTCATCTGACGCGCATGCTCCGGCAGAAGTGGGGCGGGATTTTTCACGTGCCATCGGAATCGCTCGTGCAGCGGGGTATGACGAAGTGGTGAAATTTGAACATGGACAACGCTCGCTGGAGCGACTTGCCATGCTGTGATCAGGGAATGTTCTTGCTTTTTTCGGACGATGCGAGAGGATCATCCGACACTACTTTTGATATGCCGCAATTGCTCGTTACAGGAAAATCAGGTCGCATGGGTCAGGCTGTGCTCGAAGCTGCAAGCCAAGCAGGAGTCACCGTAGGTGCAACGCATGATGCCGGCGAGGACTTATTGACAGTGTTAGCGCAAGCGGATACGGTGATTGATTTCACCATCCACTCGTTCACGAAAACTCTGCTCGAGGCGGCTTTGGTGAATGGCACACGTTTGGTGATTGGCACGACGGGGCACAGCGACGAGGAACGCGCTTTGATCGCCGAGGCTGGACGCTCGATACCGATCGTCTATGCACCGAATTTTTCGATTGGGGTCAATACGCTGTTCTGGTTGACGCGGCATGCGGCACGGATTTTGGGCAATGAACGTTGTGACATCGAGGTGGTGGAAATGCACCATCGTCATAAAATTGATGCGCCATCAGGTACCGCGCGGCGGCTTTTGGAGATCCTCAATGAGGAAACTGCTACGGATTATGATCGGGATGTGAAGCATGGTCGCTTCGGGCTTACCGGCGCTAGGCCAGCCCGAGAAATCGGCATGCACACCTTACGCGGTGGCGATGTGGTGGGCGATCACACGGTGGTATTTGCCGCCGATGGCGAGCGCGTGGAATTGACGCACAAGGCGAGTTCACGATTGACCTTTGCCGCTGGTGCCGTCGCCGCTGCGGTGTGGCTAGAGAAACAACCTGCTGGTGTTTATGACATGCAGGATGTGTTAGGCTTGGTTTGATCTAGTTGGTGTTTTTTCGCCGCTGGAGGATCGATCATCGAGCTCACGGCAGAGCATGCAGGTGTGGCCATCGCAACCACGGGCGGTGCAGTATTCGCGGCCTGCGAAGATGATTTGCAGATGCAGCTTATTCCAGCTTTCACGCGGAAAGATTTTTTTCAGGTCGCGCTCGGTTTGCACGACGTTGTTCGCTTTGGAAAGTTTCCATCGTTTTGCTAGGCGGTGGATGTGCGTATCTACGGGAAAAGCTGGCACACCGAAGGCCTGGGCCATGACGACAGATGCGGTCTTATGCCCGACACCAGGGAGGGCTTCGAGGTCGGCGAAATTTTGCGGAACTTGTCCGCCGTGTTGCATCACAATGATGCGCGAGAGCTCAACAATGGCGGCACTTTTCTTGGGAGCTAGGCCGCAAGGTTTGATGATTTCGCGCACGGCCTCGACGGATTGATGCATCATCGTTTCGGGCGTATTCGCTAAGGAAAAAAGCGCTGGCGTGACTTGGTTGACGCGAACATCGGTGCATTGTGCTGAGAGCAGCACGGCGACGAGGAGCGTGAAGGCATCGGTGTGATCCAGCGGGATCGGGGTTTCTGGATACAGTTGATCCAGCCGCTGAAGGAGATAAGAGGCGCGCTGTTGGCGGGTCATGTTGCGAGGTCGGGAGGGAGTGAAATGTAGGTCGATTCTTTTAGCACGGCTGGCTTGCGTCCTGACAAGATCAGCCACCACTCGCGAACGCAACCGATCAGAATGATGGTGACGAGAATCAGAAACAGCGAGGTGATGCCGACATCGACCTTGGCATTGAATAAAGCATGTTTGGCGATTTTCAATTGCGCCTCGGGTAATCCTGCCGCGATGGCAGCGGTTTGTTTTTCAATTTCAGGAAGGAAGCCCGCAGCACGTGGAGAAAAAATTTTCATCAATCCCGCAGTAAAGGTCACGATGGTGAGAAACACCAGTGGCACGGCGGTAGTCCATGCGTAGCGAACTTTGCCCATTTTGATGAGGATGGTGGTGCCAAGGCTAAAGGCGATGACGGCCAGTAGCTGATTGGAGATACCAAAGATGGGCCAAAGGCTTTTCGCGATACCTTCGGCATCGACAGCCCCTTGGTAAAGGAACCAACCCCACGCGGAGACGAGAAGAAAGGTGCAGATGATGTTCGCGGACCATGAGCCGGTGTCTTTCATTTTCGGGATGAAGGTGCCGAGGAAATCTTGGAAAATAAATCGTCCTACCCGCGTGCCTGCATCTAGGGTGGTGAGGATGAAAAGTGCCTCAAACATGATGGCGAAGTGATACCAAATGGACAAAGCATCTTTGCCGGGCATCACGCGTTCAAACATCACCGCCATGCCCACAGCGAAGGTAGGAGCGCCGCCAGATTTGCCGATCATCGTTGGCTCTTGCAGCTTGGTGGCGAGATCTTTCATCTCTTCAAGAGTGACTTGATAGGCGGGGCCGTAGCTATTGATTTTGGCGAGTTGCTGCTCCACCGCGACGGGATTGAGGGGATTGATGGGTGAATTGATCGCAAAATATTGACCTGGTGGCAGCGAGCAGGCGGCAATGATCGCCATGAGGGCAACGAGCATTTCTGTGACCATGGCACCATAACCGACGAGTTTGATTTCTCGCTCTCTCGCTAGGAGTTTGGGCGTTGTTCCAGAAGAGATGAGGGCATGAAAGCCACTTATCGCGCCACAAGCGATGGTAATGCAGACGAAAGGAAAAACGGGACCCGGCACCACGAATCCGCTACCATCGATGAATGGTGTAACGGCAGGCATTTGCAAAGGCGGTGCAAGGAATACGATAAAGATTGCCAAGACCCCGACTGTACCGAGCTTCATGAAGGTGCTAAGGTAGTCGCGAGGTGCCAGAAGTAGCCAGACGGGCAACACTGCTGCGGCGAATCCGTAAATCATTATCGCCCAAGCAAGCTCGGTGGTTTCTAAAGTTAGTGCCGCATTCCATGATGGAGGTAAAAATTTTCCTGCCACGACAGCGATGAACAATCCGATGACGCCAAATATCGATACTGGAGTCACACCGATGCGTCCGCTTTTGATCGCTAGACCCATGATCATCGCTAGCGGAATGGTGCAAGCAATCGTGAACAGACCCCATGGCGAGTGGGCGAGAGCTTTGACAACGACCAAGCCTAACACAGCAAGTAGAATCGTCATGATCGCCAGCAAACTAAACATCGCGACAAGACCGACAAAGGGATTGATCTCCTCCTTCAACATCTGGCCCAGCGATTTGCCATCGCGCCGCATCGAAGCAAAGAGCACGACCGCATCATGGACTCCCCCTCCAAGTGTCGCACCTATGAGAATCCACAACGCTCCGGGAAGGTAGCCAAATTGTGCTGCCAGTACAGGACCCACGAGCGGGCCGGGTCCAGCGATGGCGGCAAAGTGGTGCCCAAATACCACCCATTTTGGCGTGGGCACGAAGTCTTTGCCATCCGCCATAGTGACAGCGGCTGGTGCACGTGTATCATCCACGGTGAGAACTTTTGCGACTAGCCATGAGGCATAAAAACGATATGCTATTGCAAAACTACAAACGCCAGCCACTACCAGCCAAATCGAGTTGACTGGTTCACCGCGCACTAGGGCAGACCAGGCGACAGCTCCAGCACCTAGGCACGCAATGACGATCCACATTAGGGTTTTCAACAAGATCATGTTGCAACGAGGAAAGACAATGCCTCCAAAAGGTCAAGCCCAGATCATCGCATCAAAACGTTCCACTTGCGAATCGATGATTTCTGTTCATCTGTGCTTGCCAGTATCGCTCACGAGAAAGATACTCTTCGGTCATGGCAAATCTGGTACAAGTCGAGCCCATCGCGCTCATGCCGACACAAGGAGGATGTGCGGTTTTTTTAGGAAATGGGAAAAAGGTCATCTACTTTTTCATCGATCCTTCCATCGGCGCTTCCATCAACAGCGTACTAGCGCAGCAGGCACCAGCACGCCCCTTAACACATGACTTGTTTATGATGACGCTTGAGAGCTTCGGCGCACAGGTATTGCGCGTGATCATCATCAAAATGGTCGATGAAATTTACTACGCACGCATCATCTTCGAAGCCGAGAATGAGTTGCAGGAGAAAAAAATTATCGAACTTGACGCACGTCCCAGCGATTGCATCGCGCTGGCAGTGAGAGCGCATTGCCCCATCTATGTGGTCGAGAATTTGTGGAATCAATTGCCCGATGTATCGGACACTCTCGAAGAGATGCGTAAGGCTGCTGCAGATGATTCATCCGACGAATAAAAAACCGACACCTGCCAATTTGGCGAGGGTGTCGGTTTTGTGAAAATGAATTCAGCGGCAAAGCTTATTTTTTCTTACCTTTGACTGGAGTCGGAGCTACGACAACTTCTTCCACGACGCGAGGTTTCGCGACGTGAGCGACGACGACTTCTGGAGCGTGAGTCGCGCGAACACCACTGGGCAAGGTAAGATCGCCAATGTGCAAAGAGTCACCTACTTCCAAGGCTGTAACATCTGCGTAAAGCATGTCGGGAAGATTCACGGGGAGGCAACGGATTTCTAAGGAATGGACCGTGTGCTCGAGTTGACCACCGCTTGCTTTGACGCCTACGGACTCACCTTCGAGATGGAGTGGCACGTGGGCTGTGATTTCGGTGTTTTCATCAATCGCCAAGAAATCTGCATGAGTTGCAGCACCTGTGAGATTGTTGTGTTGCACAGCCTGCAAGAAGGCGAGGGAGTTTCCTGCTCCTTCGATTTCAAGATTGATCAGGATGTTCTCTGAGGTGCTGTGCGCGAGTAGATCGCTAAAGGCACGTGCATTGACTTTGAGGTTCTTGTTGGGATTTCCGAGTCCGTACATAACGGAGGGAAGCCAGCCTTCTTTGCGCATTTGGTTCAAGCGACCGGAGCCTGTGCGTTTGCGTTCTTCTGCTTTGAGACTTTTGATGGTGGACATTTTGTGACGTGTTGATGGTTATGACAGAGGTTTCCAACCCCCGTGCGGGGCGCGGTATGTAGATGGACTTTTCGAGATTGTCAAAATATTTGTCGTACTATTTCTCAGCTTTTTTTCAGAAAAATGGCTAAATTTTAAAAATAACCCTCCTGGCAGCTGATCTCCTTGGGAATTTTTCAACCAACGTCTTGGAATTCAAGAAATTTTTACAATGTTTGCCATTGCATATACCGCGTGAATACCATAGAAAACTTCCTTACACCAATTGTTTCCCTAACTTCATCTACCCGTGGAACAGACATCATTTACCCCCCCTTCATTAGAAGTTCTCAATGAACTTCTGCCTTCCTATAGCTTTACCAATTTCATTGCTCAAGGAGGAATGGGAGCTGTGTATCGTGCCACACAGCTTTCTTTGGATCGCGATGTAGCGATTAAGATTCTTCATCCAGAGTTGAGTCAAGATCCAGAATTTCACAAATCTTTCCGTACCGAGGCGCGTGCTATGGCTCAACTGAATCACCCGAATCTTATCGGGATTTACGATTTTGGTGAGCTCAACGGTATGCTATATATCGTGATGGAATATGTGGCAGGGAAATCGCTCTATCATTCTTGTTGGAACAAACAAATCGACCCTGAGGAAGTGAAACGCATCATCATTGCGATCTGCGAAGGACTTCATCATGCCCACGAAAGCGGCTTCATCCACCGCGATATCAAACCTGCAAACATTTTGCTCACGCCAAAGGTTGAGCCAAAAATTGGAGACTTTGGTCTCGTGCAAGCCATGGGTTCGAAATTTGAGGGCGTTGTGATGGGTACGCCTGGTTACTCCGCTCCCGAAATCATTAGCCATCCTGAAAAAATGGATCGCCGATCCGATATTTTTGCGGTTGGTGTGATCCTCTACGAAATGCTAGTGGGCAAACTCCCTGTCGGAAGCTCTTTGCCCTCAAAAGAATGCAACTGCTCCGCTGCTTTCGATACCATTTATCAAAATGCGACACATCCGAATGCAGCCATGCGTTATCCAGATGCGAAAAAATTGAGCGAGGCTTTGCAGGCCATGAAGGAAGGCGTAAGCTCTGCTACACGGCTGGTGGGTGCCGCCCCACGCTTAGGAAGCACCCCCCAACGCATAGGAAGTGCCGCCCCAAGAATAGCAGGTGCCCCCCCACATGGATCAGTGAAATTGGGCAACTCCACCTCATCAACACCCCTAAGCAAAGCACCAAATCCCTTGTCGAAGTCTGCACCTGGCGCTCGTCCTATGACAGTTGCGAAACCAATGGCGCGTCCTTCGACTATCGCCCAAGCTTCGGTGCCCGAAGTCGCTATTCCCGAAGTCACCATTCCCGAAGTCACCATTCCCGAAGTCACCATTCCCGAAGTCACCATTCCCGAAGTCACCATTCCCGAAGTCGCTATTCCAGAAGCCACTATTCCCGAAGTCGCTATACCACCAGTCGATCCAAAGGCGGTTGTTGCCGAGGCAAGCATTCCACCACAGGTCGCCACGCAAGCGAGCGTTGCGCAACGACTTGGGCCAAAAGCTGTTGCGGCTCCCGCATCAAAACTTTCTTCACCTGCTCGCGCCGCTACGCCTCGTTCCGTGGCAGTAAAAGATGACGATGAAGAAGATGATGGCCCCTTGGTCATTCCTACATTCAGTAAGACGAAAACCGTCTCGAGCTGGCCGTTGGTGCGAAACATGATGCTGATTTGCATTCTTCTCGTTGCTTGTGTCTTCGCTTATCAAAAATTGCAAATTCACATAAAAACGATCAAACAACAAGAAGAGGATTTCGCTCGCAAGCAGAAGGAAAAGCAAATGGCCGCGAGAATCGCAAACGCAGCCCAAAACAACAACACGCAACAACCGAAGCAAAGACCTGATGGGGGAAAATCAAAACCCACGCCAGCTCCGCCACCCGAAACCCCGATGGAAGAATTGGAGCGCTTGCGTTTTTCTTTATCGCGTGGGGATCGCACAGTGATGCCCAAAAGCAGCAAGAGGAGGGGCGATTTCGATTATTTCCTGGTGAAAGAAGAGATGACCTGGGATGAGGCTTTCCAATTTTGCGAGCAACATGGAGCGCATATTGCCTATCCCAGCAATGAGGATGACCTCAGTTTTTTGTCGGGCATGCTGACAGGCGATGAAACCGTTTGGATGGGTAGTGGCAAGGCTGGACGAGATGAATGGTATTTGATCAGCGGCGCAGCTTGGCCTTTACCCAAAAAACCGGCTGGTGCAGGAAACATCGCAACCCTTTCGTATCTCGGCATTATCCAAGCATCCAACTCGGATGTCTCCCGGCCTTTTTTGATGTGTTGGTATCGAGACGGCTCCACACCTCACACCCTCGAATCACTTTTAAGTGTGACAAGCAAATCGCTCGATACTCCAAATCCTCAGTATCCGCCGGGAACGGTTGTCATGGGCAGTCGCATGTTTTTGCCAATATTGCGCGAACTCAGCTTCTCTGAAGCGCAAACACTGGCTTCTGCCTCAGGCGGTCACATCGCCGCTCTATCGACAAAAGATGAAGGTTTTTGGCTCGAAGAAGCGGTAGCGAGCGGTCAAGCTCCTAAAGGAATTTGGCTCAATGGAGAGCTAAAGTCCGGTGCATGGGGATGGAGCACGGGTGAAGCCTGGACGTATGCCTCATGGGCTACTGACTATCCGACCGAAGATGAAGATGATTCGCAACTCGCATTCATCCCCGGGAAGGGATGGATCAACGTTTCACCATCAGAAGATCTTGATGGAGTTCTGATCGAGTGGAGCAAAGACGCTTCCGCGGCAGGCTCAAAAAATGCGGCTAGCGTCGATACCGGAGCAAAAGACCTGAAGACGCTTCAAGAAAAGGCGCAAATCCTGATCAAAAAAACCGCGAAGGAACGCGACGAGAAGCATGCGGCCAACATCAAAAAATTCCACTGGGATATGGACATCTGGCTCAGAGGTGTCAGGACGGCCGATCAGGCTGCATGGCGTCCTTCACAGACTCATATCAAAGAGCAATGCAAAGAAAAAATCGTAGAAATGGGGAAAATCTATGGGGAGCAAGATCTTGCAAACGTCCATCCGGAAATGACCAAAATCCATGCTTACAATTTCAAAAAACAACAAGAAATCGATGAGACCTACCTTGCCTCCATCACCAAAATCCGTGATTCTTATGCCAATAAGATCAAAGAATTTGGTACCGCCGCCAGAAGCGCAGGGCAAACCCAAGTGGTCGAAAAATTAAAAGAGCTTCTGGAGGATACGGAAGATCCAGAAAGTTGGGCTGATTCGCTACTACGCGAATGATTTGGCAAAAATTGATGTATCAGCACACATGAATGATACGAACCCCAGCGAAAAGCCAGTTTCGATTCCCGTAGCAAAACGGGATTTCGACGCGTTTCCGCGCAGGAATATGACCGTCGTACAAGATCCCTCTTGGCGGCAAAATCTCCCACCGCAGCGTCGCTCCAAAGCCCCTATCATCATTTTCCTTTTTTTGGTTTTGATCGCACTGAGCATCACCTTGTTCTTATTTGAATACGAAAGACGAAGCAAACCCATCGTACAGAAGCAGACTCCGCCGGCGGCGGCGACAACCGACTTCGTCATTCCACCTGGCACAAAGCAGGAAGACCCACTCAGCACAGCGGAAGAATCGTTACGCGACACCAAAACCGCGCCCATCCTACCGGCTCTTGACGATCCCCTCGATCTGGTAACAGCCATCGGGAAAGCTCTTGCCAACAATGATATTGCCAAAGCAGAAAAACTCATCGGTAGTCGAGCATTGAACCCCGAATCTCTTGCGCGTTTGCGCAATCTTGCGGCTGGTCAACAACTCAAACTTCGACACCCCGATGCCGTGCGCGAAGTTGGCGAATTGGACATCAACAAACGCATGCGTTACGCCCTAGAACTTGCCGATCGCGAAATGGGACGCGATCGCATTTACTTCGATCTCTTTAAAAGCCCCGATGGCTGGATTGTAGAAAAAATCACCCTGCCCCCCAGCCTCAGTGAGCCCATTCCACGCGCTTTGCTCGTCGATGCTCTTGGCATAGCCGATGCCTTTTTGCTCGCGGTGCTCGACCAAAATTTTGCCCGCGCCAAAGAGTTCGTCAACTCCGCCACGGTCTCCGATGCTTCGCTTGCGGGCCTGTGCATCCTGTTTGAAGAAGGACACTACAAACTCCGCGCCGAAAAGCCCCTTCGTGCGACTTTACAAAAAGACCAGCTTACCACATTTCTCGCCAACGTAGTCACTTCAGACGGCACGCCAGCCGCGCAATTCGGCATCACCCTCCGCAAATACCAAATCGATGGCCCATGGGTCATTGATGAGCTAAATCTCGACCAATTGCTCAGCGACTACGCTACCCGAATCGCAGGGGGAGATGTCTTTTACACCCCCTTGATCAAAAATCCGACTGGGGGTGATACCCTCGTTCTCTACTTTGACTTTGATACCAACGAACTCACCCCACGCACCAAACGGCAACTGTCCATTGTTGCGCAGCTCCTCAAAACGGATACGCAAAAAAAACTCAACCTCTCCGGCCACACCGACTCGCTAGGTTCTCGCGCTTACAATCAACAATTGTCGAAACAACGCGCCCTCGCCGTCCGCGATTTCCTTGTGGTGTGTGGGGTCAATCCGAACCAGATCATCACCGCGGCCAAAGGACTGTCCGAACCTCGTCGTCCCAATGTAACAACCACGGGCCAAGACGATCCCGAAGGCCGCAGAGCCAATCGCCGCACGGAGATCTATCTGGATTTTTAAGCCCGAGATCCGAAGTTCAACGTGAGGCAGGGTTCGCCATGCTTTGCTGTGCATGGGATTTCACGGTCGCAGTGGCATGCATCCAAAGATGCTTGCCCAAGGCCTGAAATGACAGGCACGGCAAATGATGGCGGACAATGCCCGCGGTCAACTTCGGATTTCGGGTTAAGCACCTCGAACGAGAATCGTTAGGGTCTTGTGACGCTCTTCGTGATTCTGCGGGAAAGATCGCGTTCGGAAAATTAACGAGCTTTCGGCCAATGGCGGCGAATGGATTTCACGAGTTCCAGCCCGATCACAGGGATGGTGGCCAAAGCAAGAAGCTGGAGACAATCGGCGAAGGAAAGGTAGGAGGTTTTCAGAATCTTGCCCAAGGCCTCGCTGTGCTGGCTCGCTACCTGAAGTCCGAAGGTGACCACTACCACAGCGACGAGGCTCAGGTTGGTGCGTAGGGAAATGCGCCACACAGGCTTGATCTCGCTGCGGGCACCAAAGGCTCGCAACAATTCGGCAAAAACCAATACTGCGAAGGCGGCAGCGCGGGCGTTTTCCAGAGTTCCGGTTAGCAAGACATGACGATAGACCGCAAACGTCACGCCTGCCGTAAGCAGTCCGGTGAAAATCATGGTGCGCAGAAACCTAGTATCTTGTAACAATAATTAATTCGCATTGTAATCATGAGTATTTCGCTCTAGAAATGCACATGGCTACCCGATATCGAATCACCCTTACCGAAGAAGAGCGTAAGCAATTGCGA
>JAIYDP010000217.1 GCA_027487435.1 Verrucomicrobiaceae bacterium | reverse complement strand
GGGTGCCTGTGAGGCTCTCGAGGCGGTGCCGAACGGCTGCGACGTTGGCGGCGTTGATTGCGCGGCCCTGCGCGAGCTCCGTCACGACTTTGGCGAAGCCCTCGCTCTCCTCACGCAGGAGGTTGTACTTGGCCTGCACGAAGCTGAAGAGGAGGGGGGGGGGTGAGAGGAGGTTGGGGGGGGGGGACTTGAGCTGCGTGTTGACGCGGTTGTGCTTCTTCTTGAGGTCCGCAACGTCTTCTGTGCCGAGCGCGGCGATGTGGTCGACCTCAAGGCGCTTGATCAAAGTCGGTTTGGTCACGACCTCCAACACCTGAAGGGGGGGGGGGTCAGAAGTGAGGGGAAGGTGAAGGACAAGGCTCTCTTTTGTGAAGGTGACGAGGCGAGGCTTGAAGGAGGGGTCTTCAACGGCAAGGATTTCCACTGTGGTGGTGTAAGGGGGGAGGGGGGGGGGGGGACTTTGGGCCCAAATGCAGTCTGCCACGCACGTATCAAGAAGCTGTCCACACTAGCGATTAGAATTAAGGTGGGGATGAGATTTACGAAGGGTTTTAGCGTGACTAGAGCAGAGACCATGGCGTTTGGGGCGACGGTTCCTTTGCACACGCTCCGAAGGCAATGAAGAAGCAAGGTTTCAAACGCAATCAACGACGCCTGCGTCGAGGCTTGCCTCAGGAGATATATCCTTAACAGGTCACGGGGGAAATAGCTTTGGAATCACAGATCGTCGCGGCCGCCGTGGTCGAACTTGAGCAGCGCAGCCTCGGCCATGACAAAGATAACAACGAGAATCCACAAACACATCCAAGGGGTGTTTGGCGGCACAACATCAGAACGATTGCAAATGTACTCAGTCCATTTCCGGCGCGGCGGCTGCTGGAGGGCCGCTCTGCTCTTCTTGTACAAACTCCTCGTACATGTCCGCGTCGAAGAACACCGTTTTGACGAGACGGTCTTCATACTTGCGGTTGTTCAGCATGATTGCTGCGCGGCAGGCGCCATCAGGGTCTTCAAACTTGACGAAGCAAGACCCGATGTACATCGAACATGTTTCCATCCAGTGGCGTGGAACAAGAACGTGGGACACGTCCCCGTACTGAAAGCACTCCTCGCGCACTTCCTCAAGAAGAGTTCTGACTTCGCTTTCGCTGGACAAGCTGTTCTCCGACACGATGTTGCAAAGCATCACAATCTTGGACACCTCACCTTCTGGAATAACAAACTGCGGCGGCAGCCCGAGGTTGGGAGGGAGCGTCATTGAGCCTTCACAGTCAGAGCCGCCATTAACAGCAAACCCATCGGAAGACTCTTTCCATCCGTGATGGGGGCAATGAAGTCGTTGGGTCTGCTGATCTAAACAAATCAGCCTCGGCACATAAAGAACCAAAAACCTTCAGCTGCTTGTCCTTTAAGTAGATGCCATTCAGCTCAAGGCTGGTCCCAGCTTCCTCCGGGGAGCGGAATTCACAGAAGCCGTACTTCTTGTCGCTGCTCAGCCAGAACGACGTGACGGGTGAGCCCTCTTGCTTGTTGAGGTTAGCAGCAATGCACGCCTCGCCAAAAAATTGTTCCAACTCTGTCTCCGTGCAGCCGTCGGGCAGGTTTCCAACGTACACGCGACGTGCCTGAGTTGTCAAAAGAGAAAGGGAAACAATACTTTCTTGTTGATCTGAGGATTGCTGAGGAGTTGCTGGTGCTGCTGAATGGCAGCGACGATAGCGCTTTCAGAGCCACGTTGCACTTCACGTCCTTCCATGCCAGGCCCAACATCCCAATTCGTCTTCTTCCGCTGTCTCCCTGGCTTGGGTGCAGCAGATACGGCTGCTGGCGAAGGAGAGCGGCGTCTTTTCTCTTCACGAGGACCACCTCCATACCTGTCCTTTTCACGGTCCATACCGCGATCACGATCACGGTCACGGTCTCTTTCCCGATCACGATCACGGTCACGATCACGGTCACGATCACGGTCACGATCTCTGCGATCCCTGTCACGATCTCTGTCCTTCGGATCTTTGTCACGGTCGCCGAACCCCATGAATAAAAACTAATGAGGGCAACTTTTGAGATTTTTACAGATATTAAGAAAGTACACCGTCGCAACATACAGGGAGTAATCTGGTGCAAATAGTAGTGAAGATTGTCTTGGATCCCTGTTTGGCCCCATTTGCCGTACGAGCAGAGTTAACAAATCATTAACTATTTGGAAAAGGTCAGTCATGAGGAATTCTTCAGGGACTCCATCGGATCGAAAAGAATTCAATTACAAGGTCTAATTACGCCTCTACCAATTTAAAATCACAGGTTATAGTCGTTGGTGACGTGTCCACGGGCAAAACCTCCTTTATTCGACGATTTGTGAACAACATGTTTACGGAGACCTACAAGCAAACCGTTGGAGTTGACTACGCCATGAAGATTGTCAACATTGACGCTTCATCTGCAGTTCGGCTCCAGATTTGGGACATTGCAGGTCAGTAGCTCTGTTCGTATTCGTAACCTCCTCCCAGGCCAAGAGCGGTTCCGCGAGGTCACCAGGGTACGAATCGATATACTTGAATACGTATCACAACTAACACAGGAGTCCTCACGCAGACCCATGCCCTTCCTCCATCTCATCTAACTAACCGAGTCGTATTTCCGAAATGCAGTTGGTTGCGTCATACTTTTCGACATTTCGAACCCAGAAACATTTTCTGCTGTTTCAAAATGGAGGAAGGAAATCCTTGACAAAGTTTTCTTTCCGGATGGCCGTCCCATACCCGTTGTCCTCATTGCAAACAAGATCGACTTGTGGCCGACCTTTGAGGATGAGCAAAAAGCGGATTTGGATCATTTTTGTCGTACTTGTGACTTGGCTGGGTGGTTAACGAAACTTTTTGTCATATTTGATACCGCAGGTTCGCAACGTCAGCCAAAACTGGCGTTGGAGTGCAGCAAGCGATGCGATTTTTAGTGGATCAGGTTCTTCACCTTGCGTTGTTGCCTTACAAGTAGATTTATGAAAAGGAGCCAATCGGTCCTCCGCGGTCGCCATCAACGTCAACCATTGAGTGTCTGAAAGAAGCTCAAAGAAGTGCATCCATACACTCGAAATCGAAGTGCTGTTGAACCCATTTCTGCGTTGCCGCCTGCAATTATGAACACTCGCTGTGGCCCCAAAAGAACACCGATGTTTGCAAAGGTTGATGTGATTAACATAGTTAATTGTACCCGTTTGTTTGTGTTAAATTCATGCCAGGTGTCCTGCCAGTGAAATCTGTAATTGTGCACCCAATCGTTCTTTTGTCCGCAGTCGACCATTACAACCGAATTGCAAAGGACACGAAGAAACGCGTGCTGGGTGTACTCTTGGGGCAAGTCCGCAATGGAGTCGCTGATGTTACAAATAGCTTTGCAGGTTGGAAACGATGGCATTCTTTTTACATGGTCAGTTCCTTTCGATGAGGACGAAAAAGACTCCTCTGTATGGTTCGTTGACCACATGTTTGTTGAGAATATGTTTGCAATGTTCAAGAAAGTTAGCGGTATCAGCCATCGTGACATTGTTGACGAGTTCAGCAAGAGAAGTTATCGTAGGATGGTACAGCTCATCACCAAAGCTGCGCTCCAACGACCTTGCAATCAATGAGATGTTCAAGTTGTTCACCCGGCATCCGGTCTTTGTGTCCATCGACGTGCAGCCGAAAGACGACGAGAGTCCGCCCACTTCTGATCGTCCTGACGACATGCAGATATCCCCACGACAGCGTACATCTCCACAGAGATTCTCCATGACGTGCATAGCCACATCGTGCTCCCTCACGAATCAGGACGGCACCCCGACGGAAACGGCGTTTGTTCATCTCCCCTGCGAGATCGGGGCTCTTGAGGCGGAGGAGGTTGGCATCGAGCACCTGCTTCGCGACGTCAAGGACACGACCGTGAGCACACTTGCCCATCAGGTCCTCACGGTTTGATCGTCAGAACTAACGGCGCAACAGATTTCTGCGCGCATAGCGTCGCTGAAGGGCCTCGAGACGCGGCTTCGAGAGATTCAAAAATACCTTGACGACGTGATTGCTGGCAAGTATCCGATCAATCACGAGATCAGCGAGAACATCTTGGAGATCTTCAACTTGCTGCCCAACACAAGCGGGGAGGAGATTGTCAAGGCGTTTGCAGTGAAGACTAACGACATGATGGTCGCGGTGTATTTAAGCTCGCTCATCCGCTCTGTCATCGGCTTGCACGACCTCATCAACAATAAGACGATGCTGAGGGAGGCGGAGGAGAAGAAGAGCAAGGAGAAGGAGGGGGGAGCCAAGGAGGAGAAGAAGGAGGGGAAGGATGAGAAGAAGGCTGGTGAGATAGCAAAGGAGGGGGGGGGTTCTAAGTGAGAGTGGAGTAAATAAAGTGAAACGGATTGGGTCTGAGGTCAATTGAGGTGGGTTGGATAACTTCACTGAGACAATAGCGGTACATCAGGGCAACATCAAGCATGGTGATGTGAGGGCACCACACTTGCACCTTGAGGGGGCGTTTAATACTCCTCACCCTCCTCCTCGCCCTGGCCCTCAGCGGACTCAGCGCCAACCTCCTCGTAGTCCTTCTCGAGGGCCGCAAGATCCTCACGAGCCTCGGAGAACTCACCCTCCTCCATACCCTCACCGACGTACCAGTGGACGAAGGCACGCTTGGCGTACATGAGATCGAACTTATGGTCCTGGCGAGAGAAGACTTCGGCAATAGCGGTGGAGTTGGAAATCATGCACACGGCGCGCTGGACCTTGGCGAGATCGCCGCCGGGAACGACAGTTGGTGGCTGGTAGTTGATACCGCACTTGAAGCCAGTGGGGCACCAGTCGACGAACTGGATGGTGCGCTTCGTCTTAATAGTAGCAACGGCAGCGTTGACGTCCTTTGGAACGACGTCACCACGGTACATGAGGCAAGCCGCCATGTACTTGCCGTGGCGGGGGTCGCACTTCACCATCATGGAGGCAGGCTCGAAGACGGAGTTGGTGATCTCAGCGACGGAGAGCTGCTCGTGGTAGGCCTTCTCGGCGGAGATGACGGGAGCGTAGGAGCTGAGCATAAAGTGAATGCGAGGGTAGGGCACAAGGTTGGTCTGGAACTCAGTCACGTCGACGTTCAGGGCACCATCGAAGCGGAGGGAGGCTGTGAGGGAAGAAATGATCTGAGCGACGAGACGGTTAAGGTTGGTGTAGGTAGGGCGCTCGATATCGAGGGAGCGGCGGCAGATGTCGTAGATGGCCTCGTTGTCGAGCATGACAGTAACGTCCATGTGCTCAAGAAGGGTGTGGGTAGACAGGACCATGTTGTATGGCTCGACGACAGCGTTGGAGACTTGGGGTGAAGGCCAGATGCAGAAACCGAGCTTGGACTTCTTGCCGTAGTCAACAGAGAGGCGCTCGCAGAGGAGGGCACCGAGGCCGGAGCCAGTGCCGCCACCGACAGCGTGGAAGATGAGGAAACCTTGGAGACCAGTGCAATTGTCTGCAAGCTTGCGGATGCGGTCAAGAACGAGGTCGACAATCTCCTTGCCGATGGTGTAGTGGCCACGAGCGAAGTTGTTGGCGGCGTCCTCCTTGCCGGAGATGAGCTGCTCGGGGTGGAAGAGCTGGCGGTAGGTTCCAGTGCGGACCTCGTCGATGACGGTAGGCTCGAGATCGACGAAGACACAACGAGGGACGTACTTGCCGGCACCAGTCTCGGAGAAGAAGGTGTTGAACGCGTCGTCGCCGCCGCCGATGGTCTTGTCAGAGGGCATCTGACCATCAGGCTGAATGCCGTGCTCAAGACAGAAGAGCTCCCAGCAGGCGTTGCCGACTTGGATACCGCCCTGGCCGATGTGGATGGAAATGACTTCACGCATGTTTGCTGTTGGTTGTTTTGAATCTGCCGACAAATTTAGAATTTTTATAGTCAATCAAAAGCAACGCCAACGGACGTCAGTTTGAACGTGGACCACAAATTCAAAACGAGCAGTTGAGTTTGGCGGCAACTCTGTTCATTCGATTGTCGCCTTGCAAAAATTCTTGTACTCTCTGCCTGTGCTTTCAATGTTCAAGATAAAATGTAGTGTTTCTGTTCTTTCCTTTCTTTTTTTTGTTTGACTTAAAAGGCGGAGGAGAATGTTTGGCAAGCACGTAAAACCTACAGGTCGGATGAAAAGAATTTGGCAACTGCTAAAAACTAGAATAGTGCTCTAAACCTTCTCCGTATTTAGTTGTTAGCATGCAGAAAGCCATTCCAACAGATGAGCACGTGGACTGCTCCAAGATTACGGACCACATATTCCTTGGGCCGGCGTATGTTGCTAGTGGCTATCCGACGCACTTAAAAGAGCTCGGAGTGACTCACATTGCAAACATTACGGTACGGTGGGTCAAAATCGTTCTTACTCTGCAGGCCAATGAGCGATGCGCCTTCCCGAAAGAATTCGAGTACCTCCAAATCTCAATTAACGACTTTCCTGGTGTGAAAATCGACGATCATTTCGACCAAGTCCATTCCTTCATGGACGGCGCGATTTTCAATGGCGGCAAAGTGTACGTCCACTGCCAGGCCGGAGTCAGCCGCTCGTCCACCATGGTCATCTCATACATCATGACCCGCAAGAGGATGTCCCTCAGAGACTCTTTTTCACTCGTCAAAAAGCACCGCCCAGTCATCCTTCCAAACCCCGGATTCTTCGCGGCGCTCATGCGGCTGGACGAGGCAACGCATGGACACGTGTCCATGTCCGTTGAGGATTACAACGTCTTCCAGATGAGCTTCCTCAAGTCAAGGGGCTTCGCAGTTCCCACAGCGCCCGCGCAGCCGGAGCGAGCGCAAGTGGTGGAGGGGGGGGTCGAGAGGCGAAGGCCGAGCTGTGCGGAGTCGATGACTTGAGGTTGGGAAGGAGGGGGGGGGGCTGACTTGTATGTAACGAAGCGAATCAGGTTTTCTTGTGCGTGATTTGAAGAGCAATTTAAATAAAAAGGCGTTCTGTTAGAGTACAACCGCCACTTAACAAATCGTTTACGCTGTACATTTAACTTGACTCAGAGACGCTTACTGCGTCGACATAACGTTAACAGAGCTCGGCTGCCGCGTCGTCCCGGCGCTGAATTGCCACACCCCCCCACCGCCCATCCCTCCTCCCCCCCCCCCCGCAAGAGCCCTCATATCCCGCTCAGACACCCACGGCAATGCCAACCCCCCCATGGGCCTGAGCTCCCTCTCAGACACCCCCATCCCCCCCCCCTCACTTAAAGTAAAAAGACTCCTTTTAGGCGCCCCAAACGCTTGCGATCGCGCGCCGTCTCCTTCCCGCGCGAACTTGACTTTTTCCCGCGAGTTCTTTTTCCATCGCGCGACGATTCGGTACAACGTGTTTGTGTCCACAAGTTGCGTCAGCTGATTTGCAGCCCCCCCCTCCACATCCGCCAGCTGCTGCATCAGCACCGCCACGACCAGATTTAACATTAAAAAATTCGTTAGGCCAACAAAAAGCGCGAAAAAAAGCGGCGCCACAATCCCCTGCCCGCAAGTCCCGCCGCACGACGCGTCGAATCCACCCCCCCCCCCGCACAGCCCCAGCGCTTCCACCTCCGCGTCGGTGAGGCAACCCGGCAGCGCGCCCCACACCCCCCCCCAATCCCCACGCGCCAGCGCGCCCTGCGCCGCCTCAAGCGCCCCCACCGCGCGCAGGCCCGGCTGGACTTTAACAGCGTTCATTAGCTCCCCCCAGTTATCCGCCGTCGTGACGCGAAAAAGCGACAGCAGCGCCATGCCCAAATTAACAAACGACGCGTGCGGATCCAGCGCACCCGCCGGATCCGACGCGCGACACCACCCCCTTCCCCCCCCCCCAGCCACCTCCGCCTCCCCGCGCGCACACAAATTTGAAAAAAGCTCCACCGCCAGCACCGCCGACGCGAAAAAAACGAGTGCGAGCATGGCGAGGAGGTTGGCGATCTGCGGGAGGGAGGAGAGGAGGGTGGCGAGGAGGGTGTGGAGGCCCTTGGCGGCGCGGAGGAGGCGGAAGGCGCGGAGGATGCGGGCGATGCGGGCGACGCGGAGGGTGCGGAGGAGGGTTGGGTTAAAGAAGAGGGGTGAGATGCCGCTGTTATCGAGGGCGATGCCGGCGAAGGAGATGAGGGCGACGCTAAAGTCGAAGCGGTTCCAGTTGTTAGCGAAGTAGCGCGCGGGGTGCAGCGCCAGCAGCTTCGCCGCCGCTTCGGCGCCGAATAAAAGAGCAAAGAAGACGTTTGTTAGAGCGAGGAAGTGGAGCTGCCACGCGGCGCTTTTGTTTGTCTCAAAGACCATCGCCGCGACGTTGCCGACGATCGCGACGGCGATAAAAACGTCGAATTTAGGGTCGCTTGTTAGCGCGAAGAGGGCGGCGCGGACGGGGTTCTCTTTGAGCGCGCTTGTCATATTTAAATTAAACCGCATTGTGTTCACGCGCTGGAGGCCGCGCTCGCGCGCGCCGAAGCGCCTGGCGCCGCTAACGAACGCGGCTGTTAATTTATAAGCGTCGACGAAGACGCCGACAAAGATGTTGACGATAAAGAACGACCCGACGACCATAAAGACTAGAAAATAGAGGCACAGCGCCTCGTTGTTGTACTCCACAAATCCCGTCGCGCGCCCCGTCGAAGCGACGCCGTCCCACATCAAATCCGTCCAGTTGTCCGCCGACGCTAAATTAAAAAGCGCTAACAGAGCGTTCCCAAAGTTGTCAAAGTTGACCCCGCGCCGCACCCACGCGCGGGGGTGCCGTCGGCAGCCGCGCCGACGCACGCGCGCCGCTCAAAAACGGCGGGGTCGGAGCAGGTCGCGAGGGCGCCGGCGAAGAGTTGGAGGCCGAGGATTCCAAAAATAGCGAAGCTAAAAATAGCGATGGAGAGGGTGTTGATGATGGGGCGGATGGAGTGGGTGATGGTCAAAAGTACAATGCGGAGGCCGTTAGCGCGGGAGATGAGGCGGAGGGGGCGGAGCGCGCGGAAGATGCGGAGGGTGCGGAGGACGCGGAGGGTTGACGAGGCGCCGGTTAAAAGGCTGATTAAAGTGTCTGTTATCGCGGACAGCGCGACGAAGAGGTCGAGCTTGTTCCAGTTGGAGCGCGCGTAAAATAAAAAACCCATCGCAACGATTTTTAGCAGCGCCTCGAGCATAAAAGCGATGTTTAAGACGAGGTTTGTTAAGTCCAGCGCCGCGCGCTCGGTGGCGCTCATTTGCGGCCGCTCCAGCGCCAGCGCGAGGGTTGAGATAAAAATAAAGACCATGACTGTTTGCTCAAACCGCTTGTGGTGCACGAGGGGGATGAGCTGCCGCCGCGGGAAAGAATTAACAGCGAAAATCCACAGCGACTTGTCCGCGTCGGCAGACGAAAATGCACCCCCCCCCTCGTCATCCGAGTCAAACTCATCGCCCCCCTTTTCTTCCTCGCCCACGCCGCTGAACTCGACCTGACGCTGACCCCCCCCCCCCCCGCGGCATCCGGCCCCCCCCCCTCCCCAGGTGCGACGCGCGCAACGACGCGTCGCCCGAACGCGCGGGAGAGAGCCGCCGTGGCGGAGCGCGCGGCGGCGCCGACGGCTGTGAGCGCGCGGCCGACGAGAGAAGGGGGGGGGGGGCCTTGCGACGGGGCGGGTTCAGCCTCGTCGATTGGCTTTTCGCGAAAGCCCTGAATGACGATAGCCACAAAGAGGTTAAATAACATAAAATTGCCGAGGATTATTATCGCAAAAAAATAGAGCGCAGCCCCAGGCCCGACGCCGCGTGACGCCAGCCACAAATACTGCGGCCAATCGTCAAACGTCAAAATTTGAAACACGGCGATTAAAGAATGCGCGACGCTGTCAAAATTTTTGCGCGGCGTGACGCCACAAATCGCCGGCTGTTCGCCGCCGCACGGGCCGGTGGGGAGCCACTCCAGCGGGTCGGGGCGGTGGGGGGGGGTGAAAGTGTAGGCGACGAGGTAGCGGGTTTCAAACCCCCCCCCCGGCATGAAAGAGGTATTGAGCGCGCGGACTGCGGCTGGGTAAAGACTTGGAAAGTTGGGGAGGGAGACCGCGACGGCGGCGCCGGGGCGGAGGGGGGGGGCGTCTGCGGGGGGGAGGAGGAGGGCGGCGCCGAAGAGGGAGTTGCCCAAAAGGGCGAAAATGAGGAGGAAGAGGAGGATGAGGAGGAGAAGCGAAGCGACGGAGGAGAGGGAGGCGAAAATGATGGCGACCTGGCGCCGAAGCGAAGGGAAGGCGCGGAGGAGCGTGAGGAGGCGGAGGAGGCGGAGGAGGCGGAGGGCGGCGACGCCGGTGCGGGAGGAGTCGCAGTCGAGGG